>NZ_CP104174.1:3055769-3361346 GCF_025200925.1 Bradyrhizobium sp. CB1015 | reverse complement strand
GCGTCTCGCCGTTCGCCTGGACCCGCATGATCGGCACCATCCCGACCGAGACTGACGCGGAGAAGGCGCGCGTCGAAAAGATCAAGCAGATGGGCCCGGAGAAGATCGCCCCGCTCTGCGGCTATCTGCTCGGCGATTCCGCCAAGGACGTCACCGGCCAGATCTTTGGCGTGCGCATGAACGAGATCTTCCTGTTCAGCCAGAACCGGCCGATCCGCTCGGTGCAGCGGAGCGAAGGCTGGACGCCGCAGTCGATCGCGGAACACGGCATGCCGGCGCTCAAGGGCTCGTTCTACAAGCTCGACCGCTCCGCCGACATCTTCACCTGGGATCCGGTGTAACCGATCCCCTGCCTTTGCTGCATTGCGATCTCCGGTTTGTCCGGCCGGAGATCGCCCGCTTTACGCCCGATTACGGGCCGATGGTTTGCTCCCAACAAAAAAATCGGGAGGCAACCATGACAAAATCACTGACCATTCCCGCAAATAGCAGCCAGCCTTCTCTCGCGCGCCGCACCCTGTTGAAGGGCGCGGCGGCCGCAGTCGCGGCGACGGGCGTCACCATGAGCGGAGCCCTGGCGGCCTCGGTCGCGCCCCTCGGCCAGACCGGCGCACCGACGCGATCGACGGCGCCGCTGCCGCTCGGACCATTGCCGGGCAGCCGCTACCCGGATTCGCATCTGGAATCGGCCAAGAAGGGACCGCCGTCCTTCGGCCCTTCCGACTTTCCGGCCTTCGCCGGCACCATGGCGGTCGAGCGCGTCGCAACCGGCTTCCGCTGGGCCGAGGGACCCGTCTATTTCGCAGCCGGGCGATACGTGTTGTTCAGCGACATTCCGAACAACCGCATCATGCGCTTCTCCGAGGATGACGGTCACCTCAGCGTCTATCGCCAGCCCTCGATGAACTCGAACGGCAACACGATCGATCGCGAGGGGCGCCTGATCACCTGCGAGCATAGCGGCCGGCGTGTGACGCGGACCGAGCTCGACGGCTCGATCACGATCATTGCCGACAAATACAACGGCAAGCGGCTGAACTCGCCGAACGATGCGGTCGTGACTGCCGACGGCGCGATCTGGTTCACCGATCCCGCCTACGGCATCGGCGGTTTCTACGAGGGGATCAAGGCCGAGCCCGAGCAGGACAAGAAGAACGTCTACCGGGTCGATCCGAAGTCCGGAGAGGTCAAGGTCATGGTCGACGATTTTGTCGAGCCCAACGGGCTCGCCATCTCGCCCGACGAGAAGAAGCTCTACGTCTGCGACACCGGGTTCACCGACGGGCCGGGCAATCCTTCGCATATCCGCGTGTTCGACCTCGACGTCGCGGCCGGAAAGGTCTCGAACAGCAAGGTCTTTGCCGACATGCCGAAGCCCGGCATCACCGACGGCGTTCGCTGTGACACCGAGGGACGGGTCTGGTGCTCGGTCGGCTGGGGCGACCCGAACGAAGACGGCGTACGCTGCTATACGTCCTCGGGCGAATTGCTCGGCAAGATCCACATTCCCGAGACCGTGGCAAACCTGTGCTTCGGCGGGCAGCAGCGCAACAGGCTCTATATTTGCGGCTCGACATCGCTCTATGCCGTCTACACCAGTGTGCAGGGCGCGATGAAGCCGTGAGACATGCGAATAGCGAGTGGGAGTGGCGAATTGTGAACATGCTTCCGTTTTGCTACTCGCCATTCGCTATTCGCCCTACCCTGTATTCCTCAACCCCGCCGAAATCCCGTTGATCGTCAGCTGGATTCCGCGCAGCACCTGCTCGTCAGGGTTCTGCGCGCGGTGCTCTCTCAGGAGCTCGACCTGCACGTGGTTGAGCGGATCGAGATAGGGGAAGCGGTGGCGGACGGAGCGCTCCAGCAGCGGGTTGCCCTGGAGCAGCCGGTCCTGGCCCATGATGTCGAGCAGCGTCTCGATGCAGGAATGCCATTCGCGGCGGATGCGGCCGAAGATCTTTTCGCGCAAGGCCTCGTCCGGCACCAGCTCGGCATAGCGCGAGGCGATCGCGATCGAGCTCTTGGCCAGCACCATGTCCATGTTCGACAGCAGCATGCGGAAGAACGGCCATTCCTTGTAGAGCTCCTTCAGGAACGGCATGCCCTGCTCCGGATGCTCCGCGATCCACTGCTCGACCGCGCTGCCGAAGCCGTACCAGCCCGGCAGCATCAGGCGGCATTGCGCCCAGGAGAACACCCAGGGAATGGCGCGGAGGTCCTCGATCGCGCGGGTCTTCTTGCGCGAGGCCGGACGGCTGCCGATGTTGAGGGTGGCGATCTCGTTGATGACGGTCGACGACCAGAAGTAATCGACGAATCCATCGGTCTCGTAGACGAGACCGCGATAGGCTTTGAAAGCGAGGTTCGAGAGTTCGTCCATCGCGGTCAGATATTCGCGGCGCGGCGCGCTCTGGCGCGGATGCAGGAGGCTCGCCTCCAGCGTTGCCGCGGCGAGGATCTCCAGATTGTTGCGGCCGACCTCCGCGTTGGAATATTTCGACGAGATGATCTCGCCCTGCTCGGTGATGCGGATCTGGCCGTTCACCGCGCCACCGGGCTGCGCGATGATGGCGTCATAGCTCGGCCCGCCGCCGCGCCCCACAGAGCCGCCGCGGCCGTGGAACAGGCGTAAGCGCACGTGATGGCGCTCGAACACCTCGACGAGGCCGATCTCGGCCTTGTAGAGCTCCCAGCCCGAGGTGACGAAGCCGCCGTCCTTGTTCGAGTCGGAATAGCCGAGCATGACCTCCTGCACGCTGCCGCGGCTGTCGACGAGGCGGCGGTAATCGTGCAGCGACAGCATGCGATCCATGATGCTGCTGGAAGCCTGCAAGTCCTCGATGGTCTCGAACAGCGGCACGATGTTGATGGCGCTGCGGCCGGAGGGATGGACGAGGCCGACCTCCTTCAAGAGCACGGCGACCTCGAGCATGTCGGACATGCCCTTGCACATCGAGATGATGCATTGGGGAATAGCGTCCGAGCCGAATTTCGCATGCGCTTCCGCGGCGGCATGGAACACGTTGAGCTCACCCATGGTCTCGTCGCTGTATTTGACGAAAGGCGAGACCAGCGCGCGCGTCGAGCGCAACTCGTTCGTCAGCAGCGAGATGCGGGCGTCCTCGCCGAGCACGAGATAGGACATGCCGGGATTGGCGGCGTCGATCAGCTCGGCGATGGTGCGCTCGTGCACCGCCGAATTCTGACGGATGTCGAGCCGGGCAAGATGGAAGCCGAAGCAGTCCACCGCGCGGCGCAACAGCCGCAGCCGGCCGCGGGCGATGACGCGGGCATTGTTGGAGATCAGCGAGCGATGCAGCACGTCGAGATCGGCCTGCAACTCCCTGACGCTCTCGTAAGGCGCCGCTTTGCCGACCGGCCGGCGCGTGATCTCGACTTCGAGCTTTTCAGCCGTCGCGGTGAGCCGGGCATAGATGCCTGAGACTGCGAGGCGATAGGGCTCGCCGCTCCGGTGCGGCGAGGTGTCGGGCGAGCGCTCCGCCAGGGTGCGCAGCTCCTCCGAGACGTCGGCGAGATGGGCTGCGATCGACAGCTCGGAGCCGAGCACGTGCAGCTCGTTGAGATAGAATTGCATCACCCGGCTCGACTGCAGCCGCAGCGTGCCGCGCATCACGTCGGCAGTGACGAAGGGATTGCCGTCGCGGTCGCCGCCGATCCAGCTGCCCATGCGCAGGAACGAGGCAAGCTCGCCGGCGGCCTGCTCGCCGCCCTGCTCCAGCCGGTCCTCCAGCGCGTTGATGAGCCGCGGCACCTCGCGCAGGAAGGTGTAGTCGTAGAACGACAGGCCGTTGGCGACCTCATCCAGCACGGTGAGCTTGGTCCGGCGCAACAGATTGGTCTGCCACAACGTCAGCACCTCGCGGCGCAGCTGCTCGTCGCCGGCCTCGGCCTCCTCCGCGGTCAGTGCGACGCGCTCGCGGCGGTCGAGCAGGGCTGCGATCTCCATCTCGCGGTCCATGGTGCTCTTGCGGCGGACCTCGGTCGGGTGCGCGGTCAGCACCGGGCTGACCAGCGCGGTCTTGAAGAAGGTGCGGAGCTGGTCGGGGCCGATGCCGGCGGCTTTGGCGTGCGCCAGTGTCTCCGCCAGCACGCCGGAGCTGCCCCCCTTGCCAGCGCGCATCTGTCGGATGTTGTTTTGGTCCTCGGCGATATTGGCAAGATGGGAGAAATAGCTGAAGGCGCGGACGATCCGCACCGTCTCGGAGGTCGACATGCTGTCGAGGATCTGCTCGAGCTCGCGGCGGGCGAGCCGGTCCTCGTCGCGGTGGAACCTGATCGAGGTCTGGCGGATGCGCTCGACCAGGTCGAACACATCAGCTCCCTCCTGGTCGCGCACGGTGTCGCCGAGAATGCGCCCGAGCAGGCGGATGTCGTCCCGCAGCCGGACATCGGCCTCCATCGCCTGGACATCCTCAGGGCGGTTGGGGCGCTGCTCAGTGGCGTCGGATGATACGGTCTGGAGGGACATGGCTCGCTCCCCTGCTCGCGCCCTTGGCGGCCCGGTCCGGCGGAGTGTGCGATATTTTTCTGCCGCAGTGCAAGATGAAGTTGAGCGCGGTGCGGCAGGGCGAAGATTTCGTGTCCCGGACGCGCTGCAACGCTCTTGCGTTGCTGCGCAGAGCCGGGACCCCGAAGACAACACGGTACACCTGGAGAGATGGGCCCCGGCTTTGCAGCGCACCACGCCGCACCGGACGATGCTTCGCATCGCCGGGGGCGCACTGCGCTGCGTCCGGGGCACGAGAAAATAGCTAATCGTATAATAAACATGCCTTCGCAGTCTCGCGGCTGAATCCGCCCGAGCTTTGCTGTCCGTTTCGCCCTCATCGAGAAGCAAGGGCGCAGGGAAGGCCGGGCGCCGGCTGGCACCCAAGGTCCGCACGCGACAAGACGCACGCGGGGTGACCACAGGTGATGCCGGAACATCCCGGCCTTCCCTGCGCGATGGTGTTACGGCTTATGGCGCGCTCTCCCCGGGGAGCGATGCACTATTGCCCCCGTCGCCTTGCGGATCACTGATGCGCGCACCCGGTCGGGCCGCTTCACCACCGCAAGCCTTGACGCACAGACCCCGGGCGTCAGGACCACACGCTTTTGCCGTCCGCGGACGTCCCTCCCCGGACAGTCGGAAGCTCGCGCGTGCTCGCCCCCAATGCCGAAGAGAAACGCTGTGACCGCACCGTGTCGTGCCGCGGATCGTGATGGCTCACGGATTTGCCCGCCCTGCCACCCCGTCACGCGCCGGCGCTGCCGCGTCCATCGCATCCCGGCCTACGTATCGTGACGATCGCGAAACGTCCCTTTGACGAGCCGGGATGCGCTGCGGTTTACCCGAAACAGCGAATTCGGTCAATCAGAATATTTTCTACTCCCGCCCCTTGACCTGCATTGGCGTGTTTTGCCCGTCGAGGCTGGGCAAGAATTGGTCGTTGGCGGGCTCATGCCGGAACGAAGCGGCCGATTTGGAGCGGCGGTCGGATATTGGTCCAGAGAGGCTCTGGAGCAACCAGGATGTGCTGGAGGAGGGCTGCGAAGATACATTGGCAAACAGCAAGCCTCTTTGCGAGGGCAGCCAGAAACCCGTCAAATCCAAGGATGTTGAGCGCACGGGTGAAATTGTAGCAGAGCGCCATCAGGCTCCATTCGCCGCGGACCTTGTCGAAGCCGCGGACCAGGAAATGACGATAGCCGGCACGGCATTTGAGCGTGCCAAACGGATGCTCGACAATCCCCGAACGACGACGCATCAGCTCGCCCGCACCCTGCATCCGTGCGCGGTGGCGTTCGAGAACATCTTCATGCTCCCAGCGACCAATGGTCCGGTAGGTGGTGGTCGGTGAGAGACAGCGGACCTTGAGCGGGCAGCTCCTGCAGATTGCTACACGGGCCGCGTAACGGATCTCAATGCGGCCGCTGGTGTTCTTTTGCCTGCTCTTGAACGGATGCAGCGGCTGGCCCGCAGGACAACGGTAGGTGTCGGTTGCACCATCATAGTTGAAGTCCTTGAGCGCAAAGCGGCCTTGCTTCTCGAGCCGCGCGCTACCTTCGGGCAGCGGTACATAGGCAATGATACCCTCGTCCTCGCAGGCCTTCAGTTCGACACTGCTGTAATAGCCCTCATCGGCCAGCGCCTGCAGTGTCTCGGCTCCAAGAGCCTTTTTGGCCGCCTTGGCCATCGCAGAGAGCTGTCGAACATCACTGCTGTCGTTGACTACCTCACTCGCGACAATGAGCTTGTGCTTGTCATCAACCGCGGTCTGCACATTGTAGCCTGCAATGCCCTGACCATTCTTGACCAGAAGCCGGGCGTCCGGATCCGTCAGCGACATTTGCGTCTCGCCACTCTCTTCCAGCCGAGCCAGATCGGCCTCGGCACGTGAACGCTTCGCCATCAGCGCCGCGACCTTCGCAGCGATATCACCGCCATCTCCTCGACCATCACCGTCCGCGCGATCCTTCCCCGGCTTCTTGACCTCTGCCGCATCATTGTCTTCAACAGACTTGCGGTAAGCCTCGATCTCCTGGTCCAGCCTCGCGATCTGCTCGCCAAGCCGCTTGCGCGTAAAGATGGAAGCCTTGCTGGCGTCGCCGTGGAACAGGGAACCATCAATCGCTACGATCGTGCCGCCCACAAGCCCAAGCTCCCGAGCCAGCAGCACGAAGCTGCGGTTCGCGGCCTTCAGCGCCTTCCAGTTCTCCTTGCGGAAGTTGGCAATCGTCCGATAACCCGGCTTCAGTCCCTTCAGCAGCCAGATCAGCTCCAGATTGCGGCCAGATTCCCGCTCTAGCCGTCGCGACGACCTGACCTGGTTGATGTAGCCGTAAAGATAGAGCTTCAGCAGATCGGCAGGATCATACGGCGGCTGCCCGACTTCTTCCGCGCCACGATCCGCGTGGCCGAAACCAAGCTTTGCAAGGTCGAGCGCGCAAACGAAGCTCTCGATTGCCCGCACCGGATTGTCCGGCCCGACATAGTCCTCAATCCGCGCAGGCAGAAGACTGGGTTGCTCCCGGCTCTCGCCGGTCTTGAATGTGCGATTCGCCATAAGACGAATCCTACATCAACTCTCAAAAAACGACGTTCTTGCCCAGCCTCGTCGGGCAACGCGAGGCATGGTGTGCGCAGCATCGCCCGGCCGCGTCCCGCAGCAGCCAAAGGCGCCCCCGACGTCTGGTTTGCCACCGACAGCCAGCGTAACAAACGAATGGAGATTTCGTCGCCTGAGGCCAAGAGCTGAACGTCTCGACCATGTCCAATTGCAGCGCTTGCTACGGCCAGAAAGCAAGATGACAACTTACGGCGATGGTGGCAGAATGGTGGCAGACGTGGTTTGAAGACTTGGCGACCAAGAACAACGAAGAGAATAGTTCGCCGCGGTCACGTTGTCCAAGGGAGGAGATGGCTCATGAAACGCTTGTTTCTGGGGTTGATCGCCGTTGCCCTGATCGCTTCGGCGTTTGTCGTATCCACCACAACAGTCATGGCGCAGACGAAGGTGTTGAAGATGCAGGCCACATGGCCGGCGTCGCTCACGCTCTATGACAACTTCACCTATTTCGCCGACCGGGTGAACAAGCTGTCAGCCGGCGCGCTGAAGATCGAGGCGATGCCCGCCGGCCAGGTCGTGCCGGCGTTCGAGGTGCTGGACGCAACCCACAAGAAGGTGCTCGACGGAGCGCATGCGTGGGCCGGCTACTGGACCGGCAAGAACAAGACCGCGATCCTGTTCACCGGCGGTCCCGGCGGCACCTTCGGCATGGACTTCATGGACGTGATGGGTTGGCTCTATCACGGCGGCGGCCTCGAGCTTTACAACGAGTTTTATCAGAAGGAGCTCAAGCTCAACCTCGTCGTGTTTCCAATCCTGCCTGCGGGGCCGCAGGCATTCGGCTGGTTCAAGAAGCCGATTCAGACGGTCGAGGACATGAAGGGCATGAAATGCCGCCAGACCGGCATGGCCGGCGAAGTATGGCAGGCGCTCGGCTTCACGGTGGTCAACATGCCGGGCGGAGAAATCATTCCCTCCGCGCAACGCGGCGTGATCGATTGCGCCGAATGGGTCGGCGGCATCGAGGATCTGCAGCTCGGCTTCCATAACGTCTGGAAGTATCACTATTCACCCGGCTTGCATGAGAACGTGACGGTCGGCGAGCTCGTCATCAACGGCGATGTGTGGAAGGAGCTCAGCCCGCAACATCAGGAGATCATCAAGTCGGCGGCCAACGAGACATTCCTCGTCTGGTGGACCAAGTGGCAGCGCCAGAACGCCGATGCGCTGATCGAGATGCAGCAGAAGCACGGCGTACAGATCCTGCGCACGCCGACGGAGATCCTGCTGGCCTTCATCAAGAAGTGGGACGAGATTGCGGCGGCCGAGGGCGCCAAGAACCCGTTCTTCAAGAAGGTGCACGACTCGCAGAAGGCCTATGCCAGCGCTGTGGTGCCGTACAAGAGGTCCTACTTCCCGCCATACTCCTTCATGGCGAACTACTACTTCCCTACCGAGAAATAGGGCTTCCTCCGAGGGCGGCCGATTTGACCGCCCTCAATCCGCACGCAGGCGGCCTGCTTTGCGCCGCACGAATGATCGGCGAAAGGGGCGAGGCATGGCTGAGATAACAGACAGGCAGTCGCCGGCGCTATTGGCCATCATCAGGGTGATCGACGGCTTCACGGACCGGACCGGCACGATCATCTCGTGGCTCTCGGTGCCGCTGGTTCTCGCCGTCGCCTACGAGGTTGGCGCGCGTTACCTGTTCAACGCGCCGACCATATGGGCCTACGACGCAACCTACATGCTGTACGGCTCGCTCTTCATGCTTGGCGCCGCTTACGCGCTGCACAAGGGTGCTCATATCCGTACCGACTTCTTCTGGGAGAAGTTCTCGATCCGCAGGAAAGGCTGGATCGATGCGATCTCCTATGTCGTCTTCTTCTTCCCGAGCCTGATCATGCTGTTCCTGATCAGCTGGAACGAATTTCACTACGCCTGGCTGATCAACGAGACTTCGGATCAGACACCCTGGCGACCCGTGCTGTGGCCGTTCAAGTTCGTCGTGCCGCTCGCCTGCCTCCTGCTGCTGGTCCAGGGCGTGTCCGAGTTGATCAAGAGCATCTACATGGCGCGCACCGGCGTCGAACTGGAGCATAAGGAGAAGGTCGAGATATGACCGCAGAAGCGCTCATCGGCCTCATCATGCTGCTGGTGCTGCTTGGCGCGATCTTCATCGGTGTGCCGATCTCGTTCACGTTGCTGTTTCTCGCCTTTACGTTCGGCTACTGGGGTATGGGCGCCACGGTCTTCGAGCTTGGTTACTTCCAGACCATCGGCATGATGAAGGAAGAACTCCTCGCCGCCGTGCCGCTGTTCATCTTCATGGGCTTCATCACCGAGCAGGCGGGACTCATGGAGCGCCTTTTTACGGCGTTCCGCATGCTGCTTGCGCCGGTGCGCGGCGCACTCTTCCTTGTCGTCATCCTGACCTCGACCGTGTTCGCGATGGCGACAGGCATCGTCGGCGCAGCCGTCACCGTTCTTGGCATCATGGCATCGCCGATCATGACGAAGGCGGGCTATGATGCCAAGCTTTCAGCGGGCACCATCACGGCGGGCGGCACGCTCGGTATTCTCATTCCTCCGTCGGTCATGCTGATCGTGATGGGGCCGGTGCTCGGGGTTTCGGTCGCCGATCTCTATGCTGCAGCCTTCGGACCGGGCTTTCTGCTGGCCGGCATCTACATCGCCTATCTGATGGGTCGCTCCTTCATCAATCCCAAGCTCGGGCCGCCAGTGCCAAAGGATGAGCGGATCTACTCCGCTGGATACATTGCGCGCGAGGTGGTCGTCGGCACGCTGCCGCTGCTCGGGCTCATCACGGCGACGCTCGGCTCGATCATCGGGGGGCTTGCGACGCCGACGGAGGCGGCCGGGATCGGCAGCGTCGGCGCACTGATCCTCGCCATCGCATATGGCAGGTTCTCGTTCAGCGGACTGCAGCGCGCCATGACCTCGACGATGGGGACGTCGAGCATGGTCCTGCTGCTGGCGGTCACGTCGAACATTTTCGGTGCGGTGTTCGCCCGCCTCGGCTCGGCGAACTGGATCACCGAGACGATGCTCGGCCTGCAGTTGCCGCCGAGCCTCATGCTGATTGTCGTGCTCTTTCTCGTTTTCCTGCTGGGGTGGCCGTTTGAGTGGCCGGCCATCATCCTGGTGTTTCTGCCGATCTTCTATCCCGTCGTGAAAGGCATGGGCATCGACCTCATATGGTTCGGAGCGTTGGTTGCGGTGGTGCTGCAGACCGCCTTCCTGTCGCCGCCCGTCGCCATGTCAGCGTACTATCTCAAGCAGGTGGTCAAGGGCTGGAGTCTCCGGACGATCTACGCTGGCATGTTCCAGTTCATGGTGCTGCAGCTGATCTGCGTTGGCCTGATGATTGCTTTCCCCGGCATTGCGACCTGGTTCCCACACACGCTGCAAGAGGCATCTCGCAGCCAGGTGATCCCCGAGGAGTACAGAAAAATCCTGGAACAGCAGAAACAAGCACCGTCCCTGGAAGACGAGGACTGGTTGACACCAAAAAAGAAGTAGGCGCGTAGAATGGGTTGAACTTTTGCGAAAACCCATCATGCCTCCTCATCAGCGGACGGATTGACGGCTTCGCTGGCGCTCTACCCGTCGAGCCTGCGTGTTCAGCCTGGGGCGAGAAGCAGAGGAAGCCACCGCCGCGCCTTGCGGTTGTGTCACGAGCGCTGTAGCTATTTCTGAATGGACATTCGGGACGCCAAGATTGAGGACGCAGAAGCCGCCTGCCTCATTATGAGGCGGTCGATTGCAGAACTGTGCGAGGCTGATCACAAGAACGATACCACCATCCTGGAGCGGTGGTTAGGAAACAAGACCCCTGAGATTTTCGCTTCCTGGATCAGTCAGCCGGGAAATTCGCTGCTAGTGGCGGTTGAGGACAACAGGATTCTTGCCGTGGGTTCGGTTACTGACGCCGGCCAAATCACTCTGAACTACGTTTCTCCCGACGTGAGATTTCGCGGCATCAGTCGTGCATTGCTTCGGGCGCTCGAAGCACGAGCGCTGGAGCGAGGCAACGCGCGCTGCAGCCTGACCAGCACCGAAACCGCCCTTCGATTTTATCGCTCCAACGGCTATACGGCGGACGGCCAGCCCGTCGGGAAATTCGGTACCAGCTCCGGCTACCCGATGTCGAAGACGCTCGTTACGCATAGACGTTGACGGCAACGACTTCATGAGTTCAGGGGTAGGATGGGTAGAGCCCTTGCGAAACCCAACATGCTTCGCCACAAGCGGATGGATGATGAGTTTCGCTGGCGCTCTACCCATCCTACGGGCCACGCGGTCGCCCTACGCCGGCACGATCACCTTGCCGATCGGCCAGAGCGCGATGCCGGCGAGCTTCAGATGGGCCCAGGCGAAGGGGATGCCGATGATGGTGACCGCGAGCACGAGGGCGGTCAGGAGGTGACCGAGCGCCAGCCACCAGCCGGCGAGCACGAACCAGATGATGTTGCCGATCACCCCGAGCGGGCCGGTGCCGATATCCTCAACGCCGGTAACGTCGTAGCGGCTGACCGCCTTCGAGCCGAACGGCAGCAGCGTGTAGACGGCGATGTTGAACGCCGCCCGCGCCCAGGGCAGGCCGATGATGGTGATCGCCATGACGATCGCGGCGATCAACCAGCCGAACGCCATCCAGGCGCCGCCGATGAGGATCCAGAGGATGTTGAGCAGGATGGAAACGGGCGCCATGGGATGATCCGGAGGTTGGTGACCACCGTTCATATAGGTACGAAATCTGTCCCTGCGAAGACAGTAACGTAGCCCGGATGGAGCGCAGCGCAATCCGGGAAAGTCACTCCGCGGCGACAGCGGCGTAGCCTGGATGGAGCGCAGCGCAATCCAGGATGATCTCTCCGCGGCGAAAGACCCCGGATTACGCGTGCGCTCCATCCGGGCTACGAAGGGCGCTAGATCTTCCGGCCCGCCTGCTCCCAATAGGGATCGCGCAGGCGGCGCTTGAAGATTTTTCCGGAATCTTCGCGCGGCAGGTCGCTGCGGATCTCGATGTGCTTGGGCACCTTGTAATCGGCCAGATGCGCCTTCAGCGCGGCGCGGACATCGGAGGCAGCGAGCGTGATCCCGGGTTGCGGCTCCACCACCGCCATCAGCGCTTCGCCGAACTCGGCGTCGGGGATGCCGAACACGGCGCAATCATGCACGCCTGATACGGCGTGCAGCACGGATTCGATCTCGGCCGGATAGATGTTGACGCCGCCCGAGATCACCATGTCGCGCTTGCGGTCACAGATGAAGACGTAGCCGTCTTCATCGATATAGCCGACGTCGCCGGAGGTGATGAAGCCGTCGCGGTCGATCTCGGCGCGCTTCTCCGGCTTGTTGTGATAGGTGAAGTCGGCCATCTCAGCCATGCGGGAATAGATCTCGCCGATCTCGCCGACGCCGAGCACGCGACCGTCCTCGCCGATGAAGCGCAGCTCGGCGCCCGGCGAGATCCTGCCGACAGTCCCGGGCTTCTTCAGCGCGTCCTCGGAGGTCGCAAAGGTCACGGCGCTGGATTCGGTCGAGCCGTAGAATTCGTAGATCACCGGCCCCCACCATTCGATCATGGCGCGCTTGACCTCGGCCGGGCACGGCGCGGCGGCATGGATGACGTGGCGGAGCGAGGAGACGTCGTATTTCTCGCGCACCTCCTCGGGCAGCTTCATCAGGCGGATGAACATGGTCGGCACCATGAAGATGGTGTCGATTTTGTAGCGCTCGATCGCCTGCAGGAATTCCTCCGCCTCGAAGCGCGGCATCAGCACCAGCACGCCGCCGAGCTTGCCGGCACGGATGCCGAACGAGTTCGGTGCGGAATGATAAAGCGGGCCCGGCAGCAGCGCGCGGGCGCCTAGCTTGAGCCCATAGATCATCGCGCGCATGCGCTCGCCGGCGGCCTGCTGCTCCGGCGTCGGCGCGTTGCGGCGGACGCCCTTGGGATGACCCGTGGTGCCCGATGTGTAGATCATGTTCATGGGCTGCGGCACGACCGGGCCGTCATAGGGCGGATGTTGCGCGAGCCAGGCTTCGAAGTCGATCGCGAAGCTCGGCGTCGCCAGATGATCCGGATCGATCTTGTAGTTGGACAGGATCTCCGGCGGCGTCGGCACGCTGAGCACAGCGACTCCCTCAGGGATCGCATCGCGCAAACCATGCAGCATGTCGGCATGGGCGATCAGGACTGCGGTGCCGGAATCCTTCAGGATGTAGGTGATCTCCTCCGGCTTGAAGTGCCAGTTGATCGGCACGCCATAGGCGCCCAGCCGCATCGCGGCGTAGGCGGCTTCGAGGAAGGCGATGTCGTTGCGCATCAGCATGCAGACGCTATCGCCTTGGCGGACGCCGATTTTGGCGAGGCCGCTTGCGATGCGGTCGGCGCGGGCTGCGATTTCGGTGTGGCCACGGCGGCGGTCGCCGGAGACGATGCCGAGGAAGGGGGACGTTTGGCTCATTGTTGTTTTTCTTTGTTGTTACGTTGTCATTCCGGGGCGGCTCAAAGAGCCGAACCCGGAATCTCGAGGTTCCGGGTCTGGTCCTTCGGACCATCCCGGAACGACGGAGAGATTAATCCGCAAAATTCGGCGCGCGCTTCTCCAGGTTGGCGCGGACCGCCTCGGTCTGGTTGGGGCTGCCGATCAGCTTCTGCTGCTCGACGGATTCGGCGAGCAGCGCCGGGCCCGGATCGACCGAGAGATTGTTCAGCATCCGCTTGGCCGCGCGGATCGCATCCGGGCTTTTCCCTGCGATCTCGCGCGCGACGTCCAGCGCCGCAGCACGCGGATCGTCGCAGATGCGCGTGGCAAGGCCGTAAGCCATCGCCTCCTGCGCGGAGAAGATGCGGCCGGTGTAGGTGAGATCGCGCAGGATGTCGTCGCGCACCAGCGAGGCCAGGATCGGCGTGCCCGCCATGTCGGGCACGAGGCCCCATTTGATCTCCATGATCGACATCCGCGCATCCGAGCTGAGAAAGCGCATGTCGGCGCCGAGCGAGAGCTGAAAGCCGCCGCCGAAGGCGACGCCATGCACGGCCGCGATCACGGGCATCGGAAGCTGACGCCAGCCCCACACCGCCTGTTGCGCGAAGTTGGCCTTGCCATAGGTGCGCACCGTGAGATCGCGATTTTCGCCACCCGGAATTCCGTTGCCGCCCTTCTCCTTCATGGCGGCAAAACGTCCCATGTCCAGCCCGGCGCAGAAGGCGCGGCCTTCGCCCGAGAGCACGACGGCACGCACGCCTTTTTCCTTCGAAAGCCGGTCGGTTGCGGCGACGAGCGCCTCGAACATGGGCTGATCCAGCGCGTTCATCTTGTCGGCGCGCACCAGGCGCACGTCGGCGACGCCTTCCGAGATCGAGATCGAGACGCGATCTTCCATGGACGAATTCTCCCCTGTTCTTGTTCAGTGCCGCTTTACAGGACGCCGGCGGCGAGATTTAGTCAATCGACCAATTAACTGACAATCCCTACGGGGGAAACAGCCATGTTCAAGGAAAATCTTCTGGCCGGCCGGCGCATTCTCGTGACCGGCGGCGGCACCGGTCTCGGCAAGTCGATGGCGGCGCGCTTCCTCCAGCTCGGCGCCGAGCTGCACATCTGCGGCCGGCGCAAGATCGTGTGCGACGAGACCGCGACCGAGCTGATGGATCGCTACGGCGGCCGCGTCACCAGCCACGGCGTCGACATCCGCAATGCGCTCGCGGTCGAGGAGATGGTCGAGACCATCTTCCGCGATGGTCCCCTCACCGATCTCATCAACAATGCCGCCGGCAATTTCATCTCGCGCACCGAGGAGCTCTCGCCGCGCGGCTTCGATGCGGTCGCCAACATCGTCATGCACGGCACGTTCTACGTGACCCACGCGATCGGCAAGCGCTGGATCGTATTGAAGCAGCCCGGCAACGTCGTCTCGATCACCACGACCTGGGTGCGCAACGGCTCGCCTTACGTGGTGCCATCGGCGATGAGCAAGTCGGCGATCCACGCCATGACGATGTCGCTCGCGGCCGAATGGGGCCGCTACGGCATCCGCCTCAACACCATCGCGCCGGGCGAGATCCCGACCGAGGGCATGAGCAAGCGCATCAAGCCCGGCGACGAAGCCGGCGCGCGCACCAAGGCGATGAACCCGATGGGCCGCGTCGGCACCATGGAGGAGCTGCAGAACGTTGCCGTGTTCCTGATCTCCGGCGGCTGCGACTGGATCAACGGCGAGACCATCGCCATGGACGGCGCGCAGGCACTCGCCATGGGCGGCAATTTCTACCAGCTCCGCGACTGGAGCGACGACGACTGGAAGACCGCGCGCGAGAGCATCATGGCGCAGAACGAGAAGGACCGGGCGAAGCGGGGGTGATTGTGTTTCGAAAGAGCGAGGACATGTACGGGTCCGACGCTCTCACCCCCACCCGCCGTCCCGGCGAACGCCCGGACCCATAACCACAGGGAGTGGTTTGGCGAAGACTCGGAGTTGTCAGCTCGCGCCACACTCCTTCCTGTGGTTATGGGGCCCCGCTCCCGTGCGCAATTGCGCACTAGGCGGGGACGACCCGCGGAGAGATATCGCGTAGCGCCTCAACGCTTCCCCGGCCCCATATACCCGAACAAGAACCCCGCCACTTTCCGCATCTGGATCTCCTCGCTGCCTTCGGTGATCCGATAACGTCGATGGTGGCGATAGATGTGCTCGAACGGCTTGTGGCGTGAATAGCCCATGCCGCCGTGGACCTGCATGGCGCGGTCGGCGGATTCGCAGCAGAGACGGTTTGCCCAGTAATTGCACATGGAGACACGGTCGGACAGCGTGCGCTCGATCTGCTCCTCATCGAGCTGGTCCATCTCCCAGGCGGTCTTGCGGATCAAGAGGCGCAGCATCTCGGCCTGCGTGGCGAGCTCGACCAGCGGAAACTGGATCGCCTGGTTCTCGGCAAGCGCCTTGCCGAAGGGTTTGCGCTCGCGCGCATATTTCACGCTCTCGTTGATGCAGTAGACCGCCGCGCCGAGCGAGCTTGCCGCCTGCCGGATGCGGTTCTGGTGGACAAAACATTGCGCCAGCGACAGGCCGCGGCCGACTTCGCCGAACAGCGCATCCTCCGGCACGAACACGTCGGTGAAGCTGACGCGCGGGTGGTCGGTCGGCATGTTGAAGGTCCACATGTATTCCTCGACCTTGACACCGGGACTCTTGGCCGGCACCAGGAAGCAGGTGATGCCGCGGGCGTCGCCGTCATTGCCGCTGGTGCGCGCGAACAGCGCGCAGTGCGTGGCAACGTGCATGCCGGTGGTCCACATCTTCTCGCCGTTGATGATCCAGCCCTTGACGTTGTCGCGGGTCGCGGGCGCCGCGCGCGTCTCCATGTGGGTGGCGTCCGAGCCATGATGCGGCTCCGTCAGGCCAAAGGTGATGCGATACTTGCCCCTGATCGAGCCGTCGATCATCGCCTTCTGATCGTCGCGGCCGTAGCGGTCGAGCATGGTGACGACCGGAAAGTTGCCGACGATCGAATGCTCGTTCTGGAGATCGTTGTGCAGGCCGAGGCCTTTGGCGGCAAAATGCTCGCGGATCACGGCCATCCAGAGATTGGAGCCGTCCTTGCCGCCATATTGCTTCGGCACCGGAAAGCGCAGATGCCCGGCGGCGTCGGCGAGATCCTTGGCCTTGCGCAGCAGCGCCTCCCATTCGTGGCGCGGCAGGCCGCCATTCTCGAAATCGGTGCGCGCCCATTCGCGGCGATGGTCGAAGAAGCGGATGTTATCGTCGGCCTGTTCCAGCGGCTTGATCTCGCGCGCGATGAAACGGTCGAGCTCTCCGAGATAGGCGACGAGGTCGGCAGGCAATGAGAAATCCACAGGTTCTCTCCCGGATTGATTTTATCGTTTTGCGTTAAGGCGCTAGGCGCGTTCTTGCTTGGCTCGATTAAGGTGAGAAGAGCGCGTGCAAGTCAAGCAAGCCGAGACGCGACGGCGACGCAAGGCGCACCAGCGCAATTCGATGGTGCTCGAGCGCCGACGCACGCTAGTATGACGCGGATATTTCTTCAGAAGAAAATGCGGGAGCGCGCGATGGAGCTGAAATTTTCCAAGGTGGAACGCAAGGGGCCGATCACGATCGTGACGCTGTCGCGGCCCGAGGTCTACAACGCGCTGCACACTGACGCGCATTTCGAATTGCAGAAAGTGTTCGATGATTTCTCCGGAGATCCCGAGCAGTGGATCGCAATCGTCACCGGCAGCGGCGACAAGGCGTTCTGCGCCGGCAACGATTTGAAGTGGCAGGCGGCGGGAGGAAAACGCGGCTGGGACAAGGGCGGCTTTGCCGGCCTCACCTCACGCTTCGACTGCGACAAGCCGATCATTGCGGCGGTGAACGGCGTCGCCATGGGCGGCGGCTTCGAGATTGCGCTCGCCTGCGACCTCATCATCGCCGCGGAGAACGCAACCTTCGCGCTGCCCGAGCCGCGCGTTGGCCTTGCCGCGCTCGCCGGCGGCCTGCACCGCCTGCCGCGCCAGATCGGGCTGAAGCGCGCCATGGGCATGATCCTCACCGCGCGCCATGTCAGCGCCAAGGAAGGTCTTGAGCTCGGCTTCGTCAACGAGGTGGTGCCGCAGGGCGAGGCGCTTGCGGGCGCCTTGCGCTGGGCGGAGATGATCGCCAAGAATTCGCCGATGTCGATCCGGGCGTCGAAGCAGGCGATCCAGAAGGGGCTCGGCGTGTCGCTGGAGCAGGCCATCGCTGAGCAGCGCGATTACCCGGCCGTGCAGGCGATGGTCGCCTCGCAGGACTACATCGAGGGCCCGAAGGCGTTTTCCGAGAAGCGACCGCCGAAATGGGTGGGGAAGTAGCAAACACTCATCGTACCGAGATACTCAACAACTTCACCGGTGTCGTTCGGGCGAAGTCCAAGACTGCATGATCCAACGATGGTGCGCGGCATCAGTACCGCAAGAAAGCGTCTCACTTTCAGTCTTCGTCAAACCGCTCCCCGCAGTGACGGTGGATCGAACGATGCTCGCTCGTCCCGCGGCTGCTACGCTCGCATCGGCTCCCATGCGCCGTCCCATGGCAGGGCCTTGCAGGTACGCTCACGGCCTCGGTCGCCGCGTCAGATTGTCACACGAAATTTCGCATCTACAACGCACACCTTATAGTGGCGCATCGACGGTGCGCCAGAATGGACGTCGGCGGCGCACCGCTTAGGATTGCATTGCGCGTCATCTCGCGTGTAGCATAGCCCTTTATTCTAGGGTTTTGTGATGTTGCGCGCATTTCTACTGGCGACAGCCATATTGACATCGCTCTGGTCTCAGGCCAACGCAGGCGACTGCGCACCCAAGCAGGAAGCTCACTTCTGGGAATTGGACGATGCGTCCAATGGAAATGATTTCAACCCCGAAGTGCCCGACAGCGTGCGCGATCCGACCCAATTTCCGTTACTGCTCACCGAAAGCTGCGGCAGGCAAGTCTCAATTGCTCAGGCGTTCAGACGCGGGCCTATCCGCGTCCCCCTCGGAAGCGGGCGTCATCTCAACTATCTCCCCATCTTTCTCCAAGACAAAACGAGCTGGTCATGCCAGCGGATCAAGCCTCGCATCGCCTGTGTGACGGACTCCCAGGCCGATGGATCGGGTGGAAGAATACTGACTTTACGGAGCGAGATGGCGGATCCCAACCGGATCATGCCGGCGGCTCAGCTCAGGATCGATTCAAATGGACGAGTTGTCACAATCAACGATTATTTTACGCTGATACCTTTGCAGATGCAGGTCGGCGACACCGTCTATGACGTGCGCGATCGCATCCAGCGCGCGATGGACAACGTCCGTTGCAGCGGCGATTGCAAATCGTTCAAGGGCTGGGCTGCTGACCGACGGATCGTCGAGATCGTCAGGTATGCTCGATTGTCAAAGTTGCCTCGGAGCGAGGTCAAAAAAGACGTCGCCCTCTTCATGGACAAGGTTGGCGAACTGAACAAGCATGCTCAGGCACTGCAGGCGCTGATCGGTGCCAATGAGAATCCCTGGACGTTCCCAACAAGACCGCCCAGCTTTCCCCATTCGAGATAACCGACGCAGTTGACGGCAACAGCGGACCAAGCTTCGGCACGCACCAGATCGACGTCGCCACGAATGCCTGCAACAGCCGACGCTGCGACGGGCAGCCGTTTCGCGACGCACTCGAGCGCCTCAGGTCCGCGCCGACCGCCCCGGCTGGTTTGGCGGCGGCCATGGCCTCCGCTGCGGCGAAACGCACGCGCCTGTTCGAGAAGCCGATCAGACTCTATTCGCCGGAAGAACTCGGCTTGCTTCACCGATCTGCCGCTCAGATCACCGCGGAGCTCCGCAGCGAGACGGGACGCGCGCAATATTTGAAGCTCTACTCTGACTATCTCCGCACCGACACGGGATGCATGAGTCTCCTCAGGAACTCCGGCTCGCCCTTTGCAAGCCATCTTGGCACTCGCCTTTACGCGGTCGACGTCAAAAACCAATTTGGTAGCGGAAGTTGGCTGGTCCGGAAGGCACGGAATAGTTGGTCGGCCGATCAATCGGATGAACAGGCCTTCCAGGCCATGCTTCGTGAGGTCAGGGAAAATACAAAGCAAGGCCGCGAGCATCTGTCCGATGTGATACGCCGACAGGATAATCTGAAGCGGGTCCTGACATTGTTCGATGCCTCCATTTCCGGCGGCTCCCCCACGGACTGCAATGCCAAATTTTAGGATCCAGTGACTACAGCAACTCGGTGAGTATGGTGGCCACCTTTTCCCTGTCGAGACTTATTCTCCTCACGCTGCTCGCATCGACCGGTACTCTTGACCCGACCGCCGCAGCCTCCGACACGGCTCAAGACATCATTCCAGCAGCCGTGAGGGGTCCATTTATCTCCCATCCGAGCGTAATCACAGAACTGGACTGTCCAGCCGGAAAGTGCGGAGGACCACTCGATTTTACCAGATTGATCCAGGCGCGCGCACAAGCAAGCCCGATCAGAGAGGAACTCGGGAAAAATCCATTCAAGCTTCGCATCGCGAAGAAGATAGCGGAAACGATCGGGCAAGACCTCGACGAACTGGCCGCCATGGAGCCGGACGCCGGCGGGCACCAGATCGACAAGAATTTTCTGACCGACGAAGATTCTCGAGTAGAACTGGTCGGCATCGTCAACCGAATGGACCGACAATTCATCATTGACTCCGGCGCGGGCCTCTCACCCCGGCAGCGGCAATGTGGTGAAATCAGTATTATATATCGTTTTGCCTATTCCCTCAGGGACCGCGATCAAAAGTCCCGCCTGCCTGTCACGCTCAACCTGGTTCTGCCTGCCTTGCCGTCGAAAGACCAAGGCGGCCAGATCACCTGCCAGACAATTGCCAAGCGATGGCTCGATGCCATTCCGGCGTCATATGAGCTACAGGACGACCGTCCCTCCAAGGATGTAGAGAAGGTCGCCGCGCAGTTGCTCGACCCGAAGACCGGTCCGCTCGCGTTCATCGATGGCCGCGACATCATCCGCATCGAGCTGAATATCCAAGCCTACCGAAAGCCAGCTGGCATCGCCAAGGATTTCGGTACCGAAGCAGCCTATGTCATCAGGGTCTTTAAATGGCAGATAGCGGGAGGCTATTTCGATGCCGATCTTCTCCGCAATCAGATCGATCGCGATCTCCTTCTCTGCGACCCGCGCAAGCCCAACGAATGTCCGGCCAACCAGGCCCGGCGAAAGCGACTGCTGGCCTATTTTTCTCAACCCGATGTGATGCAATCGATTGATTGGGGAACACTCGATATCGACGACAGCTTGGGTGTCCTGGCAAAGCGGGCCATGTCCGTTTCGCCAGGAGGAACACACCGCTCGAGAAATCAATCGTACTGGAATGCTCACGACTCTTCCGAACAGATCATCACGGACGACGAGATCCGCGCTCTTCTGCGATTTGCCGAGAAGAACAAGATCTCTTTCAGCTTCATCAAGTCACCTCAGGATTTCCGCGCACGCTTGAATGGTACGACCTGCATCGGATGCCATCAGACCAGGGCCATCGCCGGATTCCATTTTCCAGGCGCCGACCGTTCTGGCACGTACACGACGAATTCGATTTTGCTGCCCGGGTCCCCACATTTCTATGGCGATCAGCCGCGGCGCCTAGCGCTTCTGAGCAAGATTGCCAGCGGTCAGCCTGTAACGAATTTCGAACTCGCGACAAGCTATCCGCATCGACCAATGAATAAGTTCAGGAGCGCGCTGGCCGGCACGAGTCTGATCGGCGGTTGGGGCGGAGCCTGTCTGTCAGAGGACTCTATAAGAAACAGCAAGCGTGAATGGACCTGCCAGACCGACCACGAGTGCATCCAACCATTCCGCTCCGCAGATGAGAGGTCTCGGAAATCGGGCAATGAAGGCGGATTGGGAATCTGCGTCACCTCAAAGGGCGCTCAGGGAAACACCATTGCCCGACAAATCGGAGATGCGTTGCAATTGGGAGAGGTCGTGACCAAATCATGGGGCAAGGACCGCTATTTCCGCTACTTTCCCAACGAAGTATCGGCAGATGCCGATACGATCATCCCAAAGACCGCACTTCCGCAGAAACAGATACCCGGAAACAGCTACTACGGCGCGCACCAGGAATACCATCAGGGCAAGACCGATTGGGAGAACCGCGAGCTACTGCGCGACGCCGAAACGGGAGGTTTTCCGGCCGGGATGTTGCGATTGTCCGAATGCGTTGGGCTCCCGAGCGAAGCCAGTTGCGGATTGGTCGCTTCCACGGGTTTCAACACATGTATCGCGAAACTCGGCAGCGACGCGAAGGTCAACGGGAAGAAGCTGACCATTGGCACGTGCTTCGATCATTTCACATCATTTGCAGGCTTGCGGGCATGCACTGCCGGCAGTCCATGCCGCGACGATTACATATGCGTCAAGCCCATGGGATACAGACCCGGCGATGCCTCCAGCAAGTTCGTGGCGCGATCGAAGCTTCTGCAGACATCCGGCATTTTTGCCGCAATCAACGAACACACTTACAGCCCCTCGAAGTTCTACGGTCAGGTTATGCCCGATCAGGATTGGGTCGACCGAGACGACCAGAGAGGTCTGTGTATTCCACCTTACTTCGTGTTTCAGTTTCGCGCGGACGGACATCCGGGTCCAAGGAGGACGGCCGACTGAAGTGCTTGCGTCGACGCCCCAGAGAGTTGGCGCCTACGCTTCCGCTCGCCCCAGCTCCCGCTTGTAGGACGCATAGTTCGGCTGATCCACCGCGAGCTTATCCATCGTGGTCGCCCACAGATGCTCGGCGAGACCGGGCGTCGCCAGATCAATCTCACCCTTGGCGATCCGCTCGGCGAGCGCGCGGTTGAGCTCCATGACCGAGCCGTCGATGTCGAGCAGCGTGCGCAGGCGCTCCACCTCCTCCGCATCGCTCCCCGCCTCGCGCGTCAGCTGCCGCGTGACGAGATCGAGGATGTTGATGGCGACGCGCAGCTTGAAAGCCTGGTGGCCGGAGATCAGCGGCGTGATGTCGTTGCGGAGGAAATCGGCGACCGATTTGGTCAACTCGGTCGGGGTCGGCTCGTCCTGCATGTGTCAGCTCCCGCGCGGCGCCAGGAGGCGCAACAGATCGATCTCGGTCTCGCTGGCGCGGCGGCCGATCATGGCGCGCTCCATGGAATGATCAGGTCCCTCGCGAAAACGCTGCATCATGCCGCCGCACATGATGCCCCAGCGCAGCGTGCCCATCACTTCCCAGAATTTCACCCGTTCGGGGTCGACCTTGCGGCCCGCAGCCTCGTAACCGGCGAACAGCTCCTCGCGCGAGCCAAAGCCGCCGACGGGCTTGTCGATCTCGCCGAAGCGCCAGGAGTTGACGCAGACCCAGCCGAGATCCTCCATGGGATCGCCGAGATGGGCGAGCTCCCAGTCGAGCACGGCGCGGACGCCGTCGGCGCCGATGATGAGATTGCCGTTGCGGAAATCGCCGTGCACCAGCGTAGTCTCGGTCGCGGGGCCGGGATCGTGGTCGCGCAGCCAGCGCAGCGCCAGCTCGAACACGGGCTTGGGCCAGTTCAGGCTGCGATAGTCGCGCTCGAACTCGGCGATCTCCTGGGTCGCGCCCCGGCTGCGCAGCTGAGGCAATCTGTCCTGCGGCAGGCGATGAAGACCTGCGAGAATGCCGCCGATCTGCCGCGCCAGATGCGGCCGCGCCGCCGCGTACTCTTCATCGCGGAGAATCTTGCGTGCGATGGTCTCGCCCTCGACCCGCTGCATGATGAAGCCGGTGCCGAGATCGTCTTCTGGTACCAGCACATGCATCACGCGCGGCGACGGCACGCCGGCTTCATAAGCGAGCTGCATCAGCTGCGCTTCAGCGGCAAGGCCGGCCGCGCGCGTTGGCGCGGCGCCATGGCCCTTTGGCGAGCGGCGCAGGATCGCGCCGATCACGCCATCGGGATGCACGATGTCGAAGCGCCAGGTTTCCTGGCTGGCGCCGCCGGAGAGCTTTGCCGCACCGGTCGCGCCGGTCGCCCCTGCGCACCAGCGCCGGACGCTGCGTGAAAGCGCCGCCTCGATCATTTGCCCTTGAACTGCGCGGGCCGCTTCTCGAGGAACGCGCCGACGCCCTCGCGGAAATCCTCGGTGTCGCCGGCGCGGAGCTGGCACTGGAATTCCAGATTGAGCTGATCCTCGAAGGAGTTCTCCGGGCTGTCCCAATAGAGCTTGCGGATCAGGGACAGCGCCACGGTCGGGCCGCTGGCGAGATCGCGGGCCAGCTTCATCGCCTCCTCCATCAGCACACCGTCATCGTAGACGCGGTTGACAAGGCCCCATTCCAGCGCCTTCTCGGCCGGCAGCCGCTCGCCCATCAGCGACAATTCGATCGAGCGCGCGCGGCCGACGAGCCGTGGCAGCAGCCAGGTCGAGCCGCAATCCGGCACGAGCCCGATACGACGGAAGGCTTGAAGAAAGTAGGACGAGCGCGCGCATAAAATCATGTCGCCGAGCAGCGCGAAGCTCATGCCGGCGCCGGCGGCCGGGCCATTGACCGCGGTGATGAATGGGCAGTGCAGATTGCGGATGCGGCGCAGGAAGGGATGAAAGCCGGTCTCCAGCGTCAGGCCGGCCTTGGTCTTCTTCGACTGGTTGTTGCGGCCTTGCAGATTGGCCCCCGTGCAGAACGCCCGCCCCGCGCCGGTCAGCACCACGCAGCGCACCTCGCCCTTCTTCTCCTCGATCGTATCGAGCGCTTCGGCAAGGCCCCCCAGCATGTCCACGGAGACCGCGTTCATCACCTCCTGATGGTCGAGCTTGAGGATCGCGACCGAGCCATCGAAGTCGAGCGTGACGTGTTTGAACTGCATGGTTTCCTCGTCAGTTGCGGCCGGCGTCAGTTTCGCAGACCGGAATTTGGTTTTGCCGGGGCGCATATTTGATTTTTGGCGCGGTCTTGTCCATGGTGATCGGAGCATAGCAAGCAATCTTGTGCGCAGCGGCTGAGAGGCCGCAGACCAAGAAACAGGAAACGCGCCATGAACCTCTTCGACCTCTCCGGCCGCGTCGCCGTGATCACCGGTGGCAATGGCGGCATCGGGCTCGGCATCGCGCAGGCGCTCGCAGGCCAGGGTTGCAACGTCTCGATCTGGGGCCGCAATGCTGACAAGAACAAGGCCGCTGCCGCGAGCATGGCGGGCCTTTCGGGCAAGGTCGACAGCCGCGTCTGCGACGTCAGCGACCCGGCTTCGGTCGATGCCGCGATGAAGGCGACGCTCGACACCTTCGGCCGGGTCGACGGCTGCTTCGCCAATGCCGGCATCGGCGGCGGCGGCCGGCGCGCCTTCATCGAGCGCACCGAAGAGGAATGGCGCACGATGTTTGCGACCAACCTCGACGGCGTGTTCCACGCCTTCCAGGCGGCCGCCAGGCACATGACCGAGCGCGCCAATGCCGGCGATCCCTTCGGCCGGCTGGTTGCGACCTCGAGCCTTGCCTCGATCTTCGGCACCGCGCGCAACGAGCACTATGCCGCGACCAAGGCTGCCATCAACGCCTTGGTGCGCGCCCTCGGCGTCGAGCTCGCGCGTTACGGCGTCACCGCCAATGCGATCCTGCCCGGCTGGATCAAGAGCGACATGACCGCAGGGCTCATGGCCAACGACAAGTTCGTCGCCAACGTGATACCGCGGATTCCGATGCGGCGGTTCGGCGAGGCGTCCGATTTCGGCGGCATCGCGGTGTATCTGATGAGCAAGGCGTCGTCGTATCACACCGCGGATACGTTCTTGATCGACGGCGGCTATACCGCGTTTTGAGATTTCGTAGTCCCGTAGCCCGGATGGAGCGAAGCGCAATCCGGGATTTCTAGAAGCAAGCAAGACCCGGATTTCGCTGCGCTCCATCCGGGCTACAAACTCCGAGGGAGGGGCAAATGTTCTCGCACGTCATGATCGGCACCAACGACCTGGACAGGGCCAAGACGTTCTACGACAAGCTGCTCGGCACGCTCGAGGTGCGGCCGGCCAGAGTCGACGGCCACCGCATCTTCTACATCACCAAGACCGGCGTGTTCTCGGTGTCGAAGCCGATCAACGGCGAGCCGGCGACATGCGCGAATGGCGGCACGATCGGCTTTGCCGCCAATTCGCCGGAACAGGTCGATGCGTGGCACGCGGCGGGCGTCGCAGCCGGCGGCAAGCCGATCGAGGATCCGCCTGGCATCCGCGAGGGCTCCGGGGTGAAGCTCTATCTCGCCTATCTGCGCGACCTCGACGGCAACAAGATCTGCGCGATGCATCGGATGGCGAACTGACGTAACCGCAACCACCACTCTCATGCCCCGGCTTGACCGGGGTCATCCAGTACGCCGCGGTCTCTCGATAAACCAGCGACGTCTCGGAGTACTGGATCGCCCGATTCAAGTCGGGCGATGACAGCGGAGAGTGAGGCGCGCGCCTGCCGCCTTCCCACACCCCATTCAAACAACATTTCAAACGACCTTGCGATATTCCATCGCATGGCATGGCCCCACGCGCGAAAATGCGCGCTCGCACTTTGGCGGCGCTGCGACTAATCTTGCGCTCAACGCAATTGTAGCGACCCCGGGAGGACCAATGACAAAACACACCTACATTCCCCGCACCACCAACTACACGCTCAATCCCGGCGACGAGCTCAACGATTTGCGGATGTCGGACCAGGTCCGGCCGCTCTACGATCACGTCAAGAGATTCATCCGCGACACCGTCGAGCCGATGTCGATCGAGTTCGCCAAGGCCGGCGAAGGCAAGGAAGATCGCTGGAGTTTCACGCCGAAGCAGCTCGAGGTGCTGGAGAAAGCCAAGAACAAGGCCAAGCAGGAAGGCCTCTGGAACTTCTTCCTGCCCGATGACGAGACCGGCCAGGGCCTGAAGAATCTCGACTACGCCTATATCGCCGCCGAGCTCGGCAAGAGCCCGCTGGCCTCGGAGACCATGAACTGCTCGGCGCCCGACACCGGCAACATGGAGGTGCTGGAGCGCGTCGGCACCAAGGAGCAGAAGGAGAAATGGCTGAAGCCGCTGCTCAACGGCGAGATTCGTTCGGCCTATGTCATGACCGAGCCGAACGTCGCCTCCTCCGACGCCAAGAACATCTCGACCACCGCAAAGCTGGTCGGCGACGAATGGGTCATCAACGGCGAGAAGTATTACATCTCGGGTCTCGGCGATCCCCGCTGCAAGATCCTCATCGTGATGGTGAAGACCAATCCCGACGCGCCGCCGAGCAAGCAGCAATCGCAGATCCTGGTGCCGCGCGACACGCCCGGCGTCGAGGTGCTCGGGCCGATGTATGTGTTCGGCCAGGACCACGCCCCGCGCGGCCATATGCACATGCGCTTCAACAATGTGCGCGTGCCGAAGGAGAACATCCTGCTCGGCGAAGGCCGCGGCTTCGAGATCTCGCAGCTGCGCCTCGGCCCGGGGCGCATCCATCACTGCATGCGCACCATCGGCAAGGCCGAGAAGGCGCTCGACCTGATGGTGCAGCGTGGCCTCACCCGCGAGGCCTTCGGCAAGAAGATCGCCCATCTCGGCGGCAACATGCAGATCATCGCGCAGGCACGCTGCGAGATCGAGGCGATGCGGCTGATGGTGCTGAAAGCCGCCAAGGCGATGGACGTGCTCGGCAACAAGGAGGCCCGCGTCTGGGTCTCCATGGTCAAGGCCATGGTGCCCGAGCGCGCCTGCAGGATCATCGACCAGGCGATCCAGATGCACGGCGCCACCGGCATCTCGCACTGGACCCCGCTCGCCGAGATGTACCAGGACGTGCGGCACCTGCGCTTCGCCGACGGTCCGGACGAGGTGCACTGGATGGTGGTGGGCCGCCACGAGCTGAGCATGGCGTAAGGCGCCTTATCTCTTTCCCCTCTCCCCGCTTGCGGGGAGAGGGTCAGGGTGAGCGGGATTCTCCGCGAGGACTGTGACAGTCGGACTCGCGGAGAGCCCCCTCACCCGAATTCGATCTGCGATCGAATTCGACCTCTCCCCGCAAGCGGCAGGGCAATCGCATATGGCTTTTCTGAAAGACCTGAGCGCGCGCCTCGTCCTTCGAGACGACCGCTTTCGCGGTCCCTCAGGATGAGGCTGAGCGGCACCGGCGCCTGCCAAAACAGCTCACATACTCCGCCCTCATCCTGAGGGCCCGTCGGAGGCGGGCGTCTCGAAGGATGGCCACAGGGGAGACGTCGCCATATGCGATTGCCCTGCCGCAAGCGGGGAGAGGAAGAA
Source organism: Bradyrhizobium sp. CB1015 (assembly GCF_025200925.1). Classification (GTDB taxonomy): domain Bacteria; phylum Pseudomonadota; class Alphaproteobacteria; order Rhizobiales; family Xanthobacteraceae; genus Bradyrhizobium. The sequence goes on along the minus strand of NZ_CP104174.1, from coordinate 3,333,469 downwards.
CCCGTCAGCTACGTCGCGGGCACCAGCTTGTCCTGCGTCTTGGTCTCGAAATCGGACGCGTCGTGGCGCTCGTGCAGCTGGCTGGCGGGATCGCCGGAGACGCGGTTGACCATGCGACCGCGCTTGACGGCCGGACGCTTGGCGATCTGGTCGGTCCAGCGCTGCACGTTCTTGTAGTCCTGCACCGACAAGAATTCGCCGGCGCCATAGACCAGGCCCTTGGCGAGCGCGCCGTACCAGGGCCACACCGCGATGTCGGCAATCGTGTAGTCCTTGCCCGCGAGATATTCGTTGTCGGCGAGACGCCGGTCGAGCACGTCGAGCTGGCGCTTGGTCTCCATCGCGAAACGGTCGATGGCGTATTCGATCTTGGTCGGCGCATAGGCGTAGAAATGGCCGAAGCCGCCGCCGAGATAGGGCGCACTGCCCATTTGCCAGAACAGCCAGGACATCGCCTCGGTGCGGGTCTTGATGTCCTTCGGCAGGAAGGCGCCGAACTTCTCGGCGAGGTAGAACAGGATCGAGCCTGACTCGAACACCCGGATCGGCTCGGGGCCGGAGCGATCCATCAGCGCCGGGATCTTGGAGTTCGGATTGATGTCGACGAAGCCGCTGCCGAACTGGTCGCCGTTGCCGATCCTGATCAGCCAGGCGTCGTATTCGGCCCCCTTGTGGCCCAGCGCCAGCAGCTCCTCCAGCATTACGGTGACCTTCACCCCGTTCGGCGTCGCCAGCGAGTAGAGCTGAAGAGGGTGCTTGCCGACCGGCAGCTCCTTGTCATGGGTGGGGCCGGCGATCGGTCGATTGATGCTGGCGAATTGGCCGCCGTTCTCCTTGTTCCAGGTCCAGACTTTAGGGGGCACGTAGGGGGCGTCGGTCATACGGGGCTCCGGCAAAAAGATGCGCCTGCATTAATTAGCCCGTAAACGGCCGATGGCAAGGGCGCCGAAATGCATTGCCGGACGGGACAACTCTGCGTTTTGTCATGGCAGCCCCTCCCCGCCGTCATTCCGGGGACGGGATCTCGCTTGCGCGGGCCCCGGAATGACGGCGTCACTCAGGACGCCACGGCCTACGGCCTGCCGATAGACTGCGACGTCTACACACAAGATGCCCCGCCAAATCCGGCATGTCATCGATCGGCTAGCGTCACTTTGCTTTGCCAGCGAAAGCAACGAGAATGCGAAGCCTGCCGCCGGGAGAGAGCCATGAAATCGCCGATCTGCGAGTTGCTGGGGATCGAATTCCCGCTGCTCGCCTTCAGCCATTGCCGCGACGTCGTTGCCGCCGTCAGCCGCGCCGGCGGGTTTGGTGTGTTGGGCGCGACCGTGCATACGCCTGATACGCTCGAGCGTGAGCTGAAGTGGATCGACGATCACGTCGACGGCAAGCCCTATGGCATCGACGTGCTGATACCGGAAAACATCTCGACCGCAGGCGAGAAGGACGTCACCTGGAAGAGCCTGGAAGCGCGCGTGCCGCAACAGCACCGCAACTACACGCGCGATCTCCTGAAGAAGTACGACATCGAGCTGACCACCACCGAGGTCGCGGACGACCAGCCACAGCCGTTCGACGGCAAGACCGCGCTTCAGCTGCTCGAGGTCTCCTTCGATCATCCGATCCGGCTGATCGCCAACGCGCTGGGCGTGCCGCCGAAGGCGATGATCGAGATGGGCAAGAAGCATGGCGTGCCGGTTGCAGCGCTCGTCGGCGCCAAGGAGCACGCGCTGCGCCAGGTCGCGGCCGGGGTCGACATCCTCGTGGTGCAGGGCACCGAGGCCGGCGGCCATTGCGGCGAAATCTCGACCATGGTGCTGGTGCCGGAGGTGATCAAGGCGATCAAAGAGATCCGCGACGTGCCGGTGCTGGCGGCCGGCGGCATAATGACCGGGCGGCAGATGGCGGCCTGCATGGCGATGGGCGCGGCCGGCGCATGGACCGGCTCGGTGTGGCTTGCGACCGTGGAGGCCGAAACCACGGAGATCTTTCGCCAGAAGATGATCGCGGCCTCCTCGCGCGATGCGGTGCGCTCGAAGGGCCGCACCGGCAAGCCGGCGCGGCAGCTCCGCTCGGTCTGGACCGATGCCTGGGACCGCGCGCCGGACAGCCCGGGTGCGCTGCCGATGCCGCTACAAAGCATCATCAGCCGCGACGCCTTCCATTCGATCGACCGCGCCGCCGCAAGCGGCAACGCCAAGGCGCGCGATCTCGTCAGCTACTTCGTCGGCCAGGGCGTCGGCTTGATCGACAGCGTGAAATCGGCGGGTGCGGTGGTGCAGGAGTTCAAGCAAGATTTCGCCGAAGCCGTCGAGCACATGAATGCGCTGGTGGCGGAGTGATTGCCTGTGGCCGGCGTGGTGTTCACGGCCCATCCTTCGAGGCTCGCCCGACGGCGCGTTGCGCCGCCGGACGAGCACCTCAGGATGACGCGTTCTCCGTAGCCGTCACCCTGAGGTGCGAGCCGCGGGGTGCCTGGCACCGCGCAGCGAGCCTCGAAGGGCGACAGCGTGCTGAAGACAAAGAAATTGAATTAGGAAGAAATGAACAATATCCCCGAAGACCGCATCCCCGTCATCGCCGGCATCGGCGAGATCGTCGACCGCCCAAACGAGATCACCGAGGGTCTCGAGCCGCTCGACCTGCTCGAAAAGGCGCTGCGGCGCGCCGACGCCGATGCCGGCGCAAAACTGCTCGGCGAGGTGCAGTCGCTCGACGTCGTCAATTTCCTGAGCTGGCGCTATCGCGATCCGGAGCAGCTTTTGGCGCAGCGCCTCGGCATCTCGCCTGCGCATTGCTATTACGGCCCTGTCGGCGGCGAGAGCCCGATCCGCTACATCCACGAGGCGGCCAAGCGCATCGCGCGCGGCGAATGCAGCGTGGCGGCGGTGTGCGGCGCAGAGGCGCAATCGACCGCGACCAAGGCGGAGCGCGCCGGAGTCAAGCTGCCGTGGACGCCGTTCGCCCATGACGTCGAGGAGCCCAAGCGCGGTGCGGCGTTCCAGAAGCCCTTAGCGGTGAAGCTCGGCGTGTTTCGGCCTGTGACCGTCTATCCGTTCTATGAAGCGGCCTCCTCCGCGCATTGGGGGCAGACGCCGCGCGAGGCCATGGCGGAGTCAGGCACGCTGTGGTCGCGCTATTCGGAAGCCGCCGCGCAAAACCCGAATGCCTGGCTGAAGCGGCGTTATGCGCCCGAGGAGATCACGACGCCGACTGCGGATAACCGCCTGATCGCCTGGCCCTACAACAAGCTGATGGTGGCCAACCCCAGCGTCAACATGGGCGGCGCGCTGCTGCTCACCAGTCTCGCCAAGGCGCGGGCGGCCGGGGTCGCCGCGGACCGACTGGTCTACCCGCTCGGCGGTGCCTCGGCAGAAGAGCCGCGCGACTATCTGTTGCGCGACCAGTTCTACGAGAGCCACCCGCAGAACGCCGTGCTCAAGAGCGTGATCGATCTCGCCGACGGCGACGGCAACAAGTTCGACGCGATCGAGCTCTACAGTTGCTTCCCTTGCGTCCCGAAGATGGCGCGGCGGACGCTGCGCTTGGGACCCGACGTGCAGCCGACCGTGACCGGCGGCCTCACCTTCTTCGGCGCGCCGCTGAACACCTACATGACGCACGCGGCCTGCGCGATGGTGCGGCGCCTGCGCGACGGCGCCAGGCTCGGCCTGCTCTACGGACAGGGCGGCTTCGTCACCAAGCACCACGCGCTGGTGGTGTCGAAGACGCCGCCGCGCGAGACGCTGACGCAGGAGACGAGCGTGCAAGACGAGGCCGACCGCAACAAGCGCGCGGTACCGGAGTTCGTCACGGAGGCCATTGGCAAGGGCAAGGTCGAGAGCTTTACCGTGCTCTACGGCCGCGGCGGCAACGTCGAGCACGGCGTGGTGATGCTGCGGACAGAGGATGATCGCCGCACGCTGGCGCGGATTCCGGCAAGCGATGGCGCGACTCTGGCACATCTGCTCGACATGGATCGCACCCCGGTCGGCTCGCTCGGCGAGATCGCTATGGCAGCCGATGGCGTGCCCGAGTGGCGGGCGGCCTAAAGCGCGATGCGATTAGGATGAATCGTCATCGCGCTTCAGGTTGTTGTTTGAGCCTGATCTTTTCGGAAAACCGCTCCACACTTTTCCGAATCATGCTCCAGCGATTGTGCACCTCACGCGGCGCGAACCGAGCTCAGGAACTTGCCGACCTCGAGCTTGAGGCGATTGGAATCGCGGGACAGCATCTGGGCCGCCGACAGCACCTGCGTGGACGCTGATCCCGTCTCCGAGGCGCCGCGCTGCACGTCGCCGACGTTGGACGAGACCTGCTGGGTGCCCTGGGCGGCCTGCTGCACGTTGCGGGCGATCTCCTGGGTCGCTGCGCCCTGCTGCTGCACGGCCGCCGCGATCACCGAAGCGATCTCCGACAGGCGCGCAATGGTGCCGCTGATCTCGCCGATGGCGCTGACCGAATCCTGCGTCGCCGCCTGGATGCCGCCGACCTGCTGGCCGATCTCGCCGGTGGCCTTGGCCGTCTGCTCGGCGAGCGCCTTGACCTCGGAGGCCACCACCGCGAAGCCGCGGCCGGCTTCGCCCGCGCGCGCCGCCTCGATCGTGGCGTTGAGTGCCAGGAGATTGGTTTGGCCGGCAATCGCATTGATGAGCTCGACGACGTCGCCGATCCGCGCCGCGGCGCGCGACAGCTCGCTGACGCGTTCGGTGGTGGCGTGCGCCTGGCTGACGGCCTCGCTGGCAATTCGGGAGGAATCCTGCACCTGCCGGCCGATCTCGCGCACCGAGGACGACATCTCCTCGGCAGCCGAAGCCACCGAGTGGACGTTGCTGGAGGCGGCCTCCGAGCCGGACGCGACCACCGTGGCCAATTCCTGCGCCCGGCCCGCTGTCGTGGACAGGGTCGAGGCCGAAGCCTCGAGCTCGGTTGCAGCCGAGGATACGGTCTCGACGATCTCCCCGATCGCGGCCTCGAAACCGTCGGCCAGCTTGGTCATGTCGGCCTTGCGCTGCGCCTCGGCGCGACGCTGCACCGCCTGCACCTCGTCGCGGCTGAAGCGGACGATGGTCTGCACGGTCTGGAGGTTGCGCAGTGCCTCGCCGATCTCGTCGTCGCGCTCGATGACGATGCGGTTGTCGAGCTTGTCCTGCACGAGGTTGAGCAAGGTATCGTTGAGCTGCCGCACCGGTCCCTGAATCGCACGCATGGTCGCAAGGCCGGCGAAGCTGGCAACGGCGGCGCCGGCGACAGCCAGCAGCGTCAGGATCAGGCTGGTCGAGCCGCTGGTGGAGAGCGCGCCGCCGATGCCGAGCGCGAGCATGAACAGCGCCTGCAGCACCATCATCGTGACCAGGCGCGCCTTCAGCGTCGCGGTGAAGATGCTGAAGCGGTCGAGCCACGAGCGGCGCCGAATGATGCCGGCGTCGATGCGATAGGCATGCGGCTTCTTCTCGCGGATGGCGGCATAGACCTCTTCGGCGAGCTTGCGCTGGTCGGCCGGCAGCTTGGTGCGGATCGAGGCATAGCCCTTGACCTCGCCGTTCTCGCGGATCGGAGAGGCCGTCGCCAGCACCCAATAGAAGTCGCCGTTCTTGCGTCGGTTCTTGACCGCGCCGAGCCAGGGCTTGCCGGCTTTCAGCGTGTCCCAGAGATTGTCGAAGGCCTCCGGCGGCATGTCGGGGTGGCGGACGATGTTGTGCGGCTGCCCCATCAGTTCCGCCGACGTGAAGCCGGCGGCAGCGAGGAAGTCCTCGTTGAAGTAGGTGAGCTTGCCCTTCAGATCGGTGCGGGAGACGATCAGCGTCTCGTCGCTGACGGGATATTCGATTTCTGTGACGGGAAAGTTCTTGCGCATCGGGGCCTCCAAACGAACTGATGATGGACTCATTCCAATTCGGACGGCCGCTACTCGAGTCGTCTGCTGCAATTTTATGGAGCGAATTTAACCAACGGTGAAAACCCGCCCTACGTAGGTTTACGGTAACGCCCCATGATGTTACCCGCAGGCGCCATCATGCTACCGGCCGTGAAAAGAAAAAGAGCGGCGCTTTTGACGCCGCTCTTTGGCTGGGCACTCCTCGCGCGAAATCTTACGCAGCGCGGACGTTGGTCAGGAACTTGCCGACCTCGGTCTTCAGCCGGCTCGAATCGTTCGACAGCATCTGCGCCGCGGACAGCACCTGCGAGGAAGCCGTGCCGGTCTCGGTCGCGCCGCGCTGCACGTCGGTGATGTTGGACGACACCTGCTGGGTGCCCTGCGCCGCCTGCTGCACATTGCGGGCGATCTCCTGCGTCGCGGCGCCCTGCTCTTCCACCGCAGCCGCGATGGCCGACGAGATCTCCGACAGGCGCTCGATGGTCGATGAGATCTCCCTGATCGCTCCGACCGAATCATTGGTCGCCGCCTGGATGCCGGAAATCTGCTGGCCGATCTCGCCGGTCGCCTTTGCGGTCTGCTCGGCGAGCGCCTTCACCTCGGAGGCGACCACGGCAAAGCCGCGGCCGGCTTCGCCCGCGCGCGCCGCCTCGATGGTGGCGTTCAGCGCCAGCAGGTTGGTCTGGCCCGCGATGGTGTTGATCAGCTCGACGACGTCGCCGATGCGCGCGGCGGCCTTGGACAATTCGGCGACGCGTTCGGTGGTGGCACGGGCCTGACCGACGGCATCGCCCGCCATCCGCGCCGATTCCTGCACCTGGCGGCTGATCTCGCCGACCGACGAGGCCATCTCCTCGGTCGCCGACGCCACCGATTGCACGTTGGTCGAGGCTTCCTCCGAAGCGCCGGCCACCGTGGTCGCCAGCCGCTGCGAACGGTCGGCCGTCGCGGTCAGGGTCGAGGCGGAGGCCTCTAACTGGGTCGAGGCCGACGACACGGTCTGGACGATCTCGCCGATCATGGTTTCGAATTCGCGGGTGATGTTGTCGACGCGGCGGCCGCGCTCGATCTTGGCCTCGGCGTCGGCCGCGGCGGCTTCGTCGGCGGCCTTCTTGGCGATCAGCGCCTCCTTGAAGATCTGGAGCACGTCGGCCATGGCGCCGATCTCGGTCTTCTCGCCGCGATGCGGGACCTCGGCGGAGAGGTCGCCCCGGCCCAGCGCCTGCATCGGCAGCGTGATGGAGTTGATGCCGCTGGAGACGTCGCGGACGAGGTAGAAGCCGACGCCGATGCCGATGACGACGGCCGCGCCGAGAATGGCCGAGACCAGCATGAAGGCATAGGCGTAGCTGTCGGCGGCGTCGCTGGCGGCCTGGCCGCCGCCCTTGGTGTTGAGATCGATGTCCTTCTGCAGGACCTCGTCGGACTTCAGGCCGATCTTGTTGACCGTCTTGGTGTTGAGCTCATGGGACCCGTGCGGAACTTTGCCGGCCTCCATGCGCGACAGTTCCATGACCTCCTGGGCGCCCTTCTGGTACTCGCTCCACAACTTCGACCACTCGCCATAGAGCGCCCGCTCTTCCGGCGAGGTGATCATCGGCTCGTAGTTCTTTCGAGCCTTGGCCAACATCTCCGTGACGGTCGCCGCAGTCTTCTCCGCCTCCAGCTTGTCATCCAGCGTCTCGGCCAGCATGTGCTCGCGGACCACGTTGCGGTAGGTGATGACCGCGGCCCGGATCTCGCCCAGCACCCGCACGCTCGGCATCCAGCTCGTCGTGATGTCGACCGTGTTGGCGTTCATGGACCGCATCTTCATGACGGCGAGCAGGCCCATGCCGGCCATCGCGACCAGCAGGAACGCCACGACACTGATGATCTTGGCGCGGATGGAAATGGTGGCGAGCATAATAGGAGTCTCTTTGTGCTGGCGGCGGTGCCGCGCCCGGAAGTTTTACGAATCAACCAAAGGGGAGCAGCACCGACATCCGACAGCAGAGCACCCGTGCAGGTGTCAGCGACGACTCCGTGCGAGTTACGGAGCCCGAAACAAGTGAACAGGCAGCTAAGAATGCCCTGCGCTCAGCGCATGAGCCTAAGCGCATCCGTGAAGAACTCTGCGCCGCCGAAATTTCCGGACTTCAGGGCGAGCAACATGTCGCCAGCCTCCGAGCCGACCGCGCGCAGCACAGGGACTCCGGCGGCGATTTCCACTCCTACGAGAAATCCCGGAATCTTCAACCGATCGACCACGGCGCCGGATGTCTCGCCACCGGCGACGATCAAGCGCCGGACGCCGGCCTGCACCAGCCCCTCCGCGATCCCGGCCATGGCCTGCTCGATGGCGTGACCGGCGGCATCGCGGCCATGGCGTGCCTGCACGGCGGCAACGGCTTCCGGCGTCGCGCTCGAGGCGATCAGCACCGGGCCTTCCGCAAGCCGTGGCCTTGCCCAGTCCAGCGCGCGCTGCGCTTCCTCGGTGCCTGTGACGATCCGCTCGGGATCGAGATGGAGCACCGGCATGATGCGTTCGGCGACGGCGATCTGCTGAAGCGTCGCCTGCGAGCAGCTGCCGGCAAGGCATGCCGCCATGCCGCCGACGGCTGCGCCGGTTTCGCTGCTCGGCGCCGGCTTCACCTTGCCCGTCGACACCAGCGCGCGGGCAAGCCCGAGGCCCATGCCCGACGCGCCGACCGACAGAAGGTGTTCGGCGGCGACGAGACCGATGGTCTCGAGGTCGCGGTCGAACACGGCGTCGACGATCGCGGCACCGATACCCTTGGCGACGAGCTCGGCCAGCCGTGCCCGCACCGCCTCCGCGCCGCGCATGACGGTGGCGAGATCGACGAGGCCGACCTGCGTCCCGCTCTGGCGCGCCAGCACGCGCACCAGGTTGGAATCGTGCATCGGGTTGAGCGGATGGTCCTTGAGCGGGCTCTCGTTCAGCGGCACGGCGCCGACGAACAGATTGCCCTGATAGACGGTGCGCCCGGTCTCCGGGAAGGCCGGCGTCACCAGCACGGCTCCCTCGCCGCAATCGGCACGCAGCGCGTCCATGACGGGGCCGATATTGCCGGCGTCGGTGGAATCGAAGGTCGAGCAGATCTTGAACAGCACGTGGCCAGCGCCGCGGCCGCGCAGCCATTTGTCCGCCGCGCGCGAGCGCGACACGGCAAGGCCGGCCTCGATCGAGCGGCTCTTCAGCGACACCACGACGGCATCGACCTCGGGCAGCGCCAGATCGTCGGCAGGTATACCGATGGTCTGGACGGTGCGCAGGCCCGCGCGCGTCAGCGTGTTGGCGAGATCGGAGGCGCCGGTATAGTCGTCGGCGATGCAGCCCAATGCGAGGGTCACGGCTTCACTCCCGCATAGGGCTTGAACCAGGCGAGGCCATCGGTGGTCTTGCCGCGCGGATTGTATTCGCAGCCGACGAAGCCGGCATAGCCGAGCCGGTCGAGCTCTTCGAACAGGAACGGAAAGTTCAGCTCCTCGCCGTCGGGCTCGTTGCGCGAGGGAATGCTGGCGATCTGGATGTGGCCGATGATCGGCATCATCTCGCGCAAGCGCATGGTGACGTCGCCGTGGATGATCTGGCAGTGATAGATGTCGAACTGGAGTTTCAGGTTCGCAAGCCTCAGCTCCTGGATCAGATCCCGCGCGAAGCCGAAATCGTTGAGGAAGTAGCCGGGCACGTTGCGCGCATTGATCGGCTCGATCACGACGTCGATGCCGTGGGGCGCGAAGAATTCCGCAGCCCAGGCCACCGATTTGTAGAAGGCCTCGATCGCGACGCGCTCGCTGCGGTTGGCGATGCCGGCCATCAGGTGCAGGCGCTTGACGCCGGTCGCCTTGGCATAAGGCAGTGCCGTATCGAGGCTCGCCTTGAGATCGGAGAAGCGTGATGGCAGCGCGGCAAAGCCTTTCTCGCCGGCGTTCCAGTCGCCCGGCGGCAGGTTGAACAGCGCCTGGGTCAGGCCGTTGCGCTTGAGCCGCTCGCCGACAACCTCGGCGGGATGCTCGTAGGGAAACAGGAACTCCACCGCGGTGAAGCCCGCTTGCGCAGCAGCGTCGAAGCGGTCGAGGAACGGCACCTCGGTGAACATCATCGAGAGATTGGCGGCGAAACGCGGCATTGGAGATCCTCTTACTTGTCGCCGGGCAGCTTGACGCCGGTGACCTGCGCATACATCCGCGTCACCGATGCGTCATCGTCGCGGCCCATGCCGGCGGCCGACGTCATCAGGAACATCTGGAGCGCGGCGGCGGAGACCGGCACGGGGAATCGGGCGCTGCGCGCCATATCCTGGATGATGCCGAGATCCTTGACGAAGATCTCCACCGCGCTTCGCGGCGTGTAGTCGCCGTCGAGCACGTGCGGCATGCGGTTCTCGAACATCCAGGAATTGCCGGCGGAAGCCGTGATCACCTCGTAGACCTTGCGGATGTCGAGGCCCTGCTTGGCCGCGAACGCCATGGCTTCGCTGGCGGCGGCGATGTGCACGCCGGCGAGCAGCTGATTGATCATCTTGAATGCAGCGCCCTGCCCGGCCGCATCGCCGAGCTCGTAGAGCTTTGCAGCCATGGCATCGAGCGCCGGCCGCGCCTTCGCAAAGGCGGCGGGACTGCCGGAGGCGAGGATCGTCAGCTCGCCTTGTGCGGCGCGCTGCGCCCCGCCGGAGATCGGGGCATCCAGATAGTGCCGGCCGGTCGCCTCAAGCTGTTTTGCGAGCCGCCGCGCCACGTCCGGGTCCATGGTGGCGGAGGAGACGAACACGCTGTCCTTCGGCATGGTTTCGGCCGCGCCATCCTTGCCGAACAGGATCGCCTCGGTCTGGGCGGCATTCACTACGACGCTGACGACGATATCGGCGCTCTTGGCCGCCTCGGCCGGCGTTTTGGCGCCTGCGCCACCGTCCTTCACGAACCGCGCCACCGCATCAGCCGAGACGTCGCAGCCGGTCACGGCGTGGCCGGCGCGCTTGAGTGAGGTCGCCATGCCAAATCCCATCGAGCCGAGCCCGACGACGGCGATACGCTGACTTTGTGACGTGGAGGCGGACATATGCAACTGACCCTTGCGAACGTTTCCCAAAATAGCCGCCCTTTGCGGCAGCTTGGCAACCGAATAACACGGCTTGGCCGCGCTGCCAAAGCGTGAGACAAGCAGGCATGACGGCCATGAGAACCGAAACGAGCAACGAAACAAGGCTGCGCGAGGAGATCTGCCGCTTCGGACGGTCCCTGTTCGAGCGCGGGCTGACGCCGGGCTCCTCCGGCAATATCAGCGTCAAGCTGGACGATGGCGGCTGGCTGGTGACGCCGACCAACGCTTCGCTCGGCTTCCTGGATCCCGCAAAGCTGTCGCGGCTGGACAGCGGGAGCCGGCTGGTCTCGGGCGATGCGCCGACCAAGGAAGTTCCGCTGCACAATGCGCTCTACGACACGCGCGGAAGCGCGCGGGCCATCGTGCATCTGCACTCCACCCATTCGGTCGCGCTCTCGATGCTCCCCGAGATCGACCCGCGCGCCGCGCTGCCGCCGATGACGGCCTATTACCTGATGAAATGCGGCGCCACCGCACTCGTGCCCTATTACCGCCCCGGCGATCCCGCGGTCGCGGACGCGATCAAGGGGCTGGCGGGGAAATACTCATCCGTGCTGCTCGCCAATCACGGCCCGGTCGTCGCCGGCGACACGCTGGAGGCCGCGGTGTTCGCGACGGAAGAGCTGGAGGAGACGGCGAAGCTGTATCTGCTGCTGCGCGGGATGAACCCGCGATATCTGTCGCCGGAGCAGGTGAAGGATCTGGTGAAGGTGTTCGGGGTGACGCTGCCGGAGCTCGGGCACGGGCACTAGCCAAACACTCCGCCGTCATCCCCGCGCAACCGCGAACCGGTTGTCGCTGGAGGTGCGAGCCTTGCGATGCAGCGGATCGCAAGCCTCGAAGGATGGGCTACAGGCGCTCGCGGCCCATCCTTCGAGGCGCGTAAGAGCGCGTACCTCAGGATGACGGCGGATATCGTGGCGACTACGGCAGCGCCTACAGCCCCAGATACGCCTTCCTCACGTCCGGATTGCCCTTGATCTCCGCGGACGGGCCCTGCATCAGCACGCGGCCGGTCTGCAGAATGTAGGCGCGGTCGGCGATCTCGAGGCACTCGGCCATGCGCTGCTCGACGATCAGCACGGTCATGCCGGCGTCGCGGATGCGCTTCACGGCCTGGAAAATCTCATCCACCAGCTTCGGCATGATTCCCTGCGAGGGCTCGTCCAGCATCAACAGCCGCGGGCGCGTCATCAGGGCGCGGCCGATTGCGAGCATCTGCTGCTCGCCGCCAGAGAGCGTCTCGGCGCGCTGCTCCAAACGCTCCTGGAGGCGCGGAAACAGGTTGAAGACGAGATCGAGCGGCCCTTCGCGGTCCGCCTCGCCGCGGTAGAGGTAGCTGCCGAGACGCAGATTGTCGCGCACTGACAAGCGCGGGAACAGGCGGCGGTTTTCCGGCACATAGGCGATGCCGGTCGCCGTGATGTGATGCTGCGCCATGCCGTCGAGGCGTTTGCCGTCGAAGGTCACGGTGCCCGAGCGCGGGCGTTCGGCACCGGCGATGGATTTCAGGAGCGTCGACTTGCCCGCGCCGTTGGCGCCGGCGACGCAGACGATCTCGCTCTTCTCGACCTCGATCGAGACCGCGGAGATCGCGACCAGGCCCTGATAGGCCGTGGTGACTTCACGCACCGACAGCATGACGATCTCCCAGATATGCCTTGATCACCTTGGGATCGCGGACGACGTCGGCGGGCTTGCCCTCGACCAGCACTTTGCCGAGGTCGAGCACGATGGCGCGGTCCACCAGCGGCATCACGATCTCCATGACGTGCTCGACCATCAGCACGGTGATGCCGGCATCGCGCACCTTGCGCACCAGGGCAACGCCGGTCTGCGCCTCGGTCGGCGTCAGGCCGGTGAGGACCTCGTCGAGCAGCAGCAGCTTCGGTTCGGTCGCAAGCGCCCGCGCGACTTCGAGGCGGCGCTTCTCGGCCGGCACGAGGTCGCTGGCGAGCACATCGGCGCGCGCGGCAAGGCCGGTGAACTCGAGCACCTCATGCGCCTTGCGGCGCGCTTCACGCATCACTGTGTTGCGCACGAGCGCGCCGACGATGACGTTGTCGACGACAGTCATGGTTTCGAAGCTCTTCACGACCTGGAAGGTGCGACCGACGCCGCGCTGGCAGCGCTCGGCCGCCGGCAGATTGGTGACGTCCTCGCCATCGAATAGAATCGAGCCTTGCGTCGGCGGCAGCACGCCGGCGATGAGATTGAACAGCGTCGACTTGCCGGCGCCGTTCGGGCCGATCAGGCCGACGATCTCGCCGCGGCCGACCGAGATCGAGACGTCGCTGTTGGCGACGAGACCGCCGAAGCGCTGCCAGACGCCGCGGGTTTCGAGCAGCGCGGTCATCGCGTGGCTCCCTTGACCTGGTTCTTGGGTTTTGCACGGGAGAACAGGCTCACCAGGCCGCGCGGCAAGGCCAGCGAGATCGCCACGATCAGCGCACCGTAGACGATGAGATCGACGCCGCGACCGGAGCCGCCGATATAGGAGCGCGTCAGCTCGGTCATCGGGATCAGGATGGCGGCCCCCAACACCGGACCCCAGAGGGTGCCGATGCCGCCGAGCACCGCCGGCAGTGCCATCAGCAGCGAGAACTGGAAGCCCATCACGCTTTCAGGATCGATATAGGCGAGAAACTGCGCATAGAAGGCGCCGCCGATGGCGACGAGGAAAGCCGAGACGGCGGCCGCGCCCATCTTGGAGTTGAACACGACGACGCCGAGGCTTTCGGCGGCTTCCGGATTGTCCTTCACCGCACGCCACCAGAAGCCCCATTTGGAATCTTCCAGCCACCAGGTGACGAACCAGGCGAGACAGCACAGCGCCAGCGCGAAGTAGAAGTATGGCAGCTTGGTACGCAGGAACTGGAATTTCAGCCAGCTGTCGCCGCGGATCGGAATGGTGATGCCCATCGCGGCGCCCGCCCACTCCCAGTTCTGGAACAGCAGCAGTCCGATTTCGGCGATGACGATGGTCGCGATCACGAAGTAATGGCCGCGCAGGCGGAAGAAGGGATAGCCGAGCCCCATCGCGATCAGGGCGGCAATCACGCCGCCGCCGAGCATGCCGAACCAGGGCAGCACGCCGAACTTGGTGAACAGGAGCTCGGTGGTGTAGGCGCCGATGCCGAAATAAAGCGCGTGGCCCAGCGAGATCTGGCCGCAATAGCCGGACAGGATGTTCCAGCTCTGCGACAGCGCCGCATACATCAAGGTCAGGATCAGGATGTTCTGGACGTAGACGTCCTTGACGAACAGCGGCGCCAACGCCGCCAGCCCGGCCAGCACCGCGGCGATGATGAGGTCGCGGCGGCGCCGCGCAGCGAAATTCTTGTCCATCAGATCGATCCGAACAGGCCGCGCGGCCGAATGAACACGACCAGGAGATAGACGGCGTAGATCCCGACCGACTTCAGCGAGGGCGGCAGCACGAGGGCCGTGACCGCCTCGACGAGGCCGACGATGATGCCGCCGGCGAAGGCGCCGAACACGCTGCCGAAGCCGCCGAGCGCCACCGTGACATAGGCGATCAGCGCGAAGGAGGCGCCGACGTCCGGATAGATGTAGAAGAACACCGCCATGATCGCGCCGGCGAGGCCGACCAGCGCGGCGCCAAGCCCCCAGCCGAACGCGAACACGCGGTTCTTGTCGATGCCGACGAGGGCCACCGCGCCGGGATCTTCGCGGGTGGCTTCCAGCGCGCGGCCGAAATCGGTGCGGTGGATGAAGAAATAGAGGGCGCCAAAGGCCGCGATCGAGACCAGCGCGCCGACCAGTTGCGGCTCCGGCAGGAAGATGCCGGCAATTGAGATGGTCTTACCGCCGAGCCAGGACTGCGGAATGCTGCGATAGTCCGGCGTGAAGAAGTACTGCGCGAGACCGCGCATGACGATGGCGAGGCCGAAGGTGGTGAAGATCTGCACCATGCCGGCATTGGCCTTGGCCCGCATGGCGAAGCGTACAAGGAGCAGGTAGATGATCGCTCCGAAGATGAAGAGTGCCGCGGCGACCAGCGGCGCCGACAGCAAGGGATCGATGGCGAAGAACGCGAACAGGAAGAAGGACAGATACATCGCGATCATCAGGAACTCGCCATGAGCGAAGTTCGTGACGTCCATCAGGCCGAAGATCAGCGCGAGGCCGACCGCGATCAGTCCGTAGAGCAGGCCCATCAGCAGGCCGCTCGCGAGACTCTGGATAATGGCTTGGGCTGTCAAAAGTCTGTCCCCCGAAATAGATTCTCATCCTGAGGAGCGCGCACCGGCGCGTCTCGAAGGATGGCCCAGCCCTCGTCCTTCGAGACGCGGGCTACGCCCGCTCCTCAGGATGAGGGCGGGAGCTACAGCTGAGCTCCCGCTTCACACTCTTACTTCATCGGCCAGATCGCCTCGGCAATCGCGGCCTGGGGCGGGAAGATGGTGACGAACTTGCCGCCGACATATTGCAGCAGCACCGGATCGGCGTCGTTGTTCTGGCCCATCTCGTCGAACTTGACGCGCTTCCAGGGCATGATGGTCTTCTCGCCCGGGATGTCGGTCGCGGCAAGCGCGTCGCGAATCTTCTCGCCGTCGGTCGACTTGGCGCGGCTGATGGCGTCGGCGAGGATGATCAGGCCCATGAACTGGCGCGAGGTGAGATCGTTGAAATCCTTGCCGGACCTGGCCTTGAACATCTCGTTGATCTTGCCGACCATCGGCCGCTTCTGCGCCAGGTCGAGCGAGAAGGTGCCGCGCGAGATCACGCCTTCGAGCTTGTCGCCGACGGCATCGTAGAGTGCCTTCTCGGAGAAGCCGGCGTCCTGAGCCACGATCGCATTCGGCTTGTAGCCGAGCTCGGCCATGGTCTTGACCAGGAGGATGCCGTCGGTGGTGTAGCTCGACGGCATCAGCACGTCGGCATTGGCTGTCTTGAGCTGCTGCACCTCGGCCGAGAGCGAGGGCGAGTTGGCGCGATACTTGATGTCGGTGACGATCTTGTAGCCGCGCTCGCCGGCGATCTTGGTCTGGGCATTGCCGGAATCGGTGCCGAAGATGGTGTCCTTGTGGAACAGCGACAGCGTCTCGATCTTGGTGCCCTTCTTCTTCATGGCGTCGAAGAAGTCGAACATCGCAGCCGAGTACATCTCGTCATGCGGCGAGGCGCGGAAGTAATATTTCAGACCGCGGCGGTGCAGGCTCGGCGAGGAATTGTCGGCGGACACGAACGGGACCTGATAGCGCTCGCAGATCTGGCTGACGGTGACGGCCACCGCGCTCTGATAAGTGCCGATGATGGCGCAGACCTTCTCCTGCGTGATCAGGCGCTCGGCCTCGGCGCGGCCCTTCTGCGGATCGGCCTGATGGTCGGCGAACACGAGACGGATCTTGGCGCCGCCGAGACCCGGCAGGCCTTCGCCCTTCGCCAGCGGCAGGTCGAAATCGCTGTCCTTGTTGATGACTTCGAGCGCGGTCTCATAGGCCTTCTGCGCGTCGACGCCCTGCTGCGCGCTGCCGCCGGAGAACGGATAGATCACGCCGATCACGACTTCCGACGTCTGTGCGCGCGCTGCCAGCGGCACGAGAGCGGCAGTGGCGGTGGCTCCCAACAACACGTCGCGGCGAGTGATCGTCATGGCAAAGTCCCCTGTTACTGAATTTCGGCTGATCGAATGAAGCGATTGGTGGATGCGGTAAAGCCTGAAGAAGCAGCAGACGCTGCCCACTAAATCACGGCCATGTTTCTGTTTTTGAGATCCGTCACCAGCATCAGGCCGGGAGAATGCGTGATCGCGAACGGCAGCTTCGCGGCGTTGATCACCGATTGCGGCGTCACCCCACAGGCCCAGAACACCGGGATCTCGTCGTCGGCGACCGGCACCGGATCGCCGTAATCGGGCTTGGCGATATCCTTGATGCCGATCAGGTGCGGATGGCCGAGATGCACGGGCGCGCCGTGCACGGCCGGATAGCGCGAGGTGATCTGCACCGCGCGGATCGCGTCGGCCGGCTTGAACGGGCGCATCGATACCACCATGGGACCGGCGAACGGACCTGATACACCGCAGGCGATGTTGGTGCGGTACATCGGCACACGCACGTTCTTCTCGATGTGGCGGATCGGCATGCCCTCCTCGAGCAGCGCCTCCTCGAACGAGAACGAGCAGCCGAGCACGAAGGTGACGAGATCGTCGCGCCAGTAGCTCTTCACGTCGGTCGGCTCGTCCACGACCTCGCCGTCGCGCCAGACACGGTAGCGCGGCACGTCGGTGCGGATGTCGAGATCGGCACCGAGCGAGGGGATGTAAGGGCTGCCGACATCGGACATGCCGATGATCGGGCACGGCTTGGGATTGAGCTGGCAGAAGCGGTGAAAGGCACCGGCATATTCCGCCGGCAGGATCGCCAGATTGCCCTGGACGTATCCGGGAGCGACGCCGGCGGTGGAGGCGACCAGCCCCTCGCGGTAGGCGAGCCGGGCCTTGCGGCTCGGGAGGGCGTCGGGTGTTTCAGTTTGCTGCGCTGCCACCAAAACAGTCATGTGATCGACCTGCCTATAAACTCGACAAAGACAAGCCAACACCAAGCGTGCTATAAAGTCTAATCTTCGTTTCTAATCAATCTCGATAAATCTGATTTATCGATTGGGAAAATCCTTCCAATGCTGGACTTCAGGTCGATCGAGACGTTCCTGTGGGTTGTGAAGCTCGGCAGCTTCCGCGGCGCCGCGCAGCGGCTCAACACCACCCAGCCGGCGATCTCCCAGCGCATCGCCCAGCTCGAGCGCGAGATGGGCGTGAAGCTCTTGAACCGCGATCATCGCATCGCGTCACCGACACCGAGCGGCCGGCAGATGATGGTCTACGCGGAGAAGCTGATCGGCCTGCGCGCCGCGATGATGGCGGAGATCGGCGATGCTTCCGCGATGCGCGGCGTGATGCGGCTCGGCGTCGCCGAGACCATCGTGCACACCTGGCTGCCGCGGCTCGTCAAGAGCGTGAACGAGGTCTATCCGAACCTGTCGCTGGAGATCGAGGTCGACATCACGCCGAACCTCACCGCGCGCCTGCTCGCGCAGGAGATCGAGCTCGCCTTCGTCGTCGGGCCGCTGTCCGCCTCCGGCGTGCACAACCGCGTGCTCGCCGATTATCCGATCGGCTTCCTGGCAAGTCCCTCGCTCGGGCTCGGCAAGGGCCCGGTGACGCCGGCGGAGCTCGCGCGGTTTCCGATCATCACCTTCCCGCGCAAGACCAAGCCTTACGAGGTCGTGCGGGAGGTGTTCGACCGGCCGGAGCTGCCGCCGATCCGCCTGCACGCGTCGGCCTCGCTGGCGACCGTCATCCACATGGCGGTCGAGGGACTCGGCATCGCCGTGATCCCCGATGCCATCGTCGAGAACGAGCTCGCCGACGGGCGCCTGCAGCTGCTCGACACCGATCTCGCCATCGCGCCGCTGACCTTCACGGCGAGCTGGCTCGCCTCACCCGACGTCGTCGCCGTGGAGCGCGTCGCCGAGCTTGCACGGCAGATTGCGCAGAGCAGCCTCGCGGTTGACGCGCCCGCGCAGGCGCGTCATTGAAAAAGCCGCCGGATTTTCTACCGTCATTCCGGGGCTCGCGAAGCGAGAACCCGGAATCTCGAGATTCCGGGTTCGCCCTACGGGTGCCCCGGAATGACAGCGACAAATGGAAACGACCGCATGAGCCGAGCCGCCACCAACCTGCAAATCGACTCCGCCCGCCTGTGGGGCTCCATCCACGAGACCGCGCAGTTCGGCGTGACGGCCAAAGGCGGCGTGCGGCGGCTGACGCTGAGCAGCGAAGACAAGCAGGTACGTGATTGGTTCCGCAAGGCCTGCGAGGATGCCGGACTGGAAGTCCACGTCGACGCGCTCGGATCAATGTTCGGCCTGCGCAGGGGCCGCGACATGTCGAAGCTGCCCGTCGGCATCGGCTCGCACCTCGACACCCAGCCGACCGGCGGCAAGTATGACGGCATCCTGGGGACGCTCGGCGCGCTGGAGGTGATCCGCACGCTGAATGATGCCGGCATCGAGACCGAGGCGCCGATCTGCATCGTGAACTGGACCAACGAGGAAGGCTCGCGTTTCGCACCTGCAATGATGGCCTCCGCCGCCTATGTCGGCGACTTCACCACCGACGACATTTTGTCGCGCAAGGACGCCGAGGGCACCACCGTCGGCCAGGCGCTCGACGGCATAGGCTATCGCGGCGACAAGCCGGTCGGCTTCCAGAAGCTCGGCTGCTTCGTCGAGCTGCACATCGAGCAGGGGCCGATCCTGGAAGCCGAAGGCAAGACCATCGGCGTGGTCGATTCGGGTCAGGGCGTGCTCTGGTACGACGGCAAGATCTCCGGCTTCGAGAGTCACGCGGGCTCGACGCCGATGCCGCTGCGGCGCGATGCGCTGGCGACCTTGTCCGAAATCGTGCTGGCGATGGAGTCGATTGCGAAGAAGCACGGGCCGAACGCAGTCGGCACCATCGGCGAGGCCGTGATCGCAAATCCCTCGCGTAACGTCATTCCCGGCGAGATCGCCTTCACCATGGATTGCCGCAGTGCCGATGACGCCATCATGGACGCGCTCGATCGCGATCTGCGTGCGGCAATCGCCGAGATCGCCGCCCGCCGCAAGGTCGAGGTCAAGATCGATCTCGTCTGGCGCAAGCCGCCGACGCATTTCGATCCGAAGCTGATTGCTGCCGTCGAGAACGCGGCCAAGACGCTCGGCTATTCCTCGCGCCGCATCACCTCCGGCGCCGGCCACGACGCCTGCAACCTCAACACGATCATGCCGGCGGCGATGGTGTTCGTGCCCTGCAAGGACGGCATCAGCCACAACGAGCTGGAGGATGCGACGCAAGGCGACTGCGCCGCAGGCACCAACGTCCTCATGCATACCGTGCTGGCGATCGCCGGCGTCGCGTCCTGACCGGAGAGAATGATGCGCGGAGTTTTCGTCGACGCCAATGAATCGCTGGCCGTGATCATGGAGCGGCTGGAGAAGCCCGGTGATCCCAAGGTGCGGATCAACAGGAATCCCGACATCAAGCCCGAGCAATATCCGGAAGTGCTCGACGGCGCCGAGATCGCGATCGTCGACCACACCGCGCTGCCGACCGAGGTCGCGAAGAAATGCACCGGGCTGAAGCACGTCGTGTTCCTCGGCACCGGCGCGCGCAGCTACATGAATCCGGAAGAGCTCGCCGAGCTCGGCATCTCCGTGCATCTGATCAAGGGCTACGGCGACACGGCGGTTGCGGAATCCGCGATCGCGCTGATGTGGGCCTCGGCCCGCGTCATCGCGATGATGGACCGGGAGATGAGGGCCGGGAACTGGCTGCGCGAGGACGGCATGCAGCTCACCGGCAAGACGCTCGGCCTGATCGGCTTCGGCGGCATCGCCGCGGAGGTCGCGCGCATCGCGTCCGGCAGCGGCATGAAGGTGATTGCCTGGAACCGCTCGCCAAGGAGCCACGCGAGCGTCGAATTCACCGACCTCGACAGCGTGCTGGCCAGAAGCGACGTCGTGTCGCTGCACCTGCTGCTCAACGACGAGACGCGCGGCATGATAACGCGCGAGAGGATCGCTGCGATGAAACGCGGCGTCATCCTCATCAACACCGCGCGCGCTGCTGTTGTCGACGAGGCCGCCATGATCGACGCGCTGAAGTCGGGCCATATCCGCCACGCCGGTCTCGACGTCTTCAACATCGAGCCGCTGCCCGGCGATCATCCGCTGACGAAGCTGCCGAACGTGACGCTGTCGGCGCATTCGGCCTTCCGCACGCCGGAGGCGAGCGAGAACCTGATTGAAGCGGCGTGGGTCCATTGCCGCCGGATCGTGAAGGGATAAGAGCAACAACAATGGCCGACTATCGCATCGTCAAGGCTGAGCCGCTCACCGACGTCATTCGTGCCATCGCCAAGGCGGGGGGATCTACGGACCGCGAAGCCGATCTGGTCGCGACCAACCTCGTCGAGGCGAATCTGAAGGGGCATGACTCGCACGGCGTCGGCATGATCCCGCGTTATGCCGAAGCGGTCAGCGAAGGTGGGCTCGCCGTCAACCAGCACGTCAAGGTCGTGATGGACACCGGCCCCCTGCTCACCCTCGACGGCCTCACCGGCTACGGCCAGGTGATGGGTTATGAGGCGATGGAGCTCGGCGCGGAGCGCGCCAAGCACAGCGGCGTCTGCGTCGTCGGCCTCTCCAACTCGCACCACATCGGCCGCATCGGCCACTGGGCCGAACAATGCATCGACCATGGCCTGGTATCGATTCACTTCGTCAACGTGATCTCGCGGCCGATCGTGGCGCCCTGGGGCGGCAGCGATGCGCGTCACGGCACCAACCCGTTCTGCGTCGGCATTCCACGCAAGGGCAAGGAGCCGATCGTGCTCGACTTCGCCACCAGCAAGATCGCGCAGGGCAAGACCCGCGTCGCCCACAACAAGGGTGTCGCGCTCGAGCCCGGCACCATCATCGACAACGAGGGCAAACCGACGACCAACCCGCGTTACACGGTGATAGCCCCCTACGGCGCCATCCTGCCGTTCGGCGAACACAAGGGTTCGGGGCTCGCGCTGGTCTGTGAAATCCTCGGCGGCGCGCTGTCGGGCGGCGAGGCCGTCAAAGGTCCGGCCGACGGCAAGCGCCGCGTGCTCAACGGCATGCTCTCCATCCTCATCGATCCGAGCAAGCTCGGCACCGGCGAAAACCTTGCACGCGAGGTCGAGGGTTTCGTCGCCTGGCACACCGGCTCACCCCCTGCCCCCGGCGTCGACAAGGTCAGAATCGCGGGCGATCCCGAGCGCGAGACCAAGAAGAAGCGCCTGGCCGAGGGCATTCCGGTCGATCCCAATACCTGGCAGGAGATTCTGCAGGCCGGAAAGCGGTTCGGTCTGGACCAAGCGGCGATCGAGCAGATCGCGAGCTGATCGGAGCGAGGCGCGTTCCTCGGCGTCGCCTCGCTCCTCATGAACAATCGCGCAAGAGAGACTGGACGGCGGCGAAATGTCGACATGCTCGCGGGACGGGTTTGAACCGCCCGGCATGACCTTGCGACAACGCGGATATCCCGACCACATCCGCCTTTCGAGGTTCACATGCTCTCCCGTCTCGCAAAATTCGTGTCCGGCTCAAACCGACCGTCGCCCGGATCCGATCTCTACCGGCAACGGCTCGCCATCTATGAGAGCGAGCTTGGCGAGCCCGAGCACACATTCACGGACAACGCAGAGCGCCGGATTGACATCCACGCCTTCGGCCGCGATTTCGTCCCGGTTTGCCAGGAGGGTTCCGACGAAGGCTATGTCCTTCTCACCAACGGCATGAGCGAGCAACGGATGCACGGCGTCCCTGGGGACGCAAAGCCCCGTGCCGAGCTGATGTGGTATGTCCGCGAGCCGACCGAGGAGGTCTGGGCCAATCTGCGCTGGCTGGCCAATCTGCCGTTCATCGACACGACCTGGTTCGGCTTCGGCCATCGCGTCGCGCTTCCGTGGCCGCCGGTTGCAGGAACGGACTTCCAGACGTTCCTGTTTCTCACACCGATCATCGGCCCCGACAAGGAGATCGCCGAGGCGCTGGAGATTGCGGGCGATCCGGTGGAGATCTTGACTGTAAACCTGATCTCGCATCAGGAGCTCGGGCTGATCAAGTCGAGGGGGCTCGATCCGTTTCTCGATCTGCTCGACGAGAACGACTACCCGCCGATCTTCGATCCGGCGCGGAAGTCGTATGTGTAATCGTTAGAGTGGGTTAGCCGAGCGGATGCGCGAAGCGCATCTGCTTGGCGTAACCCACCACTTCTGTCTCTGCGGATACGAACAGTGGCGGGTTACGCCCAGCGGACCACGCTTCGCGCGGCCGCAGGGCTAACCCACCGTACGCAGGGTGCCCCGCCTCAATCCACCATATCCGCGACCGCCTTGCCGCACGCCGTCGTGTCGGCATTGCCGCCGAGATCCTTCGTGCGCAGCGTCCGTTCGGCGAGCGTGCGCTCGATCGCCTCGACGATCGACTTGCCGGCTTCCTTCTCGCCGAGATGCTCGAACATCATCGCGCCGGACCAGATCATGCCGATCGGGTTGGCGATGCCCTGGCCTGCGATGTCGGGCGCCGAGCCGTGCACCGGCTCGAACACCGAGGGGAAATCACCCTCGGGGTTGATGTTGCCGGACGGAGCGATGCCGATCGTGCCAGTGCAGGCCGGGCCGAGGTCGGAGAGGATGTCGCCGAACAGGTTGGAGCCGACCACGACGTCGAACCAGTCCGGATGCAGCACGAAGTTCGCGGTGAGAATGTCGATGTGGTACTTATCCCACTTCACGCTTGGATAGTTCTTAGCCATCGCCTCCACGCGCTCGTCCCAATACGGCATGGTGATCGAGATGCCGTTGGACTTGGTCGCCGAGGTCAGGTGCTTCTTCGGCCGCGACTGCGCGAGCTCGAAGGCGAATTTCAGGATGCGGTCGACGCCGGTGCGGGTCATCACCGTCTGCTGCGTCACGAATTCGCGGTCGGTGTCCGGGAACATGCGGCCGCCGACTGAGGAATATTCGCCTTCGGTGTTCTCGCGCACCACCCAGAAATCGATATCGCCGGGCTTGCGCCCCGCCAGCGGCGACGGCACGCCGGGCATCAGCCGCACCGGGCGCAGGTTCACGTACTGGTCGAACTCGCGGCGGAACTTGATCAGTGAGCCCCACAGCGAAACGTGGTCCGGGATCTTGGCCGGCCAGCCG
Source organism: Bradyrhizobium sp. CB1015 (assembly GCF_025200925.1). Taxonomy (GTDB): domain Bacteria; phylum Pseudomonadota; class Alphaproteobacteria; order Rhizobiales; family Xanthobacteraceae; genus Bradyrhizobium. The sequence goes on along the minus strand of NZ_CP104174.1, from coordinate 3,309,732 downwards.
ACCGCACCGAAATAGATCGCATCGTGCTTGCCGATCTTCTCCTTCCAGTCGTCGGGCATCATCTGGCCGTGCTTCTCGTAATAGTCGTAAGACGAGAAGTCGAAATGGTCGAAATGCAGCGAGACGTTGTGCTTCTTCGCCGCCGCCTCCAAAACGCGCAGGCCCTCCGGCATCACCTCCTTGCCGATGCCGTCGCCGGGAATGACCGCGATCCGGTATTGTTTCTTGCTCATCGAGAACGTCCTTGGTTGGTCCGGCAGTCGCCGCCTTCTGACTGCACTGCAATGGACCAAACGCGGCGGCAGTGCAACGCTGCACTGCAATGTTGACCATGGCGCGGGCGAGCGCCTACTGATTTGGTCCTGTTCCCACGAACGAGTACCCCCCATGGATCTGCATCTGCGCGGCAAGCGCGTCCTGATCACCGGCGCGTCCAAGGGCATTGGCGCAGCCGCCGCCGAGGCCTTCGCCGAGGAAGGCGCGCACCTCCTCCTCGCGGCGCGTAGCGGCGATCAGCTCAAGGCGCTGGCCGACCGCTTGCGCGCCGCGCATCAGATCGACGCCGCAACGAGCATCGTCGATCTGCGCAAGGAGGACGACGTGGCCCGGTTGGCGAAAGAAGCCGCAGACATCGACGTGCTCGTCAACAATGCGGGCGACATCCCCGGTGGCTCGATCGACAAGATCGACGAGGCGGCCTGGCGGCACGCCTGGGAATTGAAGGTGTTCGGCTATATCAACCTGACGCGGTACATCTACGCGCAGATGAAGGCCAGGGGCGGCGGCGTCATCGTCAACGACATCGGCGCGGCCGGCGAAAAATTCGATGCCAACTACATCTGCGGCAGCGCCGGAAATGCCGCGCTGATGGCGTTCACACGGGCGCTCGGCGGCAAGAGCCTCGCCGACAACATCCGCGTGGTCGGCATCAATCCCGGTCCCGTCGGCACCGACCGTCACGTCACGCTCCTGAAGACGCGGGCCAAGCACCAGTTCGGCGACGAGAGCCGCTACAAGGAATTCCAGAAGAGCCTGCCGCTCGGCCGTCCCGCGCATGCGCGCGAGATCGGCGACCTCATGGCGTTCCTCGCCTCGGATCGCGCCGGCTATACGTCGGGTGTGATCTATACGGTGGACGGCGGCATCAGCGCGGGGTGGGGGTAGTTTCTCACCGTCGTTCCGGGGCGATGCAAAGCATCGAACTATGGTGCGCAAGTGCGCACCTGAGAACCTTCGAGATTCCGGGTTCGCCCTTCGGGCGCCCCGGAATGACAATCAAGAGGTAGGAGTAAACTATTGTCTGAAGATCTGATCCGCGAAACCGCCTGCACCGTCGTCGACAAGCTGCGCTCCGGCGACGTCTCGCCGCTCGAGCTCTTGGACGTGCTGGAGAAGCGCATCACGGAGGTCGACGGCAAGGTCAACGCACTGCCGACGCTTTGCTTCGATCGCGCGCGGGAGAGCGCGAAGACGCTGATGCAGAAGCCGGCCGGCGCGCGCGGGCTGCTCGCCGGGCTGCCGGTGCCGATCAAGGATCTGACCGACGTCGCGGGCGTGTTGAACACGCAGGGCTCGCCGATCTTCAAGGACAACATCCCCGCGAAGTCCGACCTCATGGTCGAGAACCTCGAGGCCAACGGCGCGGTCGTCTACGCCAAGTCGAACACGCCGGAATTCGGCGCCGGCGCCAACACGTTCAACGAGGTGTTCGGCGCGACGCTCAATCCCTGGGATACGACGAAGTCGGCCGCGGGCTCCTCCGGCGGCGCGGCGGTGGCGCTTGCGACCGGCATGGCCTGGCTCGCCCAGGGCTCCGACATGGGCGGGTCGTTGCGCAGCCCCGCGGCCTTCTGCGGCGTCGTCGGCATGCGGCCGAGCATCGGCCGCGTCGCGCATACCCCCAAGTCAGGCATCGACCGCAATCTCGGCGTGGTCGGCCCGATGGCGCGCAACGTCGAAGATCTCGCGCTGCTGCTGGACGCCATGAGCGGCGACTATGCCGACGATCCGCTGTCGCTGCCGGCTCCCGCAACCTCGTTCCTGTCGGCGGCCCAGGCGGGCAAGAGGCCGAAGCGCATTGCCTATTCGCCCGATCTCGGCATCACCCCGGTCGATCCCGAAGTGAAGGCGATCACCCGCAAGGCCGCCGAACGTTTCGCGGAGGCGGGCGCCGTCGTCGAGGAGGCGCATCCGGATTGGCGCGAGGCGCATGAATGCTTCCACGTGCTGCGCGCCTTCGATTTTGCGATCACCAAGGCTAATCTGCTGCGCACCAAGCGCGACCTGCTCAAGCCCGAGGTGATCTGGAACATCGAGGAAGGCCTCAAGCTCACGGTAGAGCAGCTCGCGCGTGCCGAGGCACAGCGCGTCGGCATGACGGCGCGGGCGGTCGAGTTCTTCAAGAGCTACGATCTGTTGCTGACGCCGACCACGATCGTGCCGCCCTTCCCGATCGAGCATCGCTATGTCGCCGAATGCACCGGCAAGAGGTTCGACAATTACATCGAATGGCTCGGCATCGTCTACGCCATCACGCTGGCCTGCTGCCCGTCGCTGTCGCTGCCGTGCGGCTTCACGGCATCGGGCCTGCCGGTCGGCGTGCAGGTCGTCGGCGCGCCGCGCGCCGATGCGCAGGTAATTGCCGGGGCGAAGGTGCTGGAGGATATTCTGGGCCTGCGCGGCACGACGCCGATCGATCCGAAGGTGAAGAGCTAGCCTCACCCTTCGTGCCCCGGACGCAGCGCAGCGCTAGCGCGCTGCCCCTTGTCCTGGACGCGAGACCTCACCTCCCGCTGGTCGCCTCCAGGCTGCGACTGTAGCGCGACATCGCAAAGCAAAAGATAAAGTAGATCGCAGCAACGAAGATGTAGACTTCGACGGAAAACTGCTGCCAGGCGGGATCGATGATCGCGGTCTTGGCCGTCGTCAGCAGGTCGAAAATGCCGATGATCAGGACCAGGCTGGTATCCTTGAAGAAGGCGATGAAGGTGTTGACCAGCGGCGGGATGACGTGGCGAATCGCCTGCGGCAGGATGATCAGCCGGTGCTTGCGCCAATAGGACAGGCCGAGCGCGTCGGCGGCTTCATATTGCCCGCGCGGCACCGCCTGAAGCCCGCCGCGGATCACTTCGGCAAGGTAGGCGCCGGCGAACAGGATGATCGCGATCTGAGCGCGCAGCAGCTTGTCGATGTTGAACCCGGCCGGCATGAACAGCGGAAACATCACGCTGGCCATGAACAGCAGGCTCACCAGCGGCACCCCACGGATCAGCTCGACATAGAGCACGCTGAGCGAGCGGATCGCCGGCAGTTTTGAGCGCCGGCCGAGCGCGACCAGGATGCCGAGCGGGAAACCGAAAGCCAATCCGAAGGTCGCCAGGATCAGCGTGACCGGCAGCCCACCCCAGCGGTCCTGCGAGACGAAGGACAGGCCGAGCACGCCGCCCCACATCAACACGCTGATCAGCGCCAGTGCACCTATCCAGAGATAGACCAGCTCGCGTCGCCACAGCGCGCGGCGGGTCGAGAGGTAGTACAGTGCGATGAACAGCACGACCGACAGCGCCGGCCGCCACTGCTCGTCGAACGGATAGGTGCCGAACAGGATGAAGCGGTACTTTTCGGGGATGATGGCCCAGCAGGCGCCGAGGCCGCGCGCGGCGCGACAGGCGCTGGAATCGCTCGTGGGCGTCAGCCAGACCGCGTTGGCGATGCCCCATTGCACGAAGCTGAAAACGCCCTTGGCGAGCAGCGCCAGAAGCAGGACCGTGATGATGCCATTCGGGATCGAGGAGAACAGGTTCTTGCGCAGCCAGTGCAGCACCGGATTGCCGGGCTGCGGCCGACGGGCAGCACGGGGCGCCTCCGGCATGTCGGTGATAGCCGTCATGATCAGCGCTCCACCAGCGCGATGCGCGCATTGTACCAGTTCATGAAGAAGCTGATCGAAAGGCTGATGGTCAGGAACACCGCCATGATCAACGCGATGGCTTCGATGGCCTGCCCGGTCTGGTTCAGCGTGGTGTTGGCAACCGAGACCACGTCCTGGTAGCCGATCGCGACCGCGAGCGAGGAATTCTTGGTCAGGTTGAGATTCTGGCTCGTCATCGGCGGCACGACGACGCGTAGCGCCTGCGGCAAAATGATCTGCCGCAGCATGAAGCTGCGGCGCAGGCCGAGCGCGTTGGCGGCATCCCATTGCCCGCGCGGCACCGATTGGATGCCGCTGCGCACGATCTCGGCGATGAAGGCCGAGGTGTAGGTCACCAGCGCGATCAGCAGCGCGAAATATTCCGGCGCGAGCGTCAGCCCGCCGACGAAGTTGAAGCCGCGCAGCTGCGGCCACTCGATGGTCCAGGACACGCCGAGCACGAGCGAGACCGCCACCGGCACCACGACGATGAGGCCGAGCGCAAACGGCCAGGCCGGCCGCGGCTTGCCGTCGCGCATCTGCTCTGCGACCAGCCAGCGCCGGAGGAGGAAGAACACCGCACAGCCCAGCACCGCGGTGCCGAGCACCGCGAGCTGCGGCGGGCCGAACGGGATCGCCGGCAGGATCAGGCCGCGATTGGACAGGAACACGCCCTCGACCGGCCGCCACGCCGCGCGTGCGGCCGGCAGCGCCTGCATCAGCACGTACCAGAACAGCAGCTGCAGCAGCAGCGGGATGTCGCGGAGCGTTTCAACATAGACGGCGGCCAGCCGCGACAGCAGCCAGTTGGCCGACAGCCTCGAGATCCCGATCAGCGTGCCCAGGATCGTCGCGAGCACGATGCCGATCACGGCGACGCGCAAGGTATTGGCGACGCCGACGACGAAGGCCCAGAGGTAGGTATCCCCAGGATTGTAGGCGAGCAGGCTGTCGGCGATCGGCATGCCGGCCTCGCGGCCGAGAAAGGCGAAGCCGGTGGTGATGCGGCGGGCCGAGAGATTGGTGACGGTGTTGGACCAGAGGAAGGCGATCACCCCGACCGCGATGCCGACCACCAGGACCTGCCAGACCAGGCCCTTCAATTCGTTGCGCCCGGGCACGAAGCGGCGACGCGGCGGCGGTCTGGGACGATCGGCTGTCACAGCACAAAAATCCTTCTTCGAATGCAGCGATTTCCGGCCACGCACGTCAACTGTTGCACCAAACTTTAATTCATGCAACAAATGTTTCATGGCCGAGCCCGCGAAATCCTCGCCCCTGAGCGAACTGCGCATTGCATTGCCATCGCTCCCCCTGCGCTTGCAGGAGGTCGGCCGTTTTGTCGCCGCCAATGATTACGACGCCACCACACGTTCGATGCGCGATCTCGCGGCGGAAGCCGGCGCCGATCCCGCCGCGTTCACGCGGCTTGCGAAGGCGATCGGTTATTCCGGATGGGACGAGCTGCGTGCGGCGCTGACCGAGGCGCGCCGGCCGTCGCAGACCGCGCCCTTCTCCGGCCGCACGAGAGGCCGCCGTCACGGGCCGAACGCCGATGTTACGCTCGTCCTCGACAAGCTCGAGGCCGAGGCCGCCGGGCTTCCGCGCATCCCGGCCCCGCCGATCGCGGAAGCGGCGCGCGCGCTGCATGACGCCAAGCGGATCTGGATCGCGGGCTATCGCAGCTGCCGCAGCGTCGCGGAACTCCTGAATTACGAGCTGCGCCTGTTCCGGCCCGAACAGGTGCAGCTCGTCGGCACGTCCGGGCCCGACGACCTCGATCTCGGCGCGTTCCGTCCCGGCGAAGCGGTCATCGTCATCGGCTTCCTGCCTTACACGCATGCCAGCGTCCGCGTCGCGCAGGCTGCTCACCGCAGCGGCGCAAGGCTGATCGCGATCGCGGACAGCCTGGCGGCACCGATGGCCGAGGGCGCCGACCATGTGCTGCTGTTCGAGGCAGCATCCTCGCCCGGCTTTTTCCCCAGTCTCACCGGCGCGATCGCGATCGCGCAGTCGCTCGCGGCGGTCACGTTCTCGCTCGGCGGCGCCGCCGCGAAAAAGCGTCTGGAAAATACCGAGGCGCAGCTCACTGCTGCCTCCACCTACGTCTCGGAGAAAGGTTGACCCATGAGCACTCGCACCAGCCGCGTGCTGCATCGCTCGCTGCGCGAAACGCCGCTCAAGGCGATCGGCGGCGAAGGCGTTTATCTCTTCGGCGAGGACGGGCGGCGGATCATCGATGCCTCCGGCGGCGCGGCGGTCTCCTGCCTCGGCCACCAGCACCCGCGCGTGATCGCGGCGATGACCAAGCAGACCTCGACGCTGGCCTATGCCCACACCGCCTTCTTCTCTTCCGAGCCGGCCGAAGCGCTGGCCGAGCGGCTGGTCGGGAATGAGCCCGGCGGTCTCGCCTACGCCTATTTCGTCAGCGGCGGATCGGAGGCGATCGAAGCCAGCATCAAGCTGGCGCGGCAATATTTCATCGAGCGCGGCGAGCCGCAGCGGCAGCATTTCATCGCGCGGCGGCAGAGCTATCACGGCAACACGCTCGGCGCGCTCGCCGCCGGCGGCAATGCCTGGCGTCGCGCGCCCTATGCGCCGCTGCTGTCGACCGCTTTCAGCCACGTCACGCCGGCATTCGCCTATCACGAGAAGCGCGAGGGCGAGTCGGATGCGCAGTTCGTCGCGCGCCTCGCCGCCGAGCTCGACGCCGAGTTCCAACGGCTCGGCCCCGACACCGTCGCGGCCTTCCTCGCCGAGCCCGTCGTCGGCGCCACCGCCGGCGCGGTGACGGCACCGGACGGTTACTTCAAGGCGATGCGCGAGATCTGCGACCGGCACGGTGCGCTGCTCATTCTCGACGAGGTCATGTGTGGCATGGGCCGCACCGGCACGATGCATGCCTGGGAGCAGGAAGGTGTCGCCCCTGACATCCAGGCAATCGCAAAGGGGCTCGGCGGCGGCTATCAGCCGATTGGTGCGATGCTTGCAAGCGGCAAGATCATCGACACCATCCGTTCGGGTTCGGGCGCATTCCAGCACGGCCACACTTATCTGGCACATCCCCTCGCCTGCGCCGCCGCGCTCGCGGTGCAGGATGTGATCCGCGATGACCGCCTGCTCGACCGCGTGAAGGAGCGCGGCAAGCAGCTCGAGCAGCGCCTGACGGAGCGTTTCGGCAATCACCGCCATGTCGGCGACATCAGGGGCCGCGGCCTGTTCTGGGCGATCGAGCTCGTCGCCGATCGCGCTAGCCACGCCTCGTTCGATCCGGCGCTCAAGCTGCACCAGAAGATCAAGGCGGAGGCCTTTGCCGGCGGGCTCGGCTGCTATCCCGGCGGCGGCACCGTCGACGGCGTGCGCGGCGACCACGTGCTGCTGGCACCGCCCTATATCGCCTCGGCGGACGAAATCGACCTGATCGTCGACAAACTCGGTACGGCCGTCGACAACGTGTTGCGTAGTGTCAAGCACTGAGGGGAGAGTAGTATGAGGAAAGTGGTTATCTCAGCGGGCCTGCTCGCCGCATCGACGGTGATCGCGTCGGCCGCGACGCTCGATACGGTGAAGAGCCGCGGCACGCTGGTGTGCGGCGTCAGTGCCGGTTTTGCCGGCTTCTCGGCGCCGGACTCGCAGGGCAATTACAAAGGTCTCGACGTCGATTATTGCCGCGCGCTCGCGGCCGGCGTGCTCGGCGACCCCACCAAGGTACGCTACGTCTCGCTGACGGCACAGAACCGCTTCACCGCCCTGCAATCGGGCGAGATCGACGTGCTCTACCGCAACTCGACGCAGACCTATTTGCGCGGCGTGACGCTGGGCCTGCGGCAGGGCCCGATCAACTTCTACGACGGCCAGGGTTTTGTCGTGAAGAAGGACCTCGGCGTGAAGGAGCTGAAGGACCTCAAAGGTGCCACCGTCTGCGTCGCGCAGGGCACCACGCATGAGGTCACCCTCGGCGACTACGGCCGCGCCAACGGCATCGACTGGAAGCCGCTGGTGTTCGACCGCATCGACACCATGTACCAGACCTTCTTCGGCGGCCGCTGCGATGCGATGACCCAGGACGCGTCCGCCCTCGCCGGCGCGGTGACCACCGCGGCGCCGAATGCGGCCGACTATATCGTGCTGCCGCAGACCATCAGCAAGGAGCCGCTCGGCCCCTTCACCCGCAACGGCGACGAGGTCTGGAGCGACATCATCACCTGGCTGCATTACGGCCTGATCGAAGCCGAGGAGCTCGGCGTCACGCAAGCCAATGTCGATGAGATGACGAAGTCGCAGACGCCTGCGATCCAGCGGCTGCTGGGCGCTTCGGGCGATCTCGGCTCGCGGCTCGGGCTCGACAACAAATGGCTGGTCATGGCGATCAAGGCCGGCGGCAATTACGGCGAGATTTTCGAGCGCAATGTCGGCAAGGCGAGTCCGCTCAAGCTCGATCGCGGCCTCAACGGCCTCTGGAGCAAGGGCGGCTTGATGTACGCCATTCCGTTCAAGTAAAGGTGCCCTGTGTCCCGGACGCGCTGCAGCGTGCAACGCTGCTGCGCAGAGCCGGGATTCAGTAGCCACAATGGGCCCCGGCTCTGCAGCGCAATACTGCGCATTGCGCTGCGTCCGGGGCACGAGACCTACCAGGTAGTCACTTTCAATGACGACGCCCGCTCGCATCGCCCTCATCCACGCCCTCAAGCATTCCATCGCCCCGATCGAGGCGGCATTTGCGCAGGCGTGGCCCGAGGCGCGGGTGATGAATCTGCTCGACGACAGCCTGTCTGCAGACCTGGCACGCGACGGCACGCTCACTGATGCCATGACCGAGCGGTTCCTGGCGCTCGGCGACTACGCAGCGGCGACGGGAGCGGACGGCATCCTGTTCACCTGCTCCGCCTTCGGTCCCTGCATCGAGGCCGTCGCGCGCGCGCATGCGCCGATGCCAGTGCTGAGGCCGAACGAGGCCATGATCGAGAGGGCGGTGACCATGGGCCAGCGCATCGGCCTGCTCTCGACCTTTCCGCCGACGCTGGTATCGATGCCGCCCGAATTTCCCGCGTCCGTCGAGGTCGTGCCGAAGCTTGCCGAGGGCGCGCTGGCCGCGCTCGACCGCGGCGACCGCGCCACGCATGACCGGCTGATCGCGGACGCCTCGCGGAGCTTGCGCGATTGCGACGTCATCGCGCTGGCGCAATTCAGCATCGCCGCGGCCGCGCCGCTGGTTGCGGAGGCCACCGGCCGCCCCGTCGTGACCACGCCGGACAGCGCGGTCGAGAAGCTGATGAGACTGCTGAAGGCGAAGGCCTAAGCGCCGGCCCTGGTCCGACGCCGCGCATCCTTGATCGCAACCGCAAGCGCAGCCTTGGTCTCGTTGACAAAATCCTCGACCAGCTCCTCGCGCGTGGCGTGTGCCGCCTCGCCGGTGAACATGCCCTGCTCCGCCAGCATCACCACCCCGTGCAGCGCCGCCCAGATCTTGAGCGCCTGCCGCTCGCGCAAATAGCCCACGGCGGGCGCTTCCAGAGCTTCGATAACGAGCGCAAAGGTCTCCCGCGTCGCTGCGTGCAGCTCGCTGCCCTTGGCCGCGCAGGACACCGTGCGCGAGGCGAACATCAAGCGGTAGATGCCATTCCGGCGCAGACCGAAATCGAGCGTCGCCTGTGCGAGCCGCGAGAGCTTCGATTGCTGCGACGGCTTTGCCATCGCTTCGCGCAACAGCGCCGAGAGCTGCCGGAATGCTTCCGCGGTGACGGCCGCGAGCAGCGCCTCGCGGTCGGCAAAATGCCGGTATGGCGCCGGCTGCGAGACGCCGAGCTTCTTGGCAAGCGCCTTGATACTGATCGCCTCGGCACCGCCCCGCTCCGCCTCGTGCAGCGCAGCCTCGATCAACGCATCGCGGAGATCGCCATGGTGGTAGGTCTTCTCGGGCTTGCGGGCTGGTCGTGAACGCATCTCGGGGCGAAGCCTATAAGTTTGCGCTTGACAGGGGAAGCCCGCCGCGAATGTAATAACATATAACTTAAATAAAACCGGGATGAGGAAACGCGACGCCTTCGGGCCCTCGCGCACACGACCAAGGAAGCTGAAAATGGCAGAGCGACTGAAGGTTCGCGTCGATCCCGACAAATGCCAGGGCCACGCCCGCTGCAAAGCGCTCGCGCCGGAGCTTTTCGAGCTCGACGAATACGGCAACGCGCACGAAGCCGGCGACGGCACCGTCCCGCCGGGGCTCGAGGACAAGGCCTGGCTTGCGAAATCCAACTGTCCGGAAATCGCAATCGATGTGATCGAGGAATAACGCGGCCGCGGCCGCCCCGCGTGCTTTCAGCGAACACGAGCCAAGGGATTCCCTGCCATGTCCGACGTCGATCAGCCCGCCGCCCATCCGCCCGTCACCGACTGGGTCCATGATTTCGACCACACCGATCCGCAATGGACGGAGGATCCGTTCCCGATCTGGGACGAGCTGCGAGCGGCAAGTCCCGTGGTGCACACGAAGCGCTTCCTCGGCTGCTACCTGCCGACGACCTATGAGGCCGTGCGCGAGATCGCCAACGACACCGAGCACTTCTCCTCACGCCGCATCATCGTCCGTGACGTGCGGCCGGAAATCACCAGCAGGAACGCGGCCCCGCCGATCACCTCCGATCCGCCCGAGCACAAGCCGGCCAAGCAATTGTTGCTGCCGCCCTTCACGCCGGACGCGATGAAGAAGCTCGAGCCGCGGGTCCGCGCCATCTGCAACGAGCTGATCGACGACTTCATCGCCGAGCGGAGGGTGGACGCTGCGGCGCGCTACACCAAGCACATTCCGGTTCGGGCGATCGCGCACATGCTCGGCATACCCGAGAGCGACAGCGACCTTTTCATCGATTGGATCCACATGATCCTCGAGCTCGGCATCAGGGACGAGAGCAAGCTGCTCCAGGCCGTGCAGGAGATGACAGCCTATTTCGGCGGCCACATCGAAGCGCGCAAGAACAAGCCCACCGACGACCTGATCTCCTACCTGATGAACGCCAGGGACAAGAACGGCAATCCGCTCGAGGACAGCCATGTGATGGGCTCGCTGCGCCTGCTGCTGATCGCCGGCATCGACACCACCTGGAGCGCGATCGGCTCCTCGCTCTGGCATCTTGCGAAGACGCCGGCCGACCGCGAGCGGCTGATCGCCGAGCCCGGGCTGATCCCGACCGCCGTGGAGGAGCTGCTGCGCGCCTATTCACCGGTGACGATGGCGCGCGAGGTGGTCAAGGAGACCACGGTGTCAGGCTGTCCGGTCAAGCCGGGCAACATGGTGTTGCTGTCGTTCCCGGCCGCCAACCGCGACCCCAAGATGTTTCCGGACGCTGACAAAGTCGTGATCGACCGGCGCGAGAATCGCCACGCGGCCTTCGGCCTCGGCATCCACCGCTGCGTCGGTTCCAACCTCGCGCGCATGGAAATGCAGGTGGCGCTGGAGGAATGGCTGAAGCGGATTCCCGACTTCCGGCTCGATCCGGCAGGCACCGTGACCTGGTCACAGGGAACGGTGCGAGGCCCCCGCCAGTTGCCATTTTTGCTCGGAAAGGCGATGTAAGCCTTCCCGAAGCGAAGGAAGCGGACAGGCCTGTCATGGCATGCGCGACACCAAGCACGCCTCCGCCATGCATCGCCACGAGCAGGCCATGACCGACGAGACGCCATCCGACAGCAAGCTGACGCGCACCAAGGAGAAATGGGCGCGCGAGGGCCGCTTTCTCACCGGGAAGATCACGCGACCGGAGGATCAACGGCTCCCACCGGGGCAGCACCTCACCAAGGACTGGCCGGTGCTCGATCTCGGGGTCACGCCGCCGGTCTCGCGCGAGCGTTGGCGGCTCGACGTCTATGGCGCGGTCGAGACTCCCGTGTTCTGGACCTTTGCCGAATTCGCCGCGCAGAAGCAGTCCCGGTTCACCTCGGACATCCATTGCGTCACGACCTGGTCGCGCTATGACAACGAGTGGGAAGGGCTTGCTACGCGTGAGCTGCTGGCGGCCTGCCAGCCGCGCGAGGATGCGCGCTTCGTCGTGCTGCATTCCTATGACGGTTACACCACCAACCTCGCGCTGGAGGATTTCGCCGCCGAGGACGCGCTGCTCGCTCAGAGCTGGTCCGGCCAGCCGCTGGCGGAAGAGCATGGCGGCCCGGTGCGGCTGGTGGTGCCGCACCTCTATTTCTGGAAGAGCGCGAAATGGCTCCAGGCCATCGAATTCCGGACCGAGGACGCGCCGGGCTTCTGGGAAGTCCGCGGCTATCATAACCGCGGCGATCCATGGGCCGAGCAGCGCTATTCGGGCGATTAGGTTCGAGCAAGAACGGGGGAAGCCCATGCCGACGGAACGCTTTCAATTCACCGGCGAAGGCGGCCATCAGCTCGCGGCCGCGCTGGAGCTGCCTGACGGCGAGCCCGCGGCGTTCGCGCTGTTCGCCCACTGCTTCACCTGCGGCAAGGACACGCTGGCGGCCAAGCGCATCTCGGTCGCGCTCGCCGCCAAGGGCATCGCGGTGCTGCGCTTCGACTTCACCGGGCTCGGCTCCAGCGGCGGCGATTTCGCCAATTCGACGTTCTCCTCCAACGTAGCCGATCTCGTCCGCGCCGCCGCTTATCTGCGCGAGACCCGCAAGGCACCCTCGATCCTGATCGGCCACAGCCTCGGTGGCGCCGCGATCCTCGCCGCTGCCGAAAAGATTCCTGAAGCCAAGGCAGTCGTGACTATCGCAGCGCCGTCCGATCCCGCCCATGTCACCGGTCTGTTCAAGGAGCATCTCGACAACATCCGCGCGCAGGGCGAGGTCGAAGTTTCGCTCGCCGGCCGCCCGTTCCGGCTCAAGCGCGAATTCCTCGACGATATCGCCGAGCACGAGCTGATGAAGGACGTCACCGGCCTGCACAAGGCGCTGCTGGTGATGCATTCGCCGGTCGACGACACCGTCGGTATCGACAATGCGACGAAGATCTTCGTCGCGGCCAAGCATCCCAAGAGTTTCGTCTCGCTCGACCATGCCGATCATCTTCTGACGAAGCCTGCCGACGCGCTCTACGCCGCCGACGTGATCGTGGCCTGGGCGAGCCGTTACGTCGATGCAGCGAAGCCCGCGAAGGCGATGGATCTGCCGGAGGAGCCGCGGAAGGTCGTGGTGCAGGAGACCCGCAAGAGCAAGTTCAACCAGACCATCATTGTCGGTCCGCATCATCTGGTGGCGGACGAGCCGGTCGCGGCAGGCGGCGCGGACGCCGGACCCGGCCCTTACGACTTCCTGCTCGCCGGCTTAGGTGCCTGCACCTCGATGACCATGCGCCTCTATGCCGACCGCAAGTCGCTGCCGCTCGACCGCGTCACGGTCACGCTGAAGCATTCCAAGATCTACGCCAAGGATTGTGCGGAGTGCGAGACCCGCGAGGGCATGCTCGACCAGATCGAGCGCGACATCGCGATCGACGGCGCGCTCGATGCCGAGCAGCGCAAGAAGCTGATGGAGATCGCGGACAAATGCCCGGTGCACCGCACCCTGACATCGGAGATCCGCATCGTGACGAGAGCGGTGGAATAGCTCAAGCGGCCCGCTGGTCGGCTTCCGCGGCCTGGAGCGGCTGAACCCGCAAGCTTCCGCGCAGACCCGCCGCGGTGCCGAGCAGGATGCCGGCAACGGCGACGAACGATCCCAGCGCGAGCGTAGACACGCCGGTGAGGCCCTGCCCGATCGAGCAGCCGAACGCCATCACGCCGCCGGTCCCCATCAGCGCAGCACCGGTGCCTGAGCGCAGCATGTGGCGTGGCGATGAATAGCCTTCGAGCTTGAAGCGGCGAGTTGCGACTGCCGTCACCAGACTGCCGGCGAAGACACCGGCGACCGTCGCGATGCCGAAGTTGAGCGACAGCCCGGTCGAAAGCATGGCGTATTGCAGGGCGTCCGCGATTGGCGCGACGAATGTAAGCGAGGTCACAGGGACAGGATTGAAGTCGTCGGCACCGAGATAGCCGGTGACCAGCCACCCGCCGGCAACAAGGAGACCCACGATGATGCCCGCCGCGATCTGGCCGGGCGAGCGGCGGAACGCCGGATGCGCAAAAGCAAACAGAATCAACGCGACGATTGTCGCGGCTGCGGCAAGCGCGCGCGAAAGCGATTCCGTAAGTCCGAGCGTCGCCAGCAACGACGGCAGCGAATTCGCGGCGGCCGTGATTTGCGTCGCCTGGACCAGCGCGATACGCCCCGGCGCGATCAGACCCTTGAGCGTCATCTGCGCGGCGATCGCCAGCACGATCACGACCACGAAGGAGCGGAGATTGCCGCGGCCGAGCAGCACCAGCGCCCGCGAGCCGCAGCCGTTCGACAGCACCATGCCGTAGCCGAACAGCAGGCCGCCGAGGAACAGCACCGCCGGCGAAAACGACGGCTGCAGATAGATCGACTTGCCGAGATCGACCGTGCCGCTGCCGGCAAGAAGCTGGCTCGCGGCGATCGCAACCGCAATCGCCAGCGCATAGGTCCGCACCAGCCGGCCGTCCCCCTCGGCCAGCCAGCCGCGCATGCTGCTCATCAGGCAAAAGCCGCTGAGCAGACCCACGGCACCGTAGACGAGGCCGATGGCGAGGCCCGAAAGGATGACGAGTTGCGCGGGCGCTTCCATGATCACGGCTTGAGGATCACCCGGTCGCGCGAGGAGCCGGCAACGGCGACATAGGCTTCCCTGGCGCGCTCGAGCGGATAGACGGCATTCGCCTTGATCGGAAACGGTTTCAGGTGGCAGCTCGCAAAGCCCGGGCCAAGGTCGCGCAGCACCGCGCCGGTCGCTGTCGATGACAGGCCGAGCGTATCGATGCCGACATAGGTATGCTGGCCCCGATAGAATTCGAGGATGTTGAACTGCACGATGCGATCGATCGCGGCGATCAGGATCTGGCGGCCGCGAAGCGCCAGCGATTTGTGCGCGGCGTGGAAATAGGGATCGCCGACCGTGTTGAAGATGATGTCGGCGCCCTTGCCGCCGGTCAGTTCGCGCACGCGCGCGGCAACGTCGGTGGCGGAGGCGTCGATCACCTCGATGGGCGCGTTGGCGTGGCCTTCATAGGCTTCCGCCTTGCGCACCACGCCGATGACGCGCGCGCCCTGCCAGGTCGCGATCTGCACCGCGGCCTGGCCGACCTTGCCGTTGACGCCGAACACCAGCACGGTCTCGCCGCTCTTCGGCACGCCCGCGCGGCGAAAGCCTTCCATCGCGGTGACGAAGGGCACGCCGATGCCGGCGGCCTCCTCCCAGGACACGGTCTTCGGCTTCTCGACGACCGCATCGGCTTCGACCAGGAGATGGCTCGCGTGGGTGCCGTCACGACGGATGCCGAGATCGCCGGACGAGCCGAACACCTCGCGTCCCATTGTGCCCGCGGGTCCGTCGATCACCACGCCGGCATAGTCGCGGCCGGGGGTCCGGGGGAACACGGCATAGGGCATCAGTCCGGTCGCAGCCTTGACGTCCGACGGATTGACGGCAGCGGCCTTCACCTCGATCAGGAGATCGTTCGGCCCGCGCGCAAGCCTCCGGCGCTCGACGATCGGCGCAAGCGCAGCGGCATTTTCAGCTTTGGCCTTGAGGCGCACACAGCGCGCTTCGACGGTTTTGGCATCGGCTGACATGAAAAGACCCGCGATTTCTCGCGGGCCTTGTCGCCTTTGGGGCGGGACGAGTCAACCGCCTCCCCCATCCTGAGGAGCCTGCGAAGCAGGCGTCTCGAAGGATGAAGGCGCGCAGCGCGAGCCGGGCCTGCATGGTTCGAGACGGCGCTCGCGCGCCTCCTCACCATGAGGGGTGAGACTTAGTCCTTGGGTCGCTTGTCGTAGAGCCGCTTGGCCTTGCCGAGCGAGCGTTCCAGCGTCGCGGGCGCAACCACCTGCACCCTGGAGCTGATGCCGATCGTGTTCTTGATGTGGGTCGAAACCCGGTCCGCATGATCGACGAGGCCGCGACCGTCCCAGCTCTCGGGCCGCGCCTCGGCGATGATGGTCAGCTCGTCCATGCGGCCCTCGCGGGTGAGTTCCAGGATGAAGTGGCCGCCGCACCAGTCGGTCGCGAGCAGCACCTCCTCGATCTGGGTCGGGAACAGGTTGACGCCGCGCAGGATGATCATGTCGTCCGAGCGCCCGGTCACCTTCTCCATCCGCCGCATGCCCGGCCGTGCCGTGCCCGGCAGCAGCCGCGTCAGGTCGCGGGTGCGATAGCGGATCACCGGAAAGGCTTCCTTGGTCAGCGAGGTGAAGACCAGTTCGCCCTTCTCGCCGTCCGGCAGCACAGCGCCGGTCTCGGGGTCGATCACTTCGGGATAGAAATGGTCCTCCCAGATGTGCAGGCCGTCCTTGGTCTCGATGCACTCCTGCGCGACGCCGGGGCCGATTACCTCGGACAGGCCGTAGATGTCGGTGGCGTCCATGTCGAAGGCGTCCTCGATCTCGGCGCGCATCGCATTGGTCCATGGCTCGGCGCCGAAGATGCCGATCTTGAGCGAGCACTGGCGCGGATCCAGCTTCTGGCGCTTGAACTCGTCGAGGATTGCCAGCATGTAGCTCGGCGTCACCGTGATGATGTCGGGCCGGAAATCGTTGATGAGCTGCACCTGCCGCTCGGTCATGCCCCCGGAGATCGGCACCACCGTGCAGCCGAGCTTCTCGGCGCCGTAGTGCACGCCGAGACCGCCGGTGAACAGGCCATAGCCGTAGGCATTGTGGATGATCATGCCGGTGCGACCGCCGGCGGCGCGGATCGAGCGCGCCATCACCTCGGACCAGGTCTCGATGTCCCGTTGGGTATAGCCGACGACGATCGGCTTGCCGGTCGTGCCGGATGAGGCATGCACCCGCACCAGCTTCTCGCGCGGCACGGCGAACATGTTGAAGGGATAATTGTCGCGCAGGTCCGTCTTTACCGTGAACGGAAATTTGGCGAGATCGGAGAGCTCGCGAAAGTCGGACGGATGCACGCCCGCCTTGTCGAACGCATTGCGGTAATGCGCGACGTTGTCGTAGGCGTGCTTCAGCGACCACGCCAGCCGCTGCTTCTGCAGCGCCATGACCTCGTCGCGCGAGACGCGCTCATGCGCATCCATCTCCGCGTTATAGGCGGCGCCACCTTCCTTGAGCCTCGTCAGAGCCATCCTCGTTTCCCCACATTGTTTGTTCTTCTTCCTTTGGTCTTATTGATCTTGCGCCGGCAGCCATTTGCCGGGAATGACGCGCGAATGTCCGCGGAATTCCGCGATGATGACTTCGCCCGCCGTGACACGCACGTCGTAGATGCCGGAGCGGCCGCCGCGGGTGATTTCCCGCGCCTTGGCGATGAGACGATCGCCAAGCTTGCCCGGCTTGATGAAGGTGATGTGGCCCTGCGCCGCGACGACGCGCTCATTGTGCGAATTGCAGGCGAACGCGAAGGCGGAATCGGCGAGCGTGAAGATGAAGCCGCCATGGGCGATGCGCTGGCCGTTGACCATGTCCGGCCGCACTATCATGGCGAGCGTCGCGAAGCCCGGGCCGATCTCGACGATCTCCATGCCGAGACCCTTGGAGGCATCGTCCTCGGCCCACATCGCATCGGCGCAGGCGCGGGCGATATCCTCAGGCGACAGGGCGGCTTTGACGTTCACGCGCTTCTCCCGGCCAGACGTTTGCTCATGATGTTGTTCTGGTTGGCTCACACTGTCAAATAATGCGACGCATTTGCATTGCGGAGCCGCAGAACGCCTGATCAGACATGATCATAATCGACCACGACCCGCTCCGTGGACGGCTTGGCCTGGCAGGTGAGAACAAAACCGGCCTTGAGCTCCCAGGGTTCCAGCGAATAGTTGATGTCCATCGGCGCCTCACCCTCGACCAGCTTGGCGCGGCAGGTCGAGCACATACCGCCCTTGCAGGCGAAGGGCAGATCGACGCCGGCGCGCAGCGCGGCATCGAGGATCGCCTCGTCCTCGGCGACGGGCACGTCGCGGCGCTTGCCGTCGATGATCAGCGAGGCGATCGCCTTCGGCGGCGCGTCGGGCGCAACCACCCTCTTCGGCCGCGGCTTGCCGCCGAACTCGGAGACGAAGCGTTCGACATGGATGCGCTCGTCGGCGATGCCGAGATCGCGGCAGGTCGCCTCGATCTCCTCGCTCATGCCCAGAGGACCGCAGATGAAGACGTGATCGACACTTCCCGCCGGCACCAGCGAGCGCAGCAGCACCCTCACCTTCTCGCCATCGAGCCGGCCATGCAGGATCGGAATATCCTGCTCCTCGCCGGAGATGACGTAGAAGATCGAGAGACGATCGATGAAGCGGTCCTTCAGCTCCTCGAGCGCTTCGAGGAACATGATGTTGTCGGTGGTGCGGTTGCCGTAGAACAGGAAGAAGCGGCTGCCCGGCTCGCGCGCGAGCACACCCTTCACGATCGACAGGATCGGAGTGATGCCGGAGCCGGCGGCGAAGCCGACATGAACGCGCGCCCGATCTGCCGGCGGGACCACGCCGAAGCGGCCGGTCGGCGTCATCACGTCGAGCTCGTCGCCGCATTTGAGATCTTCGGCTGCCCAGCTCGAAAACGCGCCGCCATCGACCTTCTTCACGGCGATACGGATCTCGCCGTCGTCAGGGCCGGAGCAGATCGAATAGGAGCGGCGCACCTCTTCGCCGTCGAGCATGGTGCGCAGCGTCAGGTACTGCCCGGGCGTGAAGGCGTAATCGCCGGCGAGTTCGCCGGGGATTGCAAAGGTCATCGAGACGGCGTCGGACGCCTCGCGGCGGAGGTCGTTGACGGCAAGGCGATGAAAGCGCGGTGCGGCTGCGGACATCAGGGGCACCCTCGTTCGGTCTCTCCGTCGTCATTGCGAGGAGCCCTTGCGACGAAGCAATCCAGACTGTCACTGCGGAGACAATCTGGATTGCTTCGCTGCGCTCGCAATGACGGTGGAGTTCGCATCGTGCGCCTCAATGACACTTGAAATAGTCGAAGGGTTCGCGGCAGGCCTTGCAGCGCCAGAGCGCCTTGCAGGAGGTCGAGCCGAATTCGGACAGCAGCTCGGTCTTGTCCGAGCCACATTGCGGGCACGCCACCGTCTGCGCACCGAACAGCGCGCGTCGCGAGCTCGCGGCTTGCGGCGGCGCGATGCCGTAGGCCCGCAGCTTCTCGCGCCCCTCCTCGCTCATCCAGTCCGTGGTCCAGGCCGGCGACAGCACGGTTCGTACCTTCGGATGATGGAAACCGGCGCGCTCCAGCGCGACCTCGATTTCGAGCGCGATCATGTTCATGGCCGGGCAGCCTGAATAGGTCGGTGTGATCGCAACCTCGACATGATCGCCGTCGAGAACGACGTCGCGGAGAACGCCGAGATCGGCGATGGTCAGCACCGGAATTTCCGGATCGACCACGCTTGCGGCGGCGTCCCAGGCGCGCTGGCGCAGCGCGGCGTCGTCAGCGGCCACCGTCACCATGTCAGCCCCGGAAACGTTCGCTGGGTCGATTGCAGCTCCGACAGGAGGTGGCCGAGATGCTCGCTGTGGCGGCCGGAGCGGCCGCCCTGCTGCATCCACTCGTTCTGCGGCAGCGCGAGCGTTGCTTCGCGGGTGACATCGGAAAGCGTCGCCAACCAGCGCCCGCGCAAGCTCCCGGGATCGGCAGCAATGCCGGCATGGATCAGGGCGCGTTCGCTCTCGTCGACAGCAAACATCTCGCCGGTAAAGGCCCAGAGATGATCGATCGCTGCTTGCGCACGCGCGTGGCTCTCCTCCGTGCCGTCGCCGAGCCGGATGATCCATTCCGAGGCATGGCGCAGATGGTAGGCGCTCTCCTTCTCCGATTTCGCTGCGATCGCCGCCAGGGTCGCATCGCGCGACTTCATCATCGCGCGCCAATAGAGATCGGCGAAGGTGGAATAGAAGAACTGCCGCACCAGGGTCTGGGCGAAGTCGCCGTTGGGCTGCTCGACCAGCAGCAGGTTGCGGTACTGCCGCACGTCGCGCAGATAGGCCAGCTTGTCCTCGTCGTTATCCCTGCCTTCGACCTTGGCTGCAAAGGTGTAGAGCTCCCGCGCCTGGCCGATCAGATCGAGCGCGATGTTGGACAGCGCCATGTCCTCTTCCAGCATCGGCGCGTGCCCACACCATTCCGAGAGCCGGTGACCGAGGATAAGCGCGTCGTCGGCGCGGCGCAGCGCGTAGAGCACCAGCGGCGTTTCGGAGACCTGGATGTTGGCGACAGGCATATTCTATCCACTTGTTCCGACCTCATCCTGAGGAGGCGCGTAGCGCCGTCTCGAAGGATGGCCGCAGGTTCAGGGGCCTTCATGGTTCGAGACGCGCTTCGCGCTCCTCACCATGAGGGGAGAGAGCGCTACATGTGCCCCACTTCTTCGGGCACCTCGTAGAAAGTCGGATGCCGGTAGATCTTGGATTCCGCCGGCTCGAACATCATGCCCTTCTCGGCGGGATCGCTCGCGGTGATCGCGCTCGAGGGCACGACCCAGATCGACAGGCCCTCGCCGCGGCGGGTGTAGATGTCGCGGGCGGCCTGCAGCGCCATGGTCGCGTCGCTCGCATGCAGCGAACCCACATGCTTGTGCGCGAGCCCGTTGCGACTGCGAATGAAGACTTCCCACAGCGGCGTGTTCGGCGTGGCCATATCGATCTCCTATTCGGCAGCCTGGGCGGTCTGACGCTGGGCGCGCTTGGCGGCATAGCTAGCTGCCGCCTCGCGCACCCAGGTGCCCTCGTCATGCGCCTTGCGGCGCGCGGCCATGCGGTCGCGATTGCAGGGGCCGTTGCCGGCGAGCACCTGCTTGAATTCGCTCCAGTCGATCTCGCTATAGCGCCAGTGCCCGTCGGCGTCCTGAATCATGCCGGGATCGGGAATGGTGAGGCCGAGATATTGCGCCTGCGGCACCGTGGCATCGACGAACTTCTGGCGCAGCTCGTCATTGGAGAAGCGCTTGATCTTCCACTTCGTCGAGGTGTCGCTGTGCTGACTGGTCGCGTCCGGCGGACCGAACATCATCAGCACCGGCCACCACCAGCGGTTCAGCGCATCCTGCGCCATCGCCTTCTGCTCCTCCGAGCCGCGGCACAGCGTCACCATGATCTCGTAGCCCTGGCGCTGGTGGAAGGACTCCTCCTTGCAGACGCGGATCATGGCGCGGGCATAGGGCCCGTAGGAGCAGCGGCACAGCGGGATCTGATTCATGATCGCGGCGCCGTCAACCAGCCAGCCGATCGTGCCGATGTCCGCCCAGGTCAGCGTCGGATAGTTGAAGATCGAGGAGTACTTTGCTTTCCCCGCGAGCATGGCATCGACCAGCTCCTCGCGCGAGGAGCCGAGCGTCTCGGCGGCGGCGTAGAGATAAAGCCCGTGGCCGCATTCATCCTGCACCTTGGCGAGCAGCGCGGCCTTGCGGCGCAGCGTCGGCGCACGCGTGATCCAGTTGCCTTCGGGCAGCATGCCGACGATTTCGGAGTGCGCGTGCTGGGAGATCTGGCGGGTGAGCGTCTTGCGATAGGCCGCCGGCATCCAGTCGTTCGGCTCGATGCGCTCCTCGGCATCGATGCGGGCCTGGAATTGCGCAGCTTTGCCTGCGTCCTCCAGATCGCGATCAGCGGTCTCGGCCGTGTTCAGCGCCTGGGTGTACATGCGCATCCTCCCGTTTGTTGGGAGGGAATATATAACAAGATTTACGTCATGCAATATATTTCTGTAACATAATGGTCAGGCGCCGAACCTCCGCTCCAGCAGCTTTCGCGCCGCCGGCAATGGCCCTTTTTCATTGGTTCCATGGCCATCAAGCCATTGTTCGGACGGCGCAAGCAGCGCGCGGTAGATTTCGCCGCAGAGCGCGCGGGCGGCCCTGCCCGGCCAATCCGCAGGCAAGAGACTCTCCGGCAGCAGCGGATCGCGCAGCACCACGCGGCGGTAATAGTGGATCAAGAGAATCCGCGCGGTGAAGGCGTCGGCGTCGGACAAATCGGTGCCGCGCGCGATCGCGGCGCGCAGCGGCTCGAACGTCTTCATGAACTTAAGATAAGCGTCCGCGGTCCGATCGAGCGGCCAGCTCGCGCTGAGCAGACGGCGGCCGCTGTCGTCTTCCGCCGAGACCTCGAGGCGGATCGCGCCCGCCGCCTCATCCGGCACCGGCACGCCTGATGGCGCGACCCACACGCCCGGCAGCGGGCTGCCGAAGCCGGCATTGCGCAGCGCTTCGCGCGAGGCGTCGCGGTCCTCACCGTTTCCGATCAGCAGCAGCTCGAAGCGCCCGGTCCAGTCGGACGGTGGCGGATCGTAGATGTGGCGCGTCGCGGCCTCGAACGTCTGGCGGCCCTTGTCGGCCAGGCGATAGAAACTGTTGCGGCCGACCTTCTCGCGCGTCAGCCAGCCGTCGGCGGCAAGCCGCGACATCGCGGTGCGCACCCCGCCGCTGTCGATATCCAGGCTTTCGAAGAATTCCAGCAGCGTGCCGAGCCACACCGAGCCGCCGCGCGGCACGATGGCGTCGCCGAACACGGTGATGACGATGGAGCCGGTACGCGAGGGCTCGCGCTTGAGCTGATCGATGATGCGGGAGAGCGGATGCGCCATGCGGCAGGCTTAGCGCGTTTGATGCGGGCCCGACAATGGACGGGGGAGACGCGTCTTCTCCTTCTCCCCGCTTGCGGGGCTATCGCATATGAAAGGTGGCTATCGGGACGACTTCTCTCCACGTCGTCATGCCCGGGTTTGTCCCGGCCATCCACGCCTGTCTACGCAGCACAAAGAACGTGGATGCCCGGGACAAACCCGGGCATGACGGCCTCTCGAAAATTGACGGCCTCTCGAAAATTCAAGTGCGATTGCCCTGCCGCGTGCGGGAAGAGGCGAATAAAGAGATCACCTGTGCGGGTCGGGATAGGCCAGGCTGCGCCAGCCGCTGCGGTCGAACGGGCGCCACTGGCCTTCCTTCTGCGCGAGGCGATCGGCCACGGCATAGACCGCGACGGGATGATGACCCATGCCGCAATGGCTGCTTTCGACCTCGATGCTCTCGGTCTGTGCGCCCGACTTCTCCATGCAGCCCTGCCAGGCGCAGACGCCGTCGGTGCGGCTGAAGATGGCAGTGGTCGGCACCGGCGGCGGCACGGCGAGCTCGCCGCCAAAGCGGGGATCGACCTCGTCGGCCTTGCGCCCGCTCGCCCATTCGTAGACGCGCCAGGCATTGGTCGAGCGCGGATCGCCGGCGAAGGGGCTGCCGAGCGTGATCACCTGGCGCACGCGCTCCGGCATCATCTTGGCGAGCTGGCGCGCATAGAGGCCGCCAAGGCTCCAGCCGACCAGGCTGATCTTTCGACCGTGCGTCTCGCTGAGCTCATGGACCAGATCGACCATCGCGTCCTGCACGCCGTCGCGCAGGCCATAGTTGCGCCCCTGACGCCAGCCGCTGACCGCATAGCCCTTGCTCGTCAGAAACGCGCGCAGCGCACGTGTAGAGACATCGGAAGCCACGAGGCCCGGCAGCACCAGCACCGGATGTCCATCGCCGCGCGGCGCAAGGCTCAACAGCGGCAGGGCGCCGAGGAATGCGCCGAACTCATGGATCGCGCGCCCCTCCAGAAACATCAAGGTGCGGGACGGCGGTCGCAGCGTCTGGGCAGTTGCGGTCATCAATGTTTCCCCTGGGAAGAATTCCTGGAAAGGCCGCCGGCAGCGAGACCGGCAAAACGGCATGAATTCCAATGCACCGGCTTCTTGATCGTTCCGCAGCGCAACATGAATCAGCTAGGCGGCCGGTTCCCGATATTCAAGCGGGAGAGACGCCAGGCGACAATAGGCCCGCGCGTTAATGCTAACGGCCGTGACGCAAAAGTCACAACAATCGGAGCAGGGATTCTACGGTGTAGAGCCCGAGCCCGGCGAGCCCGCCGATCAATGAGCCGTTGAAGCGGATGTATTGCAGGTCGCGGCCGATGTTGATCTCGATCAGCGAAATCAGCTGCGTCATATTCCACGCCTTGACCTGATCGGAGATGAAGGTCGACACGCCGCTCTTCTGATCCGCGACGAAGCTGCGCAGCACGGTCACGAGACCCTTGTTGATCTCGCCGCGCAGCTCGGCATCGCTGGCGAGCGCCTCGCCAGCCGAGACGAACATCCCTGCGAGATGATGTTGCAGCACCTGCGTCTCGCCGCTCGCGCTGCGCTCGATGAAGGAGCGGGTGTTGGCCCAGACGGTGCGGGCAAGGTCGGCAAGCTCCGGCCGCGCCAGCAGATCGCGCTTCAGGCCGTCGATGCGGTCGATATAGGCTTGGTCGGTGCCGAGCCGGTCGACGAAGCTCAGCACCATGCGGTCGAACTCGCCGCGGAACGGATGCTTGGGATCGCTGCGCACTTCGTTGAAGAAGGCGGTGGCGGAGGCCACGATCTTGTTCACCAGAAACTTGTCGGCGCGATAGAGCTTGAGCAGGGTCGGCAATTCCGCGCGCACCTTCTCGCGGATCATCGCCATCGTTTCCTTCTGGTTCAGCGTCTCGTGCATCACGCGCAGGAGATCGTCGAACAGGATCTGGTGCCGCCCTTCCGCCACGAAGCCACGCAGGGTGCCCGCCGCGAGCGGCGCAAGGTCGATCGCCTGGAGCTGCGATGACATGCGGCGGATGATGAACGTCATCAGGCCGGAGCTTTCGGTTGCGGACACCGCCTCCGGCAACAGACGCAGCGCAAAGCGCGCGAGGTCGTCACTGCGCTTGCGGTCGCGCAGCCAGTCGGCAACGAAGGAGCCGAAGTCGATCTCCTTCAGCTTGGCCTCGACGGGACCCGCCTCGAGGAAATGTACCTGGATGAATTCGCCGAGTTTGTCGGCGATGCGGGCCTGGTTGCTCTGGATGATCGCGGTGTGAGGGATCGGCAGGCCGAGCGGCCGCTTGAACAGCGCCACCACGGCATACCAATCGGCGAGCCCGCCGATGGTCGCCGCTTCGGCGAAGGCAGCAATGAAGCCGAACACCGGATGCACGGGCAGCAGCCACTTTGCGACGACAAACAGTGCCAGCGTCGAGGCCAGCACCAGAGTCGCCAGCGCCTTGACGCGGCGGAGCTCGGCCGCGCGTTCGGCATCGCCGGGGGCGTCGAAGGAGAAGGTGCTTTGAATCGCCATGACGCAAACTTAGCGTGCCGACCTCCACGTGTCCCGGACGCGGTGCGTCGCAAAGCGATGCGCCGCAGAGCCGGGACCCAGCAAGCCGATGGACCCCGGATCAGCAGTGCATCACGCCGCAAATGCGGCGCGCTGCACTGCATCCGGGGAACGCAAATCAAACAAAAGGCCCGCCGAAGCGGGCCTCAAATTCAGTTTGTGCTCAGGCGCCAGATCAGGCGGTCTTGGTGTAGACCTTGGCGAAATTGTCCTGAGCGGACTTCGCACCGTTGGCGGCGAGCTTGCCGAGATAGTCGGCGGTCGCCTTGGCGCGCGAGACGAACACTTCGCCGCGGGAGCGGAGCAGGCTCGACTGGATCTCGACGGCTTCGCTGACCGACTTGGCGGATGCGAGCTTGTCGATGCCCGAGAAGAACGCCTCGGCGTCCTCATAGATCGCCTGCTGGATGTTGCGGCTGATCTTGCCGGCCTCGGTGACCGACTCGGTCACCGCGTTCTCGACGGCGGCGGTCACGCGCTCGGAGCCAGCGAACACCTCGGCAGCACGGTCCTTGGCGGTGTTGGCAGTCTTCTTGACGAATTCGCGGGCGGCCTCGGGAACTTCCAGGTTCTGGATGTTCTTGAAAGCGTCCTTGAAGCCCTCGAAAGCGGTGTTGGTTTCAGTGGTCATGGGGGGTTCTCTCCATCCTCAATGGTCTGAGCTATGGGCTCACCCCGTCCGCATTGGCCCGGGGCACGTCTTATATGGCACGGTCAATTGTGCGTCGCAATATTCATATTGCACTGCGATATCACGAAATCGTGATGAGCCTTAACGAGAGGCATCGTGATGCCTCGCTAGTCAGGAGAGCCCAGTGATCGGCCCGATCCGGCCCTAATGCCGGACCCTGCTAGTGCTGGACGGCGCCTGGCAGCCCATAGGCCTCCATCTGAGCCTGGACCTGCGCGACGTTGTGGCCGAGCACGACGATGTCGTGGGTCTTGCCGTCGACGTCCCGCACATGGTCCCGCAGCAGGGCCTCGGCCTTGAAGCCGAGGCTCTCGAACAGGGCGATCGCAGCCTGCTGATCCACCGTCATCTGGACCGACAGCTTTTCCAGGCCCGCCCCGAGCGCGAGGGCAAAGGTCTCCTGCGACAGCGCCTTGCCCACGCCCTTGCCGCGGACCTCGGGCGAAACCACCATGCGGATCTCACCGACATGAGGCGACCAGGAATGAGGATCGCGCACCAGCGTGCCGCAACCGACGACCCTGCCCTCTCTGACCGCGAGCAGGCTCTGAATCGCTCCGCGCTCGATCTCCTTGACCCAGGCCGACAGCACCTTCGGTTCGCTGATGTTGCGTGGCAGGAACAACAAATCGTGGGTCGGCAGGGCCTTGCCGAAGGCCAGCACCGCAGCCTCGTCGGCGGGCGACATCAGGCGGATCTCAATAGCGCCGGCGTCGGTCTTGACGTGGCGCGGATAGGAACGCTGCTCGCTCATATCGATCTCTTTCCCAGCCAGGAATCCAGTTTCGGCCACAGCCGCTTCACCGCGTTGGCGCCGGCAACGAGAGAGACGTGACCGCCCTTCAGGATCACCTCTTCCTTGTCAGTCGAGCCGACCTTTGGGATCAGGTGCTTGGCGGCCTCATAGGGCACGATGTGATCGTGCTCTGCGACCGCATGCAGGGTCGGCACCGTGATGTTCTCGAGCTTGGCCGCACGGCCGCCGACCGACATGGTGTCGTTGAACAGCTTGTTGTCCCACATCAGGTCCTTGGTGATGGTGCGGAAATATTCGCCGGCGAGCGGCAGCGTGTCGGTCGCCCAGCGGTCGAACATGCGGTACGACTTCACGAACTCGTCGTTCCAGATGTTTTCCCAGAGCTGGATCTGGCTCACCGCGCGCGAGGCCGGGCGCAGCATCTCGAACGAGGACAGGATCATCTCCGGCGGCACGTTGCCGACGCTGTCGACGAGGTGGTCGACGTCGAAATAGCGGCGGTCGGAGAAATTCGAGAACAGCTTCATCTCGCGGAAATCGATCGGCGTGGTGAAGCAGATCAGGTTCTTCATCGGCCCGTCCTGGTGGATCGAGCCGTAGAGCAGCGACAGCACGCCACCGAAGCAATAGCCGATGATGGAAACATCCTGCTCGCCGGAATCGGCCTGTACGCGGCGGACGCAATCGGGGATGAAGTCGAGGACGTAGTCCTCCATGCGCAGGCTCTTCTCCTCCGGCCGCGGCGCGCTCCAATCCAGCATGTAGACGTCGTAGCCGCGTTTCAGCAGGAACTCGATGAAGCTCTGGCCGGGCACGAGGTCGAGAATGTAGCCGCGGTTCGTGGTTGCCATCACGATCAGCACCGGCACGCGGTAGATCTCGTCCGTCATCGGCCGGTAGTGATAGAGGCTCATGGTTCCGCGCGAGTGCAGAACGTCCTTTGGCGTCGAGCCGAGCGAGGGGCCCGAGGTCGAGAAATATTCGACGCCCTTGATGCTGCGCTGAATCGCGCGCTGCACCTCGGACTGGATGCGCTCCGGGATCGACGCAAGATCAAGTCCCGCCGGCGCGTTCATTTTTGGTCTCCGCCTTCGGACGGCGGACGTTTGGTGCGCGGCGGCCGCGGCGCGGCGCCGGGTTGCGGCGCGCCCGAATTGGCCGACATCTGGCTCAGCATCGACTTGATCTCGCCGAGCTGGCCTTCGATCGACTGGAGCCGTTCCGCGATGCCGGTCATCTGCTCGCGGCTCGGCAGGTTCATCGAGAGCAGGTATTTCTCCATGAGATCGCCGAACTGCTTCTGAGCACCTGCAGCAACGCCGCCGGCGCGGTTCATGGCCTGCGAGAATTCGGGCGTCTCCATCGCCTTGGTCGCGAAGGAGTTGAAACCCTTCTCCATTTCGCCAACCATCTTCTGCCACAAGGCGACCGGATCGGTGTTCTTGTCGGTCATCAGCGTCCTCCCAATGCGGAGGGCTTTGCACCCTTCTTGTCGCGCCATACCACACCGTTGCGCGGTGCCGGTCAACCGGCAAGCAGCGGGCGCAGCGTCGGACACGCCGCTTCTTCGCGGAACGAAACCGTGCGATACAGCATCGGTCAGCAGGAGGGACCCGTGACCGCCCATCAGCCGCCCCAGACCGTCCGCGCCAACGGCATCGACATCTGCTACGAGATCTTCGGCAACGACAATGCCGAGCCGCTGCTGCTGATCATGGGCCTCGGCGCGCAGATGATCCATTGGGACGATGCATTCTGCGAGCAGCTCGCCGCCCGCGGCTTCCGCGTGATCCGCTTCGACAACCGCGACATCGGCAAGTCGAGCCATCTCACCGGCGGCAAGCGGCTGACGCCGTTCGAGCTGCTGAAGCTGCGCTTGTTGCGGATCCCAGTGGCCGCCACCTACAAGCTGGTCGACATGGCCAAGGACACGGTCGGCCTGATGGATGCGCTCGGCATCAAGTCGGCGCATCTCGTCGGCGCGTCCATGGGCGGCATGATCGCGCAGGAGGTGACGCTGTCGTTTCCGCACCGCGTGCGCTCGCTGACCTCGATTATGTCGACCACCGGCAATCCGCGCGTGCCGCCGCCCACCCGCGAGGCTGCCGCCATGCTGATGGCCCCGCCGCCGCGCAGCAAGGAGGAGTTCATCGTCCGCTACGGCCAGACCTGGAAGGTGCTGCGCGCCGGACATTTCCCGGAAGAGGAAGCGCTCGATCCTGGCCGCGCCGAGCGCGTGTTCGCGCGCGGGCTCAATCCGGCCGGCGTCGGCCGCCAGCTCCGTGCCGTGCTGGCCTCCGGCAGCCGCAAGGAGCGACTGCACGCTGTGAAGGTTCCGACATTGGTCATTCACGGTACCGTCGATCCCTTGGTCCGCCCCGAAGGCGGCAAGGACACGGCCGCATCGATCCCGAACGCAAAGCTGCTGATGATCGAGGGCATGGGCCACGCGCTACCGATGCGATTCTGGCCGGAGATCATCGACGCGATCGACAAGCATGCGCATGGCGCGGCGGCGCAGGCCGCTTAGGCCGGCCGGTCTCCTCCCGGTGACCATGTGAGCTGCCGGTGCCTGTCTTAACTGGGGCCCCGATGAAGGCTATACAGGCCGCCTCAAACGCCAAACAGGGGCTGCGGCCTCTCGGAGCTCACATGCATTTCATCATTCGATCTGCGGCAATGATGGCCGCCCTTCTCATGTTGTCTCTCGCCGGCAGCGCCGCGATGGCCGCCAGCGCGCAGGAAGAAGCCAACCGCCAAACCGTGCTGGCCTTCTATGAAAAAGGCCTCAACCAGAAGGATGCCGACGCCGCCCTCGCCTATGTCGGCAACCGTTACGTCCAGCACAATCCAACCGCCCCCGATGGCCCGGACGGTTTCCGGAAGTTCATCGGCTTCCTGCGCGAGAAGTTTCCGAACTCGCGCAGCGAGATCAAGCGCAGCTTCGCGGAGGGCGACTTCGTCATCCTGCACGTCCACTCCGTTCGCGAGCCCGGCACCAGGGGCCGCGCGATCGTGGACATCTTCAAGCTGGAGAACGGCAAGATCGTCGAGCATTGGGACGTCGTTCAGGAGATTCCTGAAAACCCGGCGAACGGCAACACGATGTTCTAGCCTTGGGGCGCAGCCTAGCCCTTCCGCGCGATCCAGATCACGTGGCGCGCGCCGCCGCCTCTGCCGGTGGCGCGAACGTTGACCTCGTTGACGTCGAAGCCGGCACGCTTGAGGCGCCCTGTGAACGCCGGATTGGGTCCCGACGACCAGACCGCGAGCACGCCGTCCGGCCGCAGCGCCTTCTTCGCAGCCTGCAGCCCGCTCGCATCGTAGAGCGCGTCATTGCCCTTCCGGGTCAGACCCTCCGGCCCGTTGTCGACGTCAAGCAGGATGGCGTCGAAGGCCGAACGCTTCGCCCGGATGACTTCACCAACATCGATCTCGCGAATGCTCACCCTGGCATCATCGAGACTGTCGCCGAAGACCTCCGCCATCGGGCCGCGCGCCCAGGCGACGACCGACGGGACCAGCTCGGAGACGACGATCTTCGCCTGGGCTCCGAGCACGGCCAGCGCCGCGCGTAGCGTAAAACCCATGCCGAGACCGCCGATGAGAACGACGGGTTTTGCGACTTTCTCGATCTGCTTCGCGGCAAGCGTTGCGAGCGCCGCTTCCGATCCCGACAGGCGGCTGTTCATGAGCTCGTTGGTACCGAGCTTGATGGAGAACTCCTTGCCCCGCCGCATCAGGCGGAGCTCCTCGTCGGAACCGGGGATTTTGGCGGTGGCGAGCTTTTCCCAGGGAATCATGGGAGTGCTTTAGCACGATTCACCTCTTAGCCCGGATGGAGCGCAGCGCAATCCGGGAAACGTTTATCCGCGGAAAGACAGCCCGAATTTCGCTTCGCTCCATCCAGGCTACAGCACCGGGGCTCCGGCTAACCGCCTGCCCAGACATCGAGCACATAGCGGCTGTTCGCGCCCATCTCCTCGATCCAGCGCGCGCTGGCAGCAGCATCGCTGCCGCTCTTCTCGCGGTGGATCGCGACGAGCGCGGCCTTCACGTCCGGCTCCATCTTCGCGCCATCGCCGCAAACATAGACGATCGCGCCCTGCTCGATCAGCGGCCAGACTTTGTCCTTCTGCGCCGCGAGCACGTGCTGCACATAGGTTTTCGGCCCGTCCGCGCGCGAGAATGCCGTGAACAGCTCGGTGATGCCGCTCGCCGCCAGCGCCTTCAGCTCCTCCGCGTAAAGAAAATCCTGGTCGGGATGGCGGCAGCCGAAGAACAGCATCGATGGGCCGAGCGCGGCCCCTTTCGCCTTGCGCGCGGCGCGCTCCTGGAGGAAGCCGCGGAACGGCGCAAGTCCCGTGCCCGGACCAATCATGATGATCGGCACGGTTGGATCATCGGGCAGGCGGAAGCCCGCCTTGGTCTCGCGCACGGTGGCATAGATCGTATCGCCCGCCCGCCGGTTGGCGAGATAGTTCGAGCAGATACCCTTGTAGGTGCCGCGGCCGGAGGCGGCCGGCCCTTCGACCACGCCGACCGTGACGCTGCAACGCGCCGGGTCGACCGACGGCGAGGACGAGATCGAGTAATAGCGCGGCGCCAGCAGCGAGAGCATTTCGAGATAGACGTGGAACGGTAATTCGCAAGCCGGATAGTCGAGCAGCAGGTCGAACACCGATCTGCGCTTGGCGAGGATCTCACTGCGATAGCGCTCGAGCGGCCCCGCCTCCTCGCCGACGAAGGCCAGCAGCTTCGGCTTGGTGACGGGGCAGCGGGTGTGCTCGGCCATGATCTGGATCTGCTTGCGCGTCGCTACCTGCTGCAGCTCGACGAACTCGCTGAGCAGACGGCCGACCGACACGGCCGCGCCGACCGGCAATTGCGCGCGCCGGCCTTCGGCCACCTGGAGCCTGATCTGATCGGCCGGCAGGAAGCCGAAGCGGCGGGCAACTGAATCCACCAGCGTCGGATCGTTGCGCGGGACGACGCTCAAATGGTCGCCGACGCGATAGGCGACGTCGGCCGGCAGCTGCACCTCGATGTGGCGCGTCGAGCGATCCGATGGATGCGGGCCGGCCTTGTTCTGGAGCTCGTCATTGACCAGCACCTTCATCGCCACCGCGCCGCCCTGGGCGACGATGGTGTTGACCGCGGTCACCGCGACAGGCTCGATCGCGTAGAGCGGATCGTCCTCGGCCGTGCGGGTGAAATTCCAGTCGATGCCGAATTCCTTGGTCGCGACTTGCGCAGCCGCCGGGAACCATTTCTGGAACTGGCCGTCGAGATCGCTGCGCGCATCGCCCTCGCCGCGCGGATAGACCGCGCGCGCACCGTGCTTCGACAATTGCTCGTCGATGAAGCGCGGCACTGATTGATAGGTCGCTGCCCAATCGCTGTTGCCGCAGCCGAATACGGCATAGCGTACGCCGGCAAAGGCGTCCTTCGGCAGATCCTCACCGAGCCATTTGACGAATTGCGTCGCATTGTCCGGCGGCGCGCCGTTGTAGGAGGCGCAGATGATCAGCACGCCGCCCTCCTGCGGCAGCTTGCCGACGTAATCGTCGAGCGGGCCGAGATGCACGGCAAAGCCGTTGATCTCGGCAAGATCGGCCATGCGCGTTGCGAGCTCCTCGGCGGTGCCGAGATTGGAGCCGTAGAGCACCAGCATCGGCGTGTTGTGGCCGGGCCGTGTGGTGGGCTGGCGCTGCGCCTTCGGCGCCGAGGACGCAGCCGCAACCGGCCCGCCATAGGCGCCGCGCTCGCGATCGGCACGCGGCCGCACCTTGATCTTGAAGCCCTCCGGCTTGATCGTCAGCGTCTCCTTCAGATGCATCTGGTAGCGCTGGTGATCGATCAGCTTGAAGCGCTGCAGGATCATGCCGAGCGCGAGCGCGGCCTCGTGCATGGCGAAGCCGCGGCCGATGCAGGCGCGCTGGCCGTTGCCGAACGGCTTCCAGGCATTGATCGGCCGTTTTGCTTCCGCCTCGCGGCTGAAATTCTCGGGATCGAACGCGTCGGGATTGGGCCCCCACACGCTGGGATCACGGTGCAGCGCCGTCACGAGGATGGTGACGAACGTTCCCTTCCTGAGTTTGTACTTGCCGCCGCCGATGGTCTCATCGTTCAGCGGCGAGATACCGTAGGCCGGCGCCGGCGGCCACAGCCGCAGTGCCTCCTTCAGGATCTGCGTGATGTAGGTGAGCTGCGTCACCTGCTGATAGGTCGGCTTGGCGTTGACGTCGGGGCCGAAGACGCGGTCGACCTCGTCATAGGCCTTCTTGAGAATCTCCGGATGCTTGAGCAGCGCATAGAGCGTGTAGGACAACAGACCGCTGGTGGTCTCGTGACCCGCGATCAGGAAGGTGTTGATCTGGTAGCGGATGTTGACGTCGTCGAGCTGCTCGCCGGTGACGCGGTCGACGCCGGTCATCATCGCGGCGAGCATGTCCTTCTTATCGTCGATCCCCTCCGCGCTCTTGCGCCGCTCGGCGATGATCTCGTCGACCATCTTGTTCATGAAGGCGACGTCTTCGGCGAGCGTCTTGCGGCGCTTCTGCATCCACAGCTGCTCGAACGGCAGGCCGCGCGTCATCATGATGGTTTCGAGCGAACGCACCAGTGACTCGACGAAGGGATGGTAATCGCGCCGATAGAACGAATTGAAGCGGTAGTCGAAGCCGCACAGGCCGATCGTATCCAGCGTCAGCGCCGTCATGTCATGGACGACGTCGATCTCGTCGTCGGCGTTGAGCCGCTCCCATTTCTGGACGAGCTGCTCGGCGATGTCGACCATGCTCGGGTGGTAGGACTGCATGGCGCGGTTGCCGAAGGGCTGCAGCAGGATGTTGTGCGCCTTGCTCCAGTTCGGCTCGCGGGTGTCGGCGGTGAACAGGCCGTCGCCACCGACCGCACGCACGCGCCGCAGCGCGCCGCGCACCGTCTTGTCGAACCGCTTCTCGTCGGAGAGCTCGTCGACGAGATCGTGGCCGGAGACGACGACGATCGGCGAGCCCATCATGTCGAGCCAGAAGATCGGACCGAGGTCCTTGGCAAGCCGCGTCAGGTGCTGCACGGGAGCGGCCGCATCCAGCGACAGCATGTTGCCGACCACCGGCTTGGTCGGCGGCTGCGGAATCGGATCCAGACGGTTCTTGGATGACATTTAACTACGCTTCCCCCTGCTAACTACGCTTCCCCCTGCCTTACGTCATTCCGGGATGGTGCGAAGGACCAGACCCGGAATGACGAGATCCTCAGGTGCGCAAGAGCGCACCATAGTTCGATGCTACGCATCGCCCCGGGATGACGACTGCGTCGTTAGCCAAACCGCCTTCTACGCCATTCGATCAGCTTGGCGCTGACCTCTTCCGGCTTCTCCTGCTGCGTCCAATGGCCGCTGTCCTTCACCAGATACTTCTCGAGGTCATCAATCAGCTTCTCCATGCCGTCGGCCGCCGAGGGCGGCAGCACTGCATCGTTCTCGGCCATGATCATCAACGAGGGCACGTGGATGTGGTGGTCCAACCCGTTCGCGCGCTCCCAGTTGCGGGTGAAGTTGCGGTACCAGTTGATGCCGCCGGTGAAGCCGGTCTTCGCGAACGTGTCGACGAACACCTTCTTCTCGTCTGCCGACAGGATCGGCGTGCGCGGATCATGTCTGGCGTCGTAATTCGCAATCATCTGCGGGAACGCCAGGTTGATGCGGGGCGAAGCACCAATGCCGGCAATCGGCTGTTCTTCGGGCGCACCCGGAGGGCGCGCGGCCGGCTTGCGCATGAAGGCGTCAAAAGTCTGCTCGACACGGCTGCTGAAGATCTTGTCCGGCCCGCGCGCGGGGTCCTGGAACTGGACGATGTACATCTGGTCGCCAAAACGCTGGCGAAAGAGCGCGATCGGGTCGATCGGCGCGCGGTCCCAATGCGGGGTGTTGACGCCGACCACACCGGCGACACGCGTGGGGTGCCGCAGCGGCATCTGCCAGACGACGAAGCCGCCCCAGTCGTGGCCGACAAAGATCGCCTTGTCGATTCCGAGATGATCGAGCAGCCCGACGAGATCGCCGGTCAGATGCTCCATGTCGTAGTCCTCGACCGGCTCGGGCCGGTCAGTCGCGCCATAGCCGCGCTGGTCGGGCGCGATCACGCGGATGCCGGCCTCGCTCAGCGCCTTGATCTGGTGGCGCCAGGAGAAGGCGAGCTCGGGCCAGCCGTGGCACAGCACGACCGGCGGCTTGTCATTGGCCGGGCCTGCCTCGTAATAGCCCATGCGAATTCCGTTCGTCGTCGCGAACTTGAGCGGGGGCATCTCAATCATTGCAAATTCCTTACTCCGCAGCGCCCTTGATATCAGCGGCCGGCGGCGTGTAGGCCGCCTCCAGCGCGGCGAACTCCTCAGGCAGCATGTCGCACATCACCTGCACGTGCGGGATGATGTTGGCGCCGACGATGAAGCCGAAATCGAGCTGGTCGCGATAGCTCTGCACGGTGATGTTGAGCGCCTGCCCGTGGGTGGAGATCGACACCGGGAAGATGTGCAATAGCTCGGCTCCGGCGGCATAGAGCGTCTGCCGCGGCCCGGGCACATTGGACACGGTGATGTTGGCCGCGGGCGGCAGCACGTCGGAAAGATTCGAACGGCTGTAGAGCAGCGCCAGGATCTGCACCATGATCGGTGCGCCCAGCATCGAGATGTTGGAGACCTGCGGCATCAACGCGCGCAAGGGATGCGACATCTCCTTGGACTTGGTCGATTGCGCGATGATCGCCTCCAGCCGCGCCTTGGGATCCTCGATGTTGGTCGCGATCGAGCAGATCATGCCGAACACCTGGTTGTTGGCCTCGGTGTTGCCCTCCTCGCGCAGCGAGATCGGCACCGCTGCCGTCAAGGATTTCGCCGGCAGCGTGCCATATTGCAGGAGATAGCGGCGAACCACGCCGGAGGCGAGCGCCAGCACGACGTCGTTGAGCTTGCCGCCGGCCTGCTTGGCCAGCGCCTTCGCCCGCGACAGCGGGATCGACACGCCGGCAAAGCTGCGCTCCGAGGAGATCGTCTTGTTGAGCATGGTCGGCGGCGACACCATGCTGGCGAGGCTCTCGCGCGACTTGGGATCGGCGATCTTGCCGAGCACGTCAGAGACGCTCTTGAGCACGGTCGGGATGTTGCCGGCAAATCGAACGGCGCTCTCGATCTGGTACATCGCGTTGTCGAACAGGATCGAGCCGATATCGCTCTTGCCGGTGCGCGGCAGCTGCAGGTTCTTCGCCGCTTGCGAAGCCTCCAGCGGCTGGCTGAACAGCTGCTGATAGGAATCGAGCAGGTTGGCGGCGATGTCGCGCGGCTCCTGCCCGGGCTTGCTGCCAGCCGTCGGCGGATCGACCTTCCGCGGAATCGGCGAGATGTCGTAGATCATGTTGGTCAGCGCCGCACCGGCGCCGCCGTCGATCGCGGCATGGTGCATCTTGGAATAGAGCCCGACCTCGTTGTCCTTCATGCCCTCGAACACGTAGAACTCCCAGAGCGGGCGGGCGCGGTTGAGCAGCTTGGCATGCATCCAGCCGACGATGCGCTCGAGCGTGGCGCGGTCGCGCGGCTGCGGCAGGCTGGCGCGGAAGATGTGGCGGTCGATGTCGAACTGGTCGTCCTCGACCCAGGAGGGATGATCGATGTCGAGCGGCGCCTTCTCCAGCCGCGCCTTGAGAATCGGCGCGATGTGCAGGCGCGAGACGATCATCGCTTTGAAGTCTTCGAAGAAATCGCCCTTGTAGTCGTCAGGCAGGCGGAAGATCGCCATGCTGCCGACATGCATCGGCATCTCCGGCGTTTCCAGATAGAGAAACGACGCGTCAAGCGACGACAGCTTCTTACCGTCAGCCATGGTTCCCTCCCGAATCTTCGACGGGCGCCTTGGCGGCGCTTCTCGTCAGACCGATACTGCCCGGTCCGGCGGGGCATATGCAATGGCAAAGGGTCCTGCCCGGTCAAATGGCCAGAAGTCTCCCTCCGGTTGCGCCAGGCGGTCCGCCACGGCCCACAGCACCGCCGGGTTCACGCCGAGCCCGATATGGCTCGCCAATAGCACCTCGATGTTCTCGGCGCGCTCGGAGGGACGGAGCAGACAGGTCCGCCAGTTCACCACGCCGTCGGCGCGCGAATAGACCGACGTCGCCGGTACCGGCAGATCGCCCGCGATCGCCTCGCGCGCCT
Source organism: Bradyrhizobium sp. CB1015 (assembly GCF_025200925.1). Lineage (GTDB taxonomy): Bacteria > Pseudomonadota > Alphaproteobacteria > Rhizobiales > Xanthobacteraceae > Bradyrhizobium. The sequence continues at coordinate 3,272,972 of NZ_CP104174.1, read as the reverse complement.
CCGCAAAATCCTCGACCCGCTCGCCGGACAGCGTCTCATAGAGCCGCGTGGCGTTGGTCGCCCGCACGTCGTTGGCAAAAGGGCTGCCGAGCGTCACGACGTAGCGGACCTTGTCGGGCGCCCAAAGCGCGAGATCGCGGGCATAGACGCCGCCGAGGCTCCACCCGACCAGGCTGACCTTGCGTCCCGTGGCGGCATGGATTTCGGCCAAGCGCATGCGCAGCGAATCCCGCATGCGCCCGAGCCCGCCGAGATTGCGGCCCATCCGCCAGGCATGCGCCTCATAGCCGAGCTCGCTGAGATAGCGCCGCAGCGGCACCATCGAGAGATCGCTGGCAAGAAAGCCCGGCAGCGCCAGCACCGGATGGCCATCGCCCCGCGGGGCTCGCATCAGGAGCGGCGACAGCAATAGGCTCGCATTCAACTCGAATAGCCCACGGGCTTCGGCCAGCAGCAGGCCGAGACCCGGCGGACGAAGCCGGCCTTCTTGCAGCGCCCCGTCCGGTCCGGGCGACACTATTTTTTCTTGTCGCCGCGCGTGCCGCCGAGGCCAGCCATCGCGACGAACATGTCCTGAAACCGCTCGGCGATCTTGGGATCGAAGGTGAACCAGCTCTGGATCAGCGATTCCGGCGAGACCTTTTCGATGTTGCTGAGCACCTGCTGCTGCAGCTTGTCCATCACCGCCGTCTGCATCGGCCCCACATCAGGCAGACCGAAGAACTGACGGGCCTCGAGGGGGGTGCAGTCGATTTCGATGTTAACCTTCATGTCCCCTCCAGATGAGATTCGAGCGGCCTGTCGGAGTATCACCGCGAGAAGGTCTGCAACGCAAGCGACCTGAGGGGAAGCCGCTAGAACCGGCTTCCCCGATCGACCGGTATGGTCAATCAAATTGTCCGGCCCGCGACCCACGCAGAAGCTCGCCGGGCCTGCCCGGGATTGCCGGGCAGCATTGCTGCACAGCGGTGCAACTTGGCGCGTTCCTTGCTGGAATGATGCTTGCACGGGTCGAGAACTCTGGGCAACATGGATCAGTCAGCCCCGCCGAATTAATCAAAAATCACCGGCGCGGCAGTGTGGAGAGGGTCAAGAATGTCAGTCGGTCAAAGTCTGTTTGCGGCGACGCTCGCCGGTACGCTTGCGTTGGCGGTCTCGCCAGCAGCCAGCCAGACGCTACGTTATGCCAACCAGGGTGACCTGAAATCGCTCGATCCCTATACCCTGAACGAGAGCACCACCCACGCCCATCTCGGCCACGTCTATCAGGGCCTCACCGCGCGCGACAAGGACCTCAAGATCATTCCGGCACTGGCGGAAAGCTGGGAAACCCCGGAGCCGACCCGCTGGCGCTTTCATCTGCGCAAGGGCGTGAAATTCCACAACGGCGATCCCTTCACCGCCGACGACGTGGTGTTCTCGGCCGATCGCGTCCGCAAGAAGGGGTCCAACATGCAGACCCGTCTTGCGCCCGACGTCAAGGTCGTCAAGGTCGACGACTACACCGTCGACTTCGTCCTGCCCTCGCCCAATCCCATCCTGCATAATGCGTGGGATGTCTGGTACATCATGGACAAGAAATGGGCCGAGGAGAATAACGTCGTCGATCCGACGCCGGTGGCGGCGACCACGCCGAGCTATGCCTCGCTGCACGAGAACGGCACCGGCCCCTTCGTCATCGAAAGCCACCAGCCCGGCGTGAAGACGGTGTTCAAGGCCAATCCCAATTATTGGGGCAAGGTCGAAGGCAATCTGAAGGAGATCATCTTCACCCCGATCGCTTCCGACGCCACCCGCGTTGCCGCGCTGCTGTCGGGCGAAGTCGACGTGATCGAGCCGGTGCCGATCCAGGACATCTCCCGCGTCGATTCCAGCCCGAATGCCCAGGTGCTGAAAGGGCCGGAGCTGCGCACCATCTTCATCGGCTTCGACCAGATGCGCGATGAGCTGCTCTACTCCAACATCAAGGGCAAGAACCCGTTCAAGGACGCCCGCGTCCGCGAGGCCTTCTACAAGGCGATCGACATCGAGCTGATCAAGACGCGCGTGATGCGCGGCCTGTCGACGCCATCGGCGCTGATGATCGCGCCGGAACTGTTCGTGCTGTCCAAGGAGTTCACGCGGCCGAAATTCGATCCCGACGGCGCCAAGAAGCTCCTGACCGAAGCCGGTTACCCCGACGGCTTCGAGGTCACCATGGATTGCCCGAACGATCGCTACGTCAACGATGCCGCGATCTGCCAGGCCGTGGTCGGCATGCTCGCCCGCATCGGCGTCAAGATCAATCTCCTGGCGCAGCCGAAGGCGCAGTACTTCGCCAAGGTGCTGAAGCAGGGCGGCTACCAGACCTCGTTCTACCTGCTGGGCTGGACCCCGAGCACGATGGACTCCCACAACGTGCTCTACGACATCATGGGCTGCCGCGACGATGCGAAATCCTCGCGCGGCGAGGCCAATCTCGGCGGCTATTGCAACAAGGAGTTCGACGCCATCACCGACAAGGTGCTGGTCGAAGCCGACACCGCCAAGCGCAACCAGCTGATCAAGCAGGCCTACGAAATCGGCATGAAGGACTGGGCCTACATCCCGCTGCACCAGCAGGCGCTGGCCTGGGGCGTATCGAAGAAGGTCAACCTGCCGCAGCGCGCCGACAATCTCGTCATGTTCCACTGGGCAACCAAGAAGGAATAAGCATCGGTTGAACACGAGGTCCCGGCGGCATCCGCCTTCCGGGACCTTTCCTTTTCCGGCCGACAAGGACGTCGGCCGCACGCTCACCCAAGGAAAGTGGAAGGCATGCTCGCTTTCACGCTTCGCCGCGCCGTTCAGGCCATCGGCGTCATGTTCGCCGTCGGCATCATCGCCTTCTCGATGTTCCGTTTCGCCGGCGACCCCGTCAATCAGATCGTCTCGATCGACACCTCGGCAGCCGAACGCGCGATCGTGCGCAAGTCGCTCGGCCTCGACGACCCCGTGCCGGTGCAGTTCGTGCGCTATTTCGCCGATGCGGCGCAGTTCAAGTTCGGCGTCTCCTACCAGTTCCGCCAGCCGGTCGCGGCCCTGTTGATGGAGCGCATGCCCGCGACGCTGGAACTTGCGATCTGCGCGACCGTGTTTGCAATGGTTTGCGGCATCCTGATGGGCGTCTATTCGGCCCTCAAGCGCGATACCGTGCTGGCCAAATTATTCCAGGCGGTCTCGCTGATCGGCATCTCGCTGCCGACCTTCCTGATCGGCATTCTCCTGATCTATCTGTTCGCGGTGACATTGGGCTGGTTGCCGTCGTTCGGCCGCGGTGAGGTGGTCAAGCTCGGCTGGTGGACGACGGGCCTGCTCACGGTGTCTGGACTGAAGGCCCTGATCATGCCTTCGATCACGCTCGGCCTGTTCCAGATGACGCTGATCATGCGGCTGGTGCGCGCGGAGATGCTGGAAGTTTTGCGAACCGACTATATCCGCTTCGCCCGTGCCAGGGGGCTGACCACGCGTGCCATCCATTTCGGCCACGCGCTGAAGAACACGCTGATTCCCGTGATCACCGTGGCCGGGCTTCAGTTTGGCTCGGTTATTGCATTTTCGATCATCACCGAAACCGTGTTCCAATGGCCGGGCATGGGGCTTCTGTTCGTCCAGGCCGTGCAAAACGTCGACATTCCGATCATGGCCGCCTACCTGCTGATGGTTTCACTGATCTTCGTCTCCATCAATCTGGTGGTCGACATTCTCTACACGGTGGTCGATCCGCGCCTGCGCTCGACCGTCGGCCGCGCCGCATAGGGCAGCCTGCATGTCCGACGCAGTCGTCTCCAATTCCGACAAGCAAGGCGCACAGCCGGTGCAGGCCGCCCATGGCTGGTTCAGCCGCACGCTCGACAGCGACCTGTTCTATTCGTTCCGCCGCTCCAAGCTCACCATGGCGGCCGCGGCCATCACGGTCCTGTTCTTCCTGCTTGCGATCTTTGCCTCCGTGCTTGCGGTGCAGAACCCGTTCGATCCGGCACAATTGCAATTGATGAATTCGCGGATTTCGCCGCTGTGGACCGCGGACGGTCAGAGCCCGTTCCTGCTCGGCACCGACGAGCAGGGCCGCGACGTGTTCTCCGCCATTCTCTACGGCATGCGCATCTCGCTCGCCGTGGGCGTCGCCGGCGTGATCTTCGCCGGCGCGCTCGGCATCGCGCTCGGCCTGATCGCCGGCTATTTCGGCGGCGCGGTCGACGGCGTCATCATGCGGATCGCCGACGTACAGCTCACCTTCCCTGCCATCCTGATCGCGCTTCTGGTCAACGGCATCGCGAAGTCGATCCTCGGCAACCGGCTGGACGCCACCAGCATGCTGGCGGTGCTGGTGATCTCGATCGGCCTGAGCTTCTGGGTGGGCTATGCCCGGACCGTGCGCAGCTCCGTGATGGTCGAGAAGAACAAGGACTACGTGGCCGCCGCGCAGCTGATCGGCCTGCCGGCGCCGAAGATCATGCTGCGGCACGTGCTGCCGAACACGATGGGTCCGATCCTGGTCATCGCCACCATCAACCTCGCGCTCGCCATCATCACCGAGGCGACGCTGTCCTTCCTCGGCGTCGGCCTGCCCGACACCATGCCCTCGCTCGGCACCCTGATCCGCATCGGCAACAATTATTTGTTCGCGGGCGAATGGTGGATCGTCGCCTTCCCGGGGCTTGCGCTCGCGGCGCTGATTCTGTCGATCAACCTGCTCGGCGACTGGCTGCGCGACGCGCTCAATCCGAAGCTTCGATGAATACGCCTCGTCCATGACCGAACCTGTCCTTTCCGTACGTGATCTTCACGTGGAGTTCGCCTCCCGCCGCGGCACGCTGCGCGCCATCGACGGCGTCTCGTTCGACATCGCCAAGGGCGAGGTGCTCGGAGTTGTCGGCGAGTCCGGAGCCGGCAAGTCCGTCACCGGCCTCGCGGTGATCGGCCTGATCGATCCGCCCGGCCGCATCGCCGGCGGCGAGATTCGTCTCGCGGGCCTGCGTATCGACAATCTGCCGCCGGAGGAGATGCGTCGCGTGCGCGGCAAGCGCATCGGGATGATCTTCCAGGATCCCCTGACATCGCTGAACCCGCTGTACAAGGTCGGCGACCAGATCGTGGAGACGATCCGCACCCATCTCAATCTGTCCGAGTCGGCCGCCCGCCGCCGCGCCATCGATCTGCTCGCCGAAGTCGGCATTCCCGCGCCGGAAAAGCGCATCGACGGCTATCCCCACGAATTTTCCGGCGGCATGCGCCAGCGCGTCGTGATTGCGCTCGCGATCTGCGCCGAGCCGGAGCTGATCATCGCGGACGAGCCGACCACCGCGCTCGACGTCTCCGTGCAGGCGCAGATCATCTCGCTGATCAAGCGCCTCGGCCGCGACCACGGCACCGCCGTGATGCTGGTGACCCACGACATGGGCGTGATCGCCGAGACGTCGGACCGCGTGGCCGTGATGTATGCCGGCCGTGTCGCCGAGATCGGCCCGGTGCAGGACGTCGTGAAGAATCCGCTGCACCCTTACGCCAAGGGCCTGATGGGCGCGATCCCGACGCTTGCCGGCGACGACAAGCGCCTGGTGCAGATCCCGGGCTCCATGCCGCGCCTGTCGGCGATCCCGCGCGGCTGCTCGTTCAATCCGCGCTGCGCCTTCGCCTTCGATCGTTGCCGTATCGAGCGGCCGGAGCCGCTGCCGCGCGGCGCGCAATCCGTTGCCTGCCACCTCTATGACGATGTGCCGGCGGAGAGCGTGGCATGAGCGCTCCCTTCGTCCAGGCCACAAACCTGCGCCGCGTCTTCGACGTCTCGAAGCCATGGCTCAACCGCGTGCTCGAAGGCGGACATCTCGAATATCTCAAGGCGGTCGATCACGTCACCTTCGACATCAGGAAGGGCGAGACGTTTGCCCTGGTCGGCGAGTCCGGCTCCGGCAAGACCACGGTGGCACGCATGGTCGTCGGCCTGCTCCCGCCAAGCGCCGGCGACGTGCTGATCGACGGCATCTCCATGACCGACCCGCGGCAGGCCCTCGCACGACGAAAGCTGCGCCGCCGGATCCAGATGATCTTCCAGGATCCCTATGCGAGCCTGAACCCGCGCTTCCGGGTCGATGCCATCATCTCCGAGCCGATCCGCGCCTTCGACCTGATCCAGGGCGAGCGCGACATCCAGGCCCGGGTCGGCGAGCTGCTCAGCCTCGTCGGCCTGCATCCGGACGACCGGTTGAAATACCCGCACGAATTCTCCGGCGGCCAGCGCCAGCGCATCGCGATCGCGCGGGCGCTCGCCTCCGACGCCGAATTCATCGTCTGCGACGAGCCGACCTCGGCCCTCGATGTCTCCGTGCAGGCGCAGATCCTGAACCTGATGCGCGACCTCCAGGACAAGTTCGGCCTGACCTACATGTTCATCAGCCACAACCTCGCCGTGGTGCGCCATATGGCGAGCCGCGTCGGCGTGATGTATCTCGGCCGCATCGTCGAGATCGCGGAAGGACGCGAGCTGTTCGCCAATCCGCGCATGCCCTACACCAAGATGTTGCTGGGCGCCGTGCCTGATCTTGCCATGAGCGGCCGCCAGCGCATTCCGGTCAAGGGCGAGATCCCGAACCCGATCAATCCGCCCTCCGGTTGCGCCTTCAATCCGCGCTGCCCGTTGGCGTTCGATCTCTGCCGCAAGGAGACGCCGGAATTGATCGACGGCGTCGCCTGCCATGCGGTCAACACCGCGCCGGTCCCGGCGTGACGCGCGCGTGCCATGCAGCCTGCGCATTTGGCGGCGGCGTAGCCCTGTGATCAATTGCGCGCGCCGAAAATAAGGTGGTGAAGTCCCATGGGCAGCAATATCAATCCCGATCCGTTCACGACCAGGCCCGAGATCGAGGGGACGTTCGGGGTCGTCGCCTCGACGCACTGGATTGCGACGGCCGTGGGCATGGCCATCCTGGAAAAGGGCGGCAATGCCTTCGATGCCGGCGTCGCCACCGCCTTCACGCTCCAGGTGGTCGAGCCGCATCTGAACGGTCCCGGCGGCGATGTCCCGATCATCGTCCATGACGTCAGGCGCGGCCGCACCGAGGTGATCTGCGGCCAGGGCCCGGCGCCGGCGCGCGCCACCATCGCGCATTACAGGAGCGAGGGCCTCGACATGGTGCCGGGCACCGGCCTGCTCGCCGCCTGCGTTCCCGGTACCTTCGAATCCTGGATGATGCTGCTGCGGGACTACGGCACGATGCGCGTGCGCGACGTGCTGGAGCCGGCGATCTCCTACGCCCGCGACGGTTATCCCCTGGTCGAGCGCGCCTGCGCCACGATCCAGACCGTCGAGCAATTGTTCCGCAGGCACTGGCCGACCTCGGCCGCCGTCTACCTTCCGCACGGAGAGGTGCCGAGGCCGGGCACGTTGTTCACCAACAAGACGCTGGCTGCGACCTACGCCCGCATTCTCAGCGAGGCCGAGAGCGGCGCCGGAGGCCGCGATGCCGAGATCGAGCGCGCGCGCAAAGCCTGGTCGCAAGGCTTCGTCGCGGAAGCCATCGACAAGTTCTGCCGGACCCAGGAGGTGATGGACGTCAGCGGCGCGCCGCATCGCGGCGTGCTCTCCGCCGACGACATGGCGCGCTGGCAGCCGACGGTCGAAGCGCCGCTCACCTATGATTACGGCCGCTATACCGTCTGCAAGGCCGGCGTCTGGAGCCAGGGACCGGTGACGCTGCAGCAGCTCGCGCTGCTCAAGGGCTTTTCGCTCGACGGGCTCGATCCGACCGGGCCGGAGTTCATCCATCTCCAGATCGAATGCGCCAAGCTCGCCTTTGCCGACCGTGAAAAATTCTACGGCGATCCCAAGTTCAACGAGATCCCGATCGAAACGCTGCTGTCGGATACCTACAACGACGAGCGCCGCAAGCTCGTCACCGACAAGGCCTCGCTCGATTTCATTCCGGGCTCGGTCGAAGGCTTCGGCGGCGTGGTCAAGCTGCGCCGCGCCGAGGGTCAACGCGAGGCCGTCGGCGCGCTCGGCGCCGGCGAGCCGACCGTGGGGCGCTTCGGCGAGGTGCGCGGCGATACCGTGCATTTCGACATCATCGACAGGGACGGCAACATGGTGTCGTCGACGCCGTCGGGCGGCTGGCTGCAATCCTCGCCGATCATTCCCGAGCTCGGCTTTTGCCTTGGCAGCCGCGCCCAGATGTTCTGGCTGGAGGAAGGCCATCCCGCCGCGCTCGCGCCGGGCAAGCGGCCGCGCACGACACTCTCTCCGAGCATGGCGCTGCGCGACGGCGAGCCTTACCTCGCCTGGGGTTCGCCCGGCGGCGACCAGCAGGACCAGTGGATCACGCAATTCTTCCTGCGCCACGTCCATTGCAACCTCAATCTCCAGGAAGCGATCGACGCGCCGGCCTGGCATTCCGAGCATTTCCCGATCTCGTTCTGGCCGCGCACCGCGCGTCCCGGCGTGCTCGTGGTCGAGAATCGCGTGCCGAAGGCGACGATCGAAAATCTGCGCGAGCGCGGGCATATCGTCGAGGTCGGTCCCGACTGGTCGGAAGGCCGCCTCACCGCCGCCTCGCGCGTCGGGGTACGCCGCCGCGCCGCCGCCAATCCGCGCGGCATGCAGGGCTACGCGGCGGGGCGCTGAAGGCAGCACATGACCTGGTCGATCATCGCGCGCGATCCTGCCACCAGCCAGTTCGGCATCGCTGTTGCGACCCGGTTCTTCGCCGTCGGTGCGCGCGTGCCGTATATTGCGGCTGGTCTCGGCGCCATCGCAACGCAGGCCTTCGTCAATCCCTATTACGGCATCGACGGCGTCAAGCTGTTGCGCGAGGGGCTCAACGCCCACGACGTGCTCGCCACCCTGCTGGCGACCGATGACGGCCGCGAGAGCCGCCAGGTTCATATCATGGATGCGAGCGGCGCAATCGCCGCGCATACCGGGCGCGATTGCGTCGATTGGTGCGGCCACGTCGCAGGCAGCGGCTTCTCGATTGCCGGCAATATGCTCACCGGCCCCGACGTGCTCGACGAGACCGCGAAGACATATATCGCCAACGACAGCCTGCCCTTCCCGCGCCGCCTGCTCGCGGCGTTGCGCGCCGGCGAAGCCGCCGGCGGCGACAAGCGCGGCAAGCAATCGGCCGCGCTCTTGATCCACGGCGAAGAGGAATGGCCGGCACTCGACATTCGCGCCGACGATCATCCCGATCCCATCAGTGAGCTCGAACGCCTCGAGCGCGTCAGCCAGGAGCTGTGGGTGCACTTTCGCCCGTCCATGCCGACGCGGCAGAACCCGGCCGGCAACACCGATCGCAGCGTCATCGACGCCAGCATCGCTGCGGCGCGCGCGAGACGATCATGAGCGCCGGCCCCCTCATCGAGATCAAGGATCTGCGTATCCGCTTTCATGGCGACGACGGCCGCATCACCCACGCGGTCGACAGCGTCGATCTCAGCGTCGCCAATGGCGCGACGCTCGGTCTCGTCGGCGAATCCGGCTGCGGCAAGAGCGTGACGTCGCTGGCGATCATGGGCCTGCTGCCGAAGCAAAGCGCGGAAATATCCGGCGCGATCCGCTTCGACGGTTTCGACCTGCTGACGACACCGGACCAGACGCTGCGCGATCTGCGCGGCAACCGGCTGGCGATGATCTTCCAGGAACCGATGACCTCGCTCAATCCGAGCTTTACGATCGGCGATCAGATCATCGAGACGATCCTGCGTCACCGGGGCCACTCGCGAAAGAGCGCGCGCGAACGCGCGATCGAGCTGTTGCGCCGCGTCCATATCCCCTCGCCCGAGCGTCGGATCGACGACTACCCGCACAAGCTCTCCGGCGGCATGCGCCAGCGCGTCATGATCGCGATGGCACTCGCCTGCGACCCGCGCCTGCTGATCGCGGACGAGCCGACCACCGCACTCGACGTCACCCTGCAGGCCCAGATCCTGGAGCTGATGCGCGAGCTGAAGGCCACGAGCGGCGCCGCGATCATCCTGATCACCCACGATCTCGGCGTCGTGGCCGAGGTCTGCGACGAGGTCGCCGTGATGTATGCCGGCGAGATCGTCGAGCGCGCACCGGTGGATGAATTGTTCTCCGCACCGCAGCATCCCTACACGGTCGGCCTGCTCGGCTCGATCCCGCGGCTCGACCACCGCGCCGAGCAGCTCGCGACGATCAAGGGCATGGTGCCGAACATGGCGCAGCCGCCCGCCGGTTGCCGCTTCGCCGCGCGTTGTCCCTTCGTGCTCGACGCCTGCACCAAGGCGCCGCCGCCACTGGTCGAAGTCAGCGACGGCCACCTCTCGCGCTGCATCCGCGCGCCGCTCGAACTGCTGGTGTCGTGATGGCGCTCCTGTCTCTCCTCGTGCCCCGGGCGCGTTGCAGCACAAGCGAAGCGCGGTGGTGCACCGCTGAACCGGGGCCCATCTGGCCGCAGACTGGGTCCCGGTTCAGCGTCGCAACACTTCGTGCTGCGCCGCGTCCGGGACACGAGACCTGTATCCGCGAGGAGCAGACACGATGACCGCGCTCCTCGAAGTCAACGGTCTGGTCAAGCATTTCGTCGCCCAGCGCTCGCTGCTCGGCCGCGCGCTGGCGCACGTCAAGGCGGTCGATGGCGTGTCCTTCTCGCTGGAGGCCGGCAAGACGCTGGCCCTGGTCGGTGAATCCGGTTGCGGCAAGTCCACCGTCAGCCGGCTGGTGCTGCGGCTGATCGAGCCGGATGCCGGCACGATCCGCTTCGACGGCCGCGACCTGCTCGCGCTCGACGCCGGGGCCTTGCGCGCCTTCCGCCGCGAGGCGCAGATCATCTTCCAGGATCCCTACGCCTCGCTCAATCCGCGCATGACGGTCGGCCAGATTCTGACCGAGCCGCTGGCGCTGCACGCTCTGGTGCCGCCGGCGCGGCGGGCCGAGCGCGTCGCCGAGCTGCTGCGGCTGGTCGGGCTGGAGCCGCGCCTCGCCCGGCGCTATCCGCATGAATTCTCGGGCGGCCAGCGCCAGCGCATCGCCATCGCCCGCGCGCTCGCGGTCGAGCCGAAGCTCATCATCTGCGACGAGCCGGTCTCGGCGCTCGACGTCTCGATCCGTTCGCAGATCCTGAACTTGCTGCGCGAGCTGCAGGACCGGCTCGGCCTCGCCTACATCTTCGTCTCGCACGACCTCGCCGTGGTCAAGCACATCGCCGACCACGTCGCGGTGATGAATCTCGGCCAGATCGTCGAGACGGCGGAAGCCGACGCGCTGTTCGCCGCGCCGCGCCATCCCTACAGCCGCGCGCTGCTGTCGGCGATCCCGCTGCCGCAGCCGAAGGCGAAGCGAACGACGGTGCTGCTGGAGGGCGAAATCCCGAGCGCGCTCAATCCGCCCGCCGGCTGCCGGTTCCACACCCGCTGCCCGTACGTGATCGAGCGCTGCCGCAGCGAGGCCCCTGCGCTTCTAGCCGATCGCACGGGCCACGCCACCGCGTGTCACCGCACCGCGGAGCTGCCGTCTGCCGACGCCATTCTGCCCACCGCCGGCGGGTTTTCGCCGGGGCTTGCAAAATTGGTCGCGGCCTTCAGCCAAAAGACGGAAGGCAACAGCCCCGCCGGGGTTGGTATACAGAGCGCCGCGTCCGCAACGAAATAGCCGAAGCAATGGGGATTGACAGATGAAGATGTTTCGCCTGGCCGCAACGGCCGCCGCCGTCCTGGTGTCGATCGGGGCCGCGCAGGCCCAAACCAGCTTGCGCATCGGCCTTGCCGAAGACCCCGATATCCTCGATCCCACGATGGCGCGCACCTATGTCGGCCGCATCGTGTTCTCCGCCTTCTGCGACAAGCTGTTCGACATCGACGAGAAGCTCAACATCGTGCCGCAGCTCGCGCTCTCGAGCGAAACCGCCGACGACGGCAAGGCGCTGGTCATCAAGCTGCGCCCCGGCGTGAAATTCCACGACGGCGAGCCGCTCGATGCCGAGGCCGCAAAGTTCTCGCTGGAACGTCATCTGACCTTCCCCGGCTCGTTCCGCAAACCGGAGCTGGCCTCGGTCGATCACGTCGAGGTCGTCGATCCCCTCACCATCAAGCTGGTGCTGAAGTCGCCGTTCTCGCCGCTGCTCGCCCAGCTCACCGACCGCGCCGGGATGATGATGTCGCCGAAGGCGGCGAAGGAGGCCGGCGACAAGTTCGGCCTGCGCCCGGTCTGCGCCGGTCCCTACAAGTTCGTCGAACGCGTGCAGCAGGACCGCATCGTGTTCGAGAAGTTCGCCGACTACTGGAACAAGGACAACGTCTTCATCGACAAGATCGTGTTCCAGCCGATCGTCGATGCCACCGTGCGGCTCGCAAACCTGAAATCCGGCGGCCTCGACCTGATCGAGCGCGTGCTCGCCACCGATCTGAAGGAGGTCCGCGCCGATTCGCGGCTGAAGGTCGCGACCGCCATCGAGCTCGGCTATCAGGGCATCACGCTCAACATCAGCAAGGACAAGGCCAAGGGCCCGCTCAGCCAATCCGCCGAGGTGCGGCAGGCGCTCGACCTCGCCATCGACCGCGAGGCGATCAATCAGGTCGTGTTCAACGGCGAGTTCAAGGTCGGCAATCAATGGGTCAATCCCGATCACCCGTACTATCAGAAATCCCTTCCGGTCCGTGCCCGGGACGTGGAGAAGGCCAAGGCCCTGCTGAAGGAAGCTGGCGTGAAGCCGCCGGTCAGCGTCGATTTCCTGGTGCCGAAGGGCGCGGAAAACGAAACACCGGCGCAGATGATCCAGTCAATGGCCGCAGAAGCCGGCTTCGACATGAAGATCCGCCTCACCGAGTTTGCGACTGGCCTCAAGCAGGCCGAGGCCGGCGATTATCAGGCCTTCTGGCTCGCCTGGAGCGGCCGCATCGATCCCGACGGCAACGCCTTCGTGTTCCTGCACAACGGTGCGCCGCAGAACTACGGCGGGTGGAACAATCCGCAAGCCGACAAGGCGCTGGAAGACGCGCGGCTCGTCACCGATCCCGCCAAGCGCAAGGCCAACTATGAAATCCTGGCCAAGCTGGTCCAGGACGAAGAGCCGCTGCTCTACCTCTACCACCGCCGCATCATCATCGCGCACACGACCAAGCTGGAAGGCTACAGGCAGATGCCCGACGGCCTTGTCCGCGTTGTCGGTCTCAAGCTGAAGTGATCGGCCTGACATTTAGTCCGTGTCCCGGACGCGGCGCAGCGCGGAAGCGCTGCTCCGCAGAGCCGGGACCCATGGCAACAACGAACCGTGGCAGCTGGGTCCCGGTTCAGCAGCGCAACATTGCATGTTGCGCTTCGCCCGGGACACGAGTGGGACCATGCTGAATTTCCTCGCCCGCCGACTTGTGCAGATCGTGCCGACGCTGTTCTTCGTCTCGGTGCTGATCTTCTCGCTGCAGCAATTGCTGCCGGGTGACCCCGCGCTGGTGATGGCGGGCGAAGAACGCGACCCGGCCGTGATCGAGCAGATCCGCCGCCAATACCGGCTCGATCAGCCGATCCCGGTGCAGTACGCCTACTGGATCAAGGGCGTGCTCTCGGGCGATTTCGGCGAGTCGCTGCGCAACAAGATGCCGGTGCGCGAGCTGATCGCGCAGAAGCTGCCGGTGACGCTGCAGCTCGGCTCGATGGCGATCCTGATCGCGTTCCTGATCGGCATTCCTGCCGGCATCGTCGCGGCCGTCAAGAAAGGCTCGGCCTGGGACTATGGCGCCAATCTCTTCGCGCTATGGGGCATCTCGACGCCGAACTTCTGGCTTGGGATCATGCTGATCTTCCTGTTCTCGATCGAGCTTGGATGGCTGCCGGCTTCCGGCTACGTGCCGCTCACCGAGAACTGGCGCGCAAGCCTGGCCGTCACCATCATGCCATCCTTCGTGCTCGGCAATGCGATCGCCGCGATCCTCATGCGGCATACGCGCAGCGCCATGCTTCAGGTGCTGGAAAGCGACTACGTGCGCACCGCGCGCGCCAAAGGGCTGTTGGAGCGCACGGTGATCCTCAAGCACGCCATGCGCAATGCGCTGACGCCCGTCATCACGCTCGGCGCGCTCGAGCTCGGTACGCTGCTCTCCGGCGCGGTTTTGACCGAGCAGATCTTCTCCATTCCCGGGTTCGGCAAGCTGATCGTGGATGCCGTATTCAACCGCGATTATGCGGTGGTGCAGGGCGTGGTCCTGGTGACGGCCACGATCTACATCACGCTGAATCTCGTGGCCGACATCGCCTATATCCTCGTCAATCCGCGGCTTCGGGGCTGAGCCATGAGCGACGCCGCGCTGCCGAGCCCTCTCACGCGAGCCGACGAGCTGGATAGCCCGGCTCGCCGCGCGCGCCGGCGGCTGTTCAAGCGCAAGGCAGCGGTGTTCGGGCTCCTCGTGCTCACGATATTCATCGCGCTTGCCGTGCTCGCCCCGCTCATCGTGCCCTATGATCCCATTGCGACGAGCTGGAGCCTGGTGCGCAAGCCGCCCACGGCAGCGCACTGGTTCGGCACCGACGAGCTCGGCCGCGATATCCTCAGCCGCGTCGTCTACGGCGCGCGCGCGTCCCTGCTCGCGGGCCTGATCTCGGTCGCGATCGCGCTCGGCATCGGCGTACCGCTCGGCCTGCTCGCCGGCTATCGCGGCGGCTTCGCCGACGCGCTGATCAGCCGCATCACCGATGCGATGCTGGCCTGCCCGTTCCTGATCCTGGCGATCGCGCTCGCTGCGTTCCTCGGCCCGAGCCTCGGCAACGCCATGATCGCGATCGGCATCTCGGCGACGCCGATCTTCATCCGCCTGACCCGCGGCCAGGTGCTCGTCGTCAAAGCCGAAGACTATGTCGAGGCCGCGCGCGCACTCGGCAATCCGCCGTGGCGGATCGCGTTCTCGCACATCCTGCCGAACATCCTGCCGGCGCTGCTGGTGCAGGCGACGCTCTCGATCGCTGCAGCCATCATCGCCGAGGCCGCCCTCTCCTTCCTCGGTCTCGGCCAGCAGCCGCCGGCGCCGTCCTGGGGCAGCATGCTCAACGCGGCACAACGCTTCCTGACCCAGGCGCCCTGGATGGCAATCTGGCCGGGCCTTGCGATCTTCCTCGTCGTGCTGTCGCTGAACCTGCTCGGCGACGGCCTGCGCGACGCGCTCGACCCAAGGCAGCGCTGAGGCAATAGCAATAGCTGAAGGTGGGCTTCGTTCACCTCTCCCGTAGGGAGAGGTGCAGAACGAGGCATCGACCGCTCAGATCACCACTTCCCGCAGCACGCGGCGGCAATCCATCTCGAATTCCAGATCGACCACCGGTGGACGGGCGAAATGCCAGGTCAGCCCGGAGCGGAGCGCGCCGCGGCGGACCAGCTCGTCCACCAGCGCGTGGTGGAAGTCGTGCACGGAATAGGCCTGCACGCCGGTCGTATCCTTCCAGCCGAAGCCGAAGGCCGCCATCCGGTTTTCCATCTGCGATGTGGTGGTGAAGCGCACCTTCTCGCGCAGCCCCTCCGGGCTGAGGTCGCGGTAGCGCACCGTGCGCTCGACATAGGTGCCGCTACCCTCGCGCGCCTCGGCGCCGCCGGCGATGACGAAGCTCGGCAAGTTTGACCGCGTCGGACGCGTGAAGGAGAACGCATAGAATGACGGCTGGGACGGCGGATCGATCTCCGGACAGACATTGCTGCGCGCCACCGGATTGGTGGTGCCGTCGAAGATGCCCCATTCGGACAGCGTCTTCACATAGTGCAGATTGAACGCGCGAAAGCCTTCCTCGCTGAAGGCCGCCGGCGAGCGCAGCTCGCAGGCGCAGAAAGCCGTCAGCGGGCGCCCCGCTTCCTGGATGAACTTTGCGGCCAGCGCAAATCCTTCCGCGAGCGGCACCAGGCGGTCGAACCGGACCCGCTCGATCTCGTAGCCCTCATCCGCGGCAGCACCGGCGGAATATTGGAACACCGACGGAATGAAACGGTAATTGCCGGCCGAGAATTCGCGCGTCATGACGGACTCCTATTCCAGTTGCATGCGAGTGCCCTTGGCGCCGTTGAGCAGGCGCTTCAGGTGAAATCCGGCCAGCGGATCGTCGGCGTGCATGCCGACCAGCGCGGCGAAGGCCGGCATGGCGGCGGCATCGCCGGCCTCCATCTTGGCGAAGGCTTCGGCATATTGCGTTGTCGCCGGCGCTTCGAATTTCGCCTGCGGCAGCGGTTCGAAGGCGCGCAGCGGCTCGCTGCGTCCGCGCAGCATCAGGTCGCCCACGGGGCGGCCATGAAAGTTTTCGGCTCCCTTCGCCACGCTGGCACTGACGCAAATGCGCGTTCCCAGATGCTTGTTCGCCGCCTCCAGCCGGGCCGCCGTATTGATGGTGTCGCCATAGGCCGTGTAATCGAAGAAACGGTTGCCGCCGAAATTGCCGACCAGCGCCGGGCCGGCATGAGCACCGATGCGGGTGGCTCCGAAATTCACACCTCTTGCCTTCCAGCGCGCAGAGAAGTCCTCTGCCCAGGCGTCGAGAGCATGGGCACAGGCGACCGCACGCGTTGCATAGTCCGGCTGGTCGCCAGGGGCGTTGAACAGCACCTGGATCGCATCGCCGATGATCTTGGCGACCGTCCCCTCATGGGCAAAGACGATTTCGGTCATGCCGCCGACATATTCGTTGAGGAGCTCGCCCAGCGTCTGCGGAGGCGCAGTCTCGACCAGCGAGGTGAAGCCGGTGATATCGGTAAAGAGGGTGGCGACGTCGCGCCACTGCACCTCCATGCCGTCGCCATCGACGTCCCCGGCCAGCCGCCTTGCGATCTCCGGCGAGAAGAAGCGCGACAGCGAGGCATGGGCACGCTCGGCTTCCAGCTGGCGCCGCCGCACATCGCGCAGCATCTCCACATGGCGGATGGTCTTCTCGATCGTGGCTTCGAGGTCGGCGAAGTCGATCGGCTTGGTCAGGAAGTCGAAGGCACCGCGGTTCATGGCGGTGCGGATGTTGCTCATGTCGCCATAGGCCGAAACGATGATGGTCGACTTCTTCTCCTCGGCCTCCTGGAGCTTCGCCAGCAGCGACAGACCGTCCATCCGCGGCATGTTGATGTCGGAGACCACCATGTCGACATGCGGATTCTGCTCCAGCGATTCCAGCGCCTCCAGGCCGTCGCGCGCGAAGATGAGCGCGAGCTGCCCGTCGCGGATCTGCCTGCGGAATTTCTGCAGGATCAGCGCCTCGAGATCCGGCTCGTCGTCGACGAAGAGGATGGTCGCAGTCATGCGGCTTGCTCGAGCCTCGTATCGATCTCCTGGCGCAGCAGCGCAAAGTCGATCGGCTTGGTGAGGAGCCCGACGGCACCCCGTTCGATCGCCTTGCGGCGCGTCTCGGCATCGCCATAGGCCGTGATCATGATGACGGGAACGTCGGGATGCGCGGCACGCACCTTCGGCAGCATGTCGAGCCCGCTCATGCCTGGCATGTTGATGTCGGACAGGATCAGGATCAGCGAGGGATCACGAACCTCGGCAGCGCGCTTGAGCGCCTCCGGGGCCGACAGCGCAAACTCCATCTGAAAGCGGCCGGCGCGCAGGTCGCGCCGGAACTGCTGCCGAAACAATGCCTCGACGTCGGGCTCGTCATCGACGACCAGGATGTAAACGTTCAAGACTTGCCTCCGGAAGTGTCGCCAGCTGGCATCGTCCGCGGCAGGGTGATGATGAATTCGGTGAATACACCGGGTGCGGTGTTCACGTCGATCGTGCCGCCGTGCTGTTTCACCACGATGTCGTGGCTCATTGAAAGGCCGAGTCCCGTGCCCTCGCCGGCCGGCTTGGTGGTGAAGAAAGGATTGAACATCTTCTCCTTCACCTCAGGCGGAATCCCGGTGCCGTTGTCGCGAATCCGGATCTGGACCCTATCGCCGAGGTTCTTCGTTGCCGCGCGCAACGTGGGCTCGAACGCATCGCGCTCGCTCTCCTTGCGCTTGGCCGCGGCATAGAAGCCGTTCGAGATCAGGTTCAGCAAGACGCGCGTGATCTCCTGCGGATAGATGTCTATCACGCCAGAAGCCGGGTCTAAATCGCGCTGAAGCGTGACGTTGAAGGCAGGCCTTTCGGCGCGCGCGCCGTGATAGGCGAGATTGAGGCTCTCCTCGACCACCGCATTGATGTCGACGGCGCGATGCTCGCCGGACCCCTGACGCGAATGCAGCAGCATGTTCCTGACGATGGAATCGGCGCGCTTGCCGTGCTGCACCACCTTCTCGAGATTGGCCCTGAGCATGCCGGTCAGCTCGTCGACCTCCTCCTTGGTCTTGCCGTCGAGCGCGGCGGATTGCAGGGTCTCGTTGAGCTCGTCGATCAGCTCGGCCGAGACCACGGAGAAATTGTTGACGAAATTAAGCGGGTTCTTGATCTCATGGGCGATGCCGGCGGTGAGCTGGCCGAGCGAGGCGAGCTTCTCGGTCTGAATCAGACGGTCCTGAGCGGCGCGCAGATCCTCGAGTGAGCGCGACAGCTCATCCGTGCGGTCCCGCAATTCGTTGAGCAGCCGCGCATTTTCCATGGCGATCACAGCCTGCGCCGCAAAATTCGTCACCAACTCGATTTGCTTGCTGGAGAAGGCAAGAGGCCGCTGACGGTAGATCAGAAGCGCGCCGATCAGGTCGCCGTCCTTGAGCATGGGAACGCCAACCAGCGTCCGCGCCCCGGCGCGCAGCGCCAGTATTGGTCCGTCATATCCTTGAGGTGTTTCGAAGAAGTCCGGCTCCGTCCTCGTATCGACAACATGCACGGTTTCCCTGGTCCGAACGATGCGGCCAATGACGGTGTTCGGAGCCGGCCGTGTCGGCTTCTGGTAGATCTCGTCCTTCAGCTCGGCCGGAACACCGTGCATCGCGATGGCGCGGAACGTGTCTCCCTCCCGCAAATAAAGAGACCCGAACTCAGCCTGGCAGATGCGAGTGGCATTCTCCAACATGATGCGAAATACCGGCCCCAATTGTCCGGGGGAAATGGAGATAACCTGGAGCACTTCGGAAGTTGCGGTCTGCTGTTGCAGCGATTCGCTCAATTCCGCCGTGCGCTGCTCGACCTTCCTTTCCAAGTCCGCATAGGATTCCTGCAGGCGCGCGCCCATGTCGTTGAACTGATCGGCGAGCCCCTCGAGCTCGTCGCCGGTCTTGATCGAGATGCGTTGCGCGAAATCGCCGCTGCCGATCCGCTCGGCGCCGCTGCGCAGCGCCTGGATCGGCCCGACCATGTGGCGCGCCAGGAAAACCGCCGCAAGCACCGCGAAGATGGACGCCCCAAGCAGCACGATCGCAAGGCGCTGCAGCGAGGCATAGAGCGCGGCATAGGCCTCCTCAACCGGCAGCTCGACAAACATGGTCCAATGCAGCGGCTCGATCGGGGCCGAGGCGGTCAATACCTTTTGTCCCTGGATATTGTGCTCTTCCTCCAGCGCATCCGGCATCTTGCCGCCCGCGACCTGCGCGGCCCGCACCTGGGCGAGGCCGGACATGTCGGTGTTGCGCAGCACGAGACTGATGTCGGGATGTGCGATCAGGCGGCCCTCCGGGCCGACCACGTAGGCGTTGCCGTGCTCGCCGACCTTGATCTGGGACACGACGTCCCAGATCAGCTTGAGATTGACCTCGGCGATGCTGACGCCGGCATCCTTGCGTGCGCCCGCCAGCGCCAGCGTCATATAGGGCTCGGACCCCCGGCGGAAATAGACCGGCCCGTAATAGACCTTGCGCGCGACCGCCTCGGTGAACTTCGGATCGCTCGACAGGTCGATCCCGCTGTCGAGCGGGTCCATCGCCAGCCGCGAGACCCGCAGCCGCTCCTTGCCGGTCGAATCCACCTGGGCCAGCTCGGTGATCGCAGGGACCTGGCGCAACAGGCGCAGCGCGTCGAACCGGCGCTGCTCGATCGAGCCGCCCGACCAGGGCAGCTGCGTGGTCCAGCCGAGCTGGCTCTCGATCTCCTTGACGAACTGGCTGATCTTGGCCGCGGCCGCCTCGGCCTGCTCGTGCTGGACCCGGATCAGCGAGGCCTTGTGCTCGCGATAGTAGAAGTAGACCTCGAACAGGCCATTGGCGAGCAGCGCAACGGCAACGACGGCCACGAACAGCGCGACGTATTTGGCAAAGAGCCGGGTCCGGATTCCGCGCCCCGCGGTGTCGCCGGAGGCGGCCTTGCCTAGGGCCGCGCTCGGCAGTGTCCCAGCTCGAGGTGTATCGGGGTGGAGGGACAGGCTCATCCCACGGAACCTAGCAAGAAGAGCAGACCTTGTCTCTCGCAAGCGCGGGAAGGGGCTCCCCCGGGCCCAACAAAAAGAGCGGCAGCGGATCACCGCTGCCGCCCTCTCCGGACTAGCCTGCCAGCGGCTTCAGGTCGGCCGCAGCACCTTTGAATCGAGGTCCAGCTCGTCGATCTGCTTGTTCCGCTCGGAATCGGCCGCCGCGCGATGGTCGGTCGCCAGCACCACGTACACCGCCGGCAGCACGAACAGCGTGAACAGCGTGCCGATCGACATGCCGGCGACGACCACGAGCCCGATCGAGAAGCGGCTCGCCGCGCCCGCGCCGGTCGCGGTCAAGAGCGGGATCAGGCCGGTGACCATCGCGGCCGTGGTCATCAGGATCGGCCGCAGGCGGATGCGGGCCGACATCTCGATGGCCGAACGGCGGTCGAGCCGCTCGTTGACCTGGAGCTCGTTGGCGAACTCCACCATCAGGATGCCGTGCTTGGTGATCAGGCCGACCAGGGTGAGCAGGCCGACCTGGGTGTAGATGTTCATGGTCGCCACGCCGAAGAACAGCGGGATTAGCGCACCGACGATCGCCATCGGCACCGAGATCATGATGACCAGCGGGTCGCGCAAGCTCTCGAACTGCGCCGCCAGCACCAGGAAGATGATGATCAGCGCGAAGCCGAACGTGATGGCAAGCTGATTGCCTTCCTGCACGTATTGACGGCTATCCGCCAGATAGTCGTGGCTGAAGCCCTGCGGCAGCTTCTTGGCCTCGCTTTCGAGGAAGTCCACCGCGGCGCCGACGGTCACGCCCGGCATTGGCACGGCCGAGAACGTCGCCGAATTGAGCTGGTTGAAGTGGGTCAGCGAGTTCGGGTCGGTCTTGGTTTCGATCGACACCACCGTCGACAGCGGCAGCTGCTGGCCGGTATTGGTCGTCACGTAGTAGCCGCCGAGCGATTCCGGCGACAGCCGCTTGGCGCGCGGCACCTGTGGGATCACCTGGTAGGATCGGCCCTCGAGATTGAAGCGGTTGACGTAATTGCCGCCGAGCAGCACCGCGAGCGTGGCGCCGAGGTTCTGCATGTTGACGCCGAGGTCCTGCGCCTTGGTGCGGTCGATCGTCACCTTCACGTTCGGCTGGTTGAAGTTGAGATCGCTATCGGAGACGATGAACATGCCGCTCTTGCGGGCTGCGGCCTTCAGCTTCTCCATCTGCTCATAGACCGTCTGGAAGCCGGCGGTGGAGTTGATCACCATCTGGATCGGCAAGCCACCCGGACCGCCCGGCAGCGGCGGCAGGTTGAACGCGAAGGCTTGCACGCCCTCGATCTTCGAGAGCTCGGCCTGCACCAGCGGCTTCAGCTGGATCGACGAGCGCTTGCGCTCGTCCCACGGCTTGAGCAGCATGCCGGCGATGCCGCCCTGCGGGCCGTTGATGCCGTTCAGCACGAAGCGCAGATCGGTCTCGGGGAATTTCGCGAATTCCTTGTCGAGCTTGTCGCCGTAGAAATCGAGATAGTCGATGTTGGCGTATTTCGGCGCCTTGGTCACCGCAAACACGATGCCCTGGTCTTCCTCGGGCGCAAGCTCCTTCGAGGTGTGCATGTAGAGGAAGCCGACGAGGCCGAGGATCGTGAGCGCGAACAGGCCGGTGATGGCCTTGTAGTCCAGCGAGCGATCGAGCTTGCGGCCGTACCAACGCGTCATCGCACCGAACACCCGGTTCACGAGCTTGGCGAACCGGCTTTCTTCGGCGTTCTTGAGCAGAACCGAGCACATCATCGGCGACAGCGTCAGCGCGATCACGCCTGACACGATCACGGAGCCGGCAAGCGTGAAGGCGAACTCGCGGAAGAGCGAGCCGGTGAGGCCGCCGAGGAAACCGATCGGCGCGTACACCGCCGCGAGCGTGATGGTCATCGAGATGACCGGACCCACGATCTCGCGCGCGCCTTGCAGGGAGGCCTGAACCGGCGTCTTGCCCTCCTCCAGGTGGCGGTGGATGTTCTCCACCACGACGATGGCGTCGTCGACGACAAGACCGATCGCCAGCACCATTGCGAGCAGGGTCAGGAGATTGAAGCTGAACCCCAGCGCCAGCATCAAGGTGCAGACGCCGATCATGGAGAGCGGAATGGTGACGACGGGAATGATGACCGAACGCAGCGAGGCCAGGAACAGGAAGATCACCACGATCACGATGATCACGGCTTCGCCCAGCGTCTTCTCCACCTCGTCGATCGAGGACTGGATGAACTTGGTCGAGTCGTAGGCGACCTTCATCTTCATCGACGGCGGCAGATTGCGCTCGAGCTCGGGGAACAGCGCGCGCACGCCCTTCACCAGCGTCAGCGGGTTGCCCTGCGGCGTTGCCTGCACGCCGATAAAGATCGCGTGCTCACCGTTGAAGGCAACGCTTGCGTCCGTGCTCTGGGCGGCAAGCTCGACGGTGGCGATATCCTCCATCCGCACGAAGCCGCCGTCCTTGGCCTTGACGATCATCTTCTTGAACTGATCGACATTGGTCAGGCCCGTATTGGTCGAGACGTTCGAGACGATCAGATAACCTTTGGTCTGGCCCGCGGCGGACTGGAAGTTGTTGGCCTGGATCGCCGCCGCAACGTCCGCCGGCGATACGTTGCGGCCCGCCATTTTCACCGGATCGAGCCACAGCCGCATCGCAAAGGTCTGGCCGCCCAAAATGTCGGCCGAGGCCACGCCATCGACGGTCGACAGCACCGGCTGCACCACGCGCGTCAGATAGTCGGAGATCGCCGAGCCCGACAGCTCCTCCGAGGAGAAGCCGAGATACATCACGGCCGTGGTCTGGCCCGTGGTCTTGGTGACGATCGGGTCGTTGGATTCCTTCGGGATCAGGTACTTCACCGAATTGGTCTTCGCCAGCACCTCGGTGAGCGCCTGGTTCGGATCGAAATTCAGCTTGATGTAGACCTGGATCGTCGAGGTGCCGAGCACCGAGGACGAGGTGATGTAGTCGACGCCCTCGGCGGAGGCGACCGCCTGCTCGATCGGCGTGGTAATGAAGCCCTGGATCAGATCTGCGGACGCGCCGGGATAGACGGTCGTGATGTTGATGACCGTGTTCGACAGCTTCGGATATTGCCGGATCGGCAGCACCATCGCCGCGCGCAGGCCGATCAGCAGGATCAGCAGGCTGACGACGACCGACAGGACCGGTCGTTTGATGAAAATGTCGGTAAAGGCCATCGCGGGCGATCTCGATTTCTTTTGTCCCAAGATGCGCGATCCGGCCGGGCCGGATCACGCGAGGATGTTGTCAGTAGCGCGGCGGCTGCGCCGGGATCTGCGGGGCCGGGTCGGTCGAGATCGACACCGCCGCGCCCGATTGCAGCTTGAGCTGGCCGACGGCGACGACCTTGTCGCCTGCCTTCAGGCCCTTGACGATTTCGACGCGACCCTCGACCCGGTTGCCGGTCTGCACGAAGGTGCGCACCGCCGACAGGCTGGTCTTGCCGTCCTCTTCCTTCTTTTCGGTGATCACGAACACCGAGTCGCCGTACAGCGTGTAATCGACTGCCGTTTCAGGCACCGTGATCACGGCCGGCTTTTCCGGCAGCACCACCGTCGTGGTCACGAACATGCCGGGCTTGAGGATCTTCTCCGGATTGGCGATCGTCGCCTGCACGCGGATGTTGCGGGTGTCGGTGGCGATCTGCGGCTCGATCGTGGTGATCTTGCCCTCGAAGGTGCGGCCGGGATAGGCATCGACCTTCAGCCGGACGGTCTGGCCGACCTTGAGGCTGCCGGAATCCTTTTCCGTCACCGTGAAGTTGGCCCACAGCTCCGACAGATCGGTCAGCGACACGATCGCGGTGCCGGCGGTGAGATACTGACCGACCTCGACCTTGCGCATGCCGAGATCGCCGGCGAACGGCGCACGCACCAGCTTCTGCGAGATCAACGCCTCGGTCTTGGCGATGCCGGCCTGCGCCTGGTCGTAGGCGGCCTGCGCCTGGTCGACGGTCGCCTGCGGACCGAATTGGCGCGAGGCCAGCTGCTTGGCGCGATCAAGCGACAGCTGCGCGACGGTCGCCTGCGCCTTGTAATTGGCGAGGTCGCCCTGCTCCGGCGCGTCGAACAGCTGCACCAGCGGCGTGCCGGCCTCGACGCGCGTGCCCGGCTCGAACTTGATCTCGGTGACGCGGCCGTTGACGTCGGCGCTGACGTCGACCTGGTGCACGGCGACGAGGCTGCCGACCGCGGTGAGCAGGTTCGGCACCACCTCGGACTTCGCCTCGGCCGCGCTGACCGGGGTCGGCGGCGGCTTGTTGTTGGCGAAGAACTGCTTGATCATCTGGCCGCGGAAAGAATTGAACCAGACGAGCCCGCCGACGAGCACGGCCAGAAGCGTGCCGACGATGATGAACCAGCGCACCGGCCGGACCGGACGCTTGGGAGCCTTGTTGTCGATCGGTTGCCCCGAAATCTTGTTTTCGGCCACGATGTTCATGTCATGCACTTTCTGCAATCGCCGCCTGGTTCGCATCCGCGGCCTGATTGCGGCCCAGATGCGAAGCAATTGCGGCGTCGTTAAGTCCGATACCCCTCAGGAGAAACTCACAGAGCTGCCGCTCCAGGTCGGTCGCCCCGCCGTAAGCAAGACAGGGCGTGGCCGGCAGCCTGGTTAGCGCCGCGGTCATCACCGCATGATGCGCGAACCAGAACAGGTTGAGCGGATCGCCAGCGCAGGGCCGCGCGTCACCGCTCGCAATCGCACGTTCGAGCGAGGCGACGAAGACAGCGCCGATCAGCGTCTCGATCTTGGCATAGAGCAATCGGGCGAATTCGCCATCATCCAAATGGCTCGTGGCCATCAGCCGCAGGCGCTGGGCCTCTTCCTGATCGGGACCGTCGGCGATCTGGAGGAAGTGTTCGACCATGCCGCGCATCAATTCGACCAGGGTGGCCGTCGAGGGCTCGCGCTCGAGCAGTTCCAGGAAGTCCGGATCCGCCTCGCATTCGTCGCTGAGGATCTCGGCGTAGAGCGCCGCCTTGGACGGGAAATGCTTGAACAGCAGCGCCTCGGAAATGGCAGCCGCGGCCGCCACGCTCTTGGTCGTGGTGCCGGTATAGCCGTGTCGGGCAAAGCAGCGCTTAGCGGCGCCGAGGATCAATTGACGCCTCAGGTCGCTGGTCATACGCAATGAGCTCATGCTGGGTGAGTAAGCACTCACCCACGCAGGAGTCAAGCACTATGTTGCATCGCAACCTGCATGCGACGTAGAATCAATGGAAATTAATCACGCCTGCACGGCCCGCGTGCAGGAGTCCGGCAGGGGATGGGCAGACCGCCTAGATCGGCTGGAAGCCGAGGTCAGCACGGATCCGGTTGACGATGTAGGTCCCATCCCGGGTCGGCAGAATCCGCTCCAGATTGGCGCTGTCGATCTTCACGTTGGCAAAGCGCGGCCCCGCGGAAACGTCGTGCACAGCTTTGGCGAAGGCTTCGACTTCGGCCATGGTCGTGACAGCCCGGCTGTCGTTAATGCCGCAGGCCCTGGCGATGCCGACGAGGTCGGCGGCGGCGGAGGTGTGGCTGGTCTGGCCGCCGGTCTCGCCATAGGCCTCATTGTCGAGCACTGCGATCGAGAGGTTGGCCGGCTTCTGCAGGCCGATCGTGGCAAGGCTGCCCATACCCATCAGCATCTCGCCGTCGCCGGTGATGACCAGCACCGGCAGCTTCGGCTGCGCCAGTGCCAGACCCAGCCCGATCATCGCGGCGCCGCCCATGCCGCCCCAGAGGTAGAAGTTGCGGGCGTGGTCGCCGGCGGCGCACATGTCGTTGGTGGAGGCACCGAGGCCGCCGATCGCGACGACGTCCTTGCGGTTCGCCAGCAACGTGGACACCACCTGGCGACGGTCGAGGAGATTGGCCTTGCTCATTTGGTGAAAACCTTGGCGCCGATCAGGCGCTGCGACAGGAGGACGGCGGTCGGCGTCAGCGCGTTGTAGGCCTGGGCTGCGGCGGCCTCTAACACCGCCGGCACCTCGGCCGCGTGCGAGGCGCGCAGCACCTTGACGCCGGAGAGCTCGAACACGCCTTGCGTGGTCGAGCCCATCGGCACCTGCCACGGATTGAACTCGCCCCACTCGCCGCGCATGGTCACCAGGGTGAGGAACGGAAAGCGCAGGATCGGGATCAGCGACAGCATGTTGATGCAATTGCCGACGCCGCTCGACTGCATCAGCAAGACGCCGCGCTGGCCGCCGGTCCAGGCGCCGGCGAGTAGCGCCACGCCCTCCTCCTCCGTCGTCAGCGCAATGCCGCGCATGGTGGAGGAGGCCAGCACGCGCTGGATCAGCTTGGAATGACCGGCGTCCGGCACGTAAGGCACCTGCCGGACGTCGAAGCGCTGCAAGGTCGCGAAAACATCGTCGGGCCAGTTCGGCGCCGTGTCGGCAGCGTCAGCGCGTGCGTGCATTTTCCTGTCCGGTCGGCTAGCAAGGTGCAAAGACTGTAGACGCATGCACGCGTCGACCAGAACAACAAAAACGGCATATCGGCTTTAACCGGCGAGTATAACGGGATGAACGCAGATGCGAAGGCGCTGGCGGCAAGCTTCGACCTCGAGAGGCTGACGCCGGAGTTCTACGACAACCCCTATCCGACCTATCGTGCACTGCGGGAGAACGAGCCGGTCAAGCGCCTGCGCAGCGGCACCGTGTTCCTGACCCGCTACGACGATCTCGTCACGACCTACAAGAACACCAAATCGTTCAGCTCGGACAAGAAGCGGGAGTTCGCGCCGAAATACGGTGACACGCCGCTCTACGAGCACCACACCACCAGCCTCGTCTTCAACGACCCGCCCTCCCACACCCGCGTGCGCCGCCTGATCATGGGCGCGCTGTCGCCGCGCGCGATCGCGAGCATGGAAGGGGACCTCATCAAGCTGGTCGACGGCTTGCTCGATGCCATTGCCGCCAAGGGCGCTTGCGAGCTGATCGAGGACTTTGCCGCGTCGATTCCCATCGAGGTAATCGGCAATCTGCTCGACGTGCCTCACGAGGAGCGCGGGCCGCTGCGCGACTGGTCGCTGGCGATCCTGGGTGCTCTCGAGCCGGTGGTGTCGACGGAGGCTGCTGCGCGCGGCAACAAGGCGGTGGCGGACTTCCTCGCTTATCTGGAGACACTGGTCGCGCGCCGGCGTGCCAAGCCGGGTAATCCCGAGCGCGACGTGCTGACGCGCCTGATCCAGGGGGAAGAGAACGGCGAGCGGCTGACGGAGAAGGAGCTGCTGCACAATTGCATCTTCCTGCTCAATGCCGGCCACGAGACCACCACCAACCTGATCGGCAACGGCCTCGTGGCGCTCGACCGGCATCCCGACCAGAGGCAGCGCTTGATCGAGAACCCGGACCTGATCAAGACCGCGGTCGAGGAGATGCTGCGCTACGAGAGCTCCAACCAGCTCGGCAATCGCATGACCACCGAGAGGATCGAGCTCGGCGGCGTCATGCTCGAGGCCGGCACGTCGGTGACGCTGTGCATCGGCGCGGCGAACCGCGACCCCGCGCAGTTTCCCGACCCTGAGCGTTTCGATATCGGGCGCACGCCGAACCGGCACCTCGCCTTCGCCACCGGCGCGCATCAATGCGCCGGCATGGCGCTGGCGCGGCTGGAAGGGGCGATCGCGATCTCGCGCTTCCTGGCGCGCTTCCCGAACTATGCCGTGAGCGGGGCGCCAGTGCGCGGCGGACGGGTGCGGTTCCGCGGCTTCCTGAGCGTGCCCTGCGCGCTTGGCTGAGGGCTCGACACAAAACTGCGAAAACAACCCCATGCACAGTAGAGCCTGGTTTGCCGAACGGTGCCCTGTGGCCCGGCAGAACTACCTGACATTTCGGGACTATCAGGCCGCGCCGCGCCATCGGACGCAGCAAGGCTTCCGAGCGGGCAAATCGATACCCACATTCATTTGGGCGCGACCGCCGATGCAGTCGGTTGACACCGCGCGCAGCAATGGAGTGACGGCAGATGAGCGCGTCGGTCATTGATTTCGTTGCTACGGAAGCACGCTTTGGCGCTCACAATTACGAGCCGATCGAGGTCGTCCTTGCGCGCGGCGAAGGTGTCTGGGTCTGGGACACCGAAGGCAATCGGTACCTCGATTGCCTGTCCGCCTATTCGGCGGTCAGCCAGGGCCACTGCCACCCCAAGATCCTGGCGGCCATGGTGGAACAGGCGCACAGGCTGACGCTGACCTCGCGCGCCTTCCACAACGACCAACTCGCCCCCTTCTACGAGGAGATCGCCGCGCTGACCGGCTCCCACAAGGTGCTGCCGATGAACAGCGGTGCCGAGGCGGTCGAAAGCGCGATCAAGTCGGTGCGCAAATGGGGCTACGAGGTGAAAGGCGTGCCGGACGGCCAGGCCGAGATCATCGTCTGCGCCAACAATTTCCACGGACGCACGCTGGGTATCGTCGGCTTTTCGACCGATCCCGAGACACGCGCCCACTTCGGACCGTTCGCCCCGGGCTTCAAGATCATCCCGTTCGGCGACGCCGCGGCGCTCGAGGAGGCAATCACCCCAAACACGGTCGCCTTCCTGGTCGAGCCGATCCAGGGCGAAGCCGGTGTCGTCATTCCTCCGGCCGGCTATTTCAAGACGGTGCGGGAGCTCTGCACCGCCAACAACGTGATGCTGGTGCTCGACGAGATCCAGACCGGGCTCGGCCGCACCGGCAAGCTGCTCGCCGAACAGCACGAGGGTATAGAGGCGGACGTGACGCTGCTCGGCAAAGCCCTGTCCGGCGGCTTCTATCCGGTCTCGGCCGTGCTCTCGAACAACGAAGTGCTCGGGACATTGAGGCCCGGGCAGCACGGTTCGACCTTCGGAGGCAACCCACTTGCCTGCGCGGTGGCCCGCGCGGCGATGCGCGTGCTGGTCGAGGAAGGCATGATCGAGAACGCGGCGAGGCAAGGCGCACGCTTTCTGAACGGCTTGAAGGACATCCGTGCCAATACGATCCGCGAGGTGCGCGGGCGCGGCTTGATGCTCGCGGTCGAGCTTCATCCCGAGGCCGGGCGGGCACGCCGCTACTGCGAGGCGCTCCAGGCCAAGGGCATCCTTGCCAAGGATACCCATGAGCATACGATCCGCATCGCCCCGCCGCTGGTGATCACAAGCGACCAGGTCGACTGGGCGCTGGAGCGGCTCGCCACCACCCTGACGCAGGATCTCTCTTGAGCTGCCTGCGTCGGAAGATCGCAATGCCGGCAGTGGCGAAGGACGAACGATTCCACAGTCTGTGCGTTGAAAGTGGTGGGCAATTACGAGTTGGGAGCGAAGATCATGCTTCCGCGTGGCGTTTGCCTGACGGCTGTTTTGGTTGGCGTCTCGATGCTGACGACGAGCGCGTCGGCCCAGGGCCCCTTGGGACACGGACGGGGTGGACCACCAGGGCCAGCCGCAGCGCCGCCATCAGCACCACCGGCTATGGCTCGTCCGGCAGCACCGCCAGCCATGGCTCGTCCGGCGACACCACCGGCTATGGCTCGTCCAGCAGCACCACCGGCCATGGCGCGTCCGGCGGCACCGCCAGCCATGCCGCAGCGGCCGGCCATGGCGCCACGTCCGGCGCCGCACATCGCATCACCGCCACCGCGCCCGACCCCACAATTCAGTGCCCCGCGAGCCGCCCCGCAGGTCGCCGCGCCGCGGCGCGAATTCCAGCGCCCGCCGGCAGCGCCACAACGTCCGGCCATGGCGCCGCGGCCGACGCCGCATATCGCCGCCCCTTCGCGCCCAAGTGCCCCCCCGGCCGTGAGCGAGCGATCGGGACCGCCGCGCCAGATGCTCTCGCGCCAATCCGCGGAACGCCAGGACCGCATCGACCGCTTGCAGCAGCGCGTGCAGCAATTGCAATCGCAGAAGCCGGAAGACGCAAGGGCGCGGCAGCAGCAGCAACGGTTGCTGCAGTCGCAGAGCCGCCTTCTTGAGCGCGAGCAACGCATCCAACAGCGCTCGCAGCAGGTCGAGCAGCGGCAGCGCGACATGCTGTCGCGCCAGACGACGGAGCGCCAGGCCCGCATCGAACGCCTGCAGCAGCGGGTGCAGCAATTGCAATCGCAAAAGCCGGAAGGCGTGCAAGCGCAACGCGCGCAGCAGCGAATGCTCCAGGCGCAGAACCGCTTGCTTGGCCGAGAGCAGCGCGCGCAGCAAATTGACCTGGCGCGCCAGCAGCGGCTTGGACTGCAGGCTCCGGCGGAGCGCGCTGCGGCACTTGCGGCCGCCGCGCAGGCCTCGCAGCGCGGCCGGTTCGCCGAGCGCTTCCGCGAGCAGTCCACTGCGCAGACCCAGGCGGCGCTCGTCACTCGCCAAAGCGGCTGGGCTCCCCGACAGGCGTGGCGTCACCGTCATCCCGCAGTCTTCGTGGCTTGGCTTGGGCCCGTGTTCTGGCCTTACGCCTATTCCGACATCTTCAACTACACGTTCTGGTCCTATGCCTACGAGCCCGGATATTGGGCGTACGCCTATGACGACTTCGTCGACACCGTGTTCTGGGGCGGCGACGGCCCTTACGCCGCTTATGCCAGCACCAACCCGTATGACTATCCGCAAGCCGGCGGCAGCTACCGCGCGCGCCAGCGTGCCAGCGTGAGCCCGCAGACGGTTCAGCAATTGTGCGCCACACCGGACAAGGGTGTGACCGCCTGGCCGCTTGCCGATATCGCACAGGCGGTGCGGCCGACGCCGGAACAACGCGTATTGTTGGACGAGCTCAAGACGGCGGCGGCCAACGCTGCCGGTGTGTTCAAGGACTCCTGCACGGAGACTTATGCACTGACTCCCCCTGGCCGCTTGCGCGCGATGATGAACCGCATCAGCGCGACGCTTGAAGCGGTCAAGATCGTTCGACCGGCACTGGAGAATTTCTACAACTCGCTCAGTGACGAGCAGCAGGCCCGCTTCAACGCGCTTGGCCCCAATGTCGGCGAGCGCTCGTCGCAGCAGCAGGAGGCGAGTAGCGAGGGCTGCGGCGATCCGAAGTCCAGCCTGACCCAGCTGCCGATCGAGAGGATCGAGGCTGTGCTCCACCCGGCCGGCAAGCAGAAGGAGGCGCTCGACCGCCTCAGTGAAGCGACAGCCAAGGGCGTTGAAGGCCTGCAGGCGGCCTGTCCGAACGATGTACCGCTGACGCCGGTCGGACGGCTGGAGGCGATGCAGCACCGGCTCGAGGCGATGCTGGCGGCCGCCAAGCTGGTCGAACCAGCGCTGGACGAGTTCTATGCCACGCTGAGCAGCGAGCAGAAAGCGCGCTTCAACACCCTGCAACAGGTCGCCGGCCAATGAGGGCGGCGTCGCGTTCCCTCGTCGCGGGACCGGCGGAAGTCCTGGTCGGCTGCACCTCCAAACAGAGCTTGAGGGAGGGATCATGACAGCATTAGCTTCCTCCATAAAACACGACATTGCTGCGGCGTACGCCGCGTGGGATTCAGCATTCAACAAAGCAGATGCCAGGGCTATCGCGGCGACTTACGTGTCAGACGCCAAATTGTTGCCGCCGACGCATCAAGTGATATCCGGTCCGACAGAGATCGAGAGCTTCTTTGCTGGGCTGTTTTCAAGCGGATTCACCGATCACAGGTTAGTCGTCATAGACGCCGGTGGAGATGAGAAGATCGTCTACGGCACGGCCCATTGGAGCGCCAACGGTAAGACAGCGGATGGCGCCAGCCAACCTGCAGGCGGGATAGCAACCCACGTGTTTGAGCGTCAGGCAGATGGTTCGCTGAAGCTGAAGTTGCATACGTTCAATTGAGCTGACCGTTGCCTGATGCGGCACGAGGAGGCTTATCGTGGATATCGCGCAATGGCTTCGCGGTCTCGGGCTGGAGCGCTACATAAAGACGTTTTGTGACGCTGAAATCACGTCCGAGGTTTTGCCAGAACTGACCGAAGCCGACCTGCGGGAGCTTGGCTTGCCACTCGGTCCGCGCAAGGCTGTGCTAAGGGCAATCCATGCACTCGCTCCGCCGATCGCTCCGGTGGCTGTCGAGGCCAATGCACCTGCCGACTACGCGAAGCCATCGATCCCTTCGGACGCGGAGCGTCGGCAGCTCACAGTCATGTTCGTCGACCTGGTCGGCTCGACGGCACTTGCTTCAGGGCGCGATCCCGAGGAACTGCGTGACCTCTTGCAGGCCTACCATAACACCGTGGTGGGCGAGATCGACCGATTCGAAGGCCACATAGCCAAATTCTTGGGCGATGGCGTTCTCGCCTATTTCGGTTGGCCGCGGGCGCACGAAGATGAGGCGGAGCGCGCCGTTCGCGCTGGGCTTCGAGTGACCAAGGCGGTCGCATCCCTTACCGAACCGAGTGGTGCGGCGCTCGCCGCTCGCGTCGGCATCGCAACCGGTCTGGTCGTGGTCGGCGAGCTGATTGGCGAGGGAGAGGCTCGCGAGCGCGCAGTCATCGGCGAAACACCAAACCTAGCCGCCCGATTGCAAGGTCTGGCCAAGCCAAGTGATGTGGTGATTGCCGAATCGACCCGCCGCCTACTCGGCGAAGCTTTCACGTACCACGACCTCGGCACGGTGCCTCTCAAGGGTTTCCCGGAACTGGTGCAGGCGTGGCTTGTCGTTGGTGAAGGCGCAGCAGAGAGCAGGTTCGAGGCCCAGCATGGCATGGCAACGACCGCACTGGTCGGACGGAATGAAGAACTCGCATTGCTCTTGGATCGCTGGGAGCGGGCTAAAGAGCGGGAAGGACAGATCGTCCTGCTCGGCGGCGAAGCCGGCATTGGCAAGTCGCGGCTCGTGCGAGCCTTACGCGACCAGGTCGCACGTGTGCCGCACACGCCGCTGAGCCATTTCTGTTCACCATTTCATACCAACACCGCCTTGTATCCCGTCGTTGGCCTCCTTGAACGGGCAGCGGCAATACGGCGGGAGGACGCTTCCGACGAACAGCTCGATAAACTCGAGGCCATGCTCGCTCTTGGTGCGGACGATGTGCATGAGAGCGCGCCGGTCCTCGCGGATCTCTTGGCAATCCCGACCGGGGAGAGATACCCACCCCTTGCACTTAGTCCGCACCAGAAGAAGGAGCGAACCTTCCAGGCCCTTCTGGAACAGATACAAGGCTTAGCGGCAAGACAGCCAGTGCTTGCCGTTTACGAGGACGTCCATTGGGCAGACCCTACTATGCTCGAACTCCTCGATCGGCTTGTCGACGAGGTGCAGCGACTTCCGATTTTGATGATCGTTACCTTCCGGCCCGAGTTCATTCCGCGCTGGACGGGTCATGGACACGTGACAGCGCTCTTTCTAAGCCGACTGGGACGCAGGCAAGGGGCGGCAGTCGTTGACCGGATCACGGGCGGCAAAATGCTCCCTCAGGAGGTGCTTGAGCAGATTTTGGCCAAGACCGACGGCGTGCCGTTGTTCGTCGAGGAGCTCACGAAGGCCGTCGTCGAATCCGGTCTGCTCAAAGATCGGGGCAGCCGCTATGAGTTGATCGGCCCATTGCCGCCGCTGGCGATTCCGACGACGCTGCAGGACTCCTTGATGGCCCGCCTTGATCGATTGGCGCCGGTAAAGGAAGTTGCCCAGATTGCAGCTTGCATCGGACGCGAATTCGGACACGATCTTCTGCGCCTTGTAACGGCGATCGACGAGCACGCGCTCCAGCATGCTCTCAATGATCTATTGGCCGCGGAACTGATATTCCGTCGTGGCGTACCTCCGAATGTTGGCTACAGCTTCAAACATGCGCTGGTGCAGGACATCGCGCACGAGAGCCTCCTAAGGAGCAAGCGGCAGCAGATCCATGCCCGCATAGCTGCAGCTCTCGAACAACATTACCCTGCCCGTGCGGAGGCGGAGCCGGAGACGATCGCTCTGCATCTCACCGAGGGTGGACTGGCAGGAAAGGCGGTGGACTATTGGCTGCGGGCCGGCCGTATCGCGGCTGCGCGTTCCGCCAATCTCGAAGCGATCACTCATCTCACAAGGGGACTGGAGGCACTCAAGTCCAATCCACAAGGGCCGGAGCGCGATCGCCAGGAACTCGCTCTGCAAACAGCAATCGGAGGTCCACTGATTGCCATTCACGGATACACGGCTCCGCAGCTTGGCACAGCCTTCAGCAGGGCTCATGCGCTCTGCTATGAGCTCGACGACACGGATGCCTTGTTTTCCACCCTTAGCGGCAAGTTCATTTTCCACTTCGTGCGCGGCGACTTTGCTGCCATGCAGAGCCTCGTTGCCGAAGCGCAGCGCGCCGCCGAGCGCACCGGGCACACAGCACTGGAATTGGCTGCGCATCGTCTGGCCGCGCTCACCGCAATGCATGCCGGTGATTTTCTGACCGCACGCTCGGAGTTCGAAACGATCTTGAGTCGCTATCAGCCAGAGGAGCATCGGCCGCCGCCTGTGCACTACGTACATGACCCGAAGGCCTCGGCGCTACCCTACTTGGCGATTGTGCTTTGGATTCTTGGTTACCCCGAACAGGCTCAGCGGACTAGCCGTGCCGCATCTCAATACGCGATGGAATTGAATCAGACGAACCTTACCGCGCATGTGCAGGTCTATGGCGAGGCGGCCCCTGCGGAGCTAATGGGAAACGTGGCGGCCGTACATGCGCACGCCGACGCCATCATCCATCTCGCCGACCAGAACAGCTTGAACTATTGGCGCGTGAGCGGCCTCATCCTGCGGGGCTGGGCAATGGCGCAAGAGGGCAACGTGGAGGCCGGCCTGGCGCTCATGCGGCTCAGTCTGAACGAGCGGAACAGGCTGGGGGCCAGTTGGTACCAGGTTCGGTACTTGTGGATGCTCGCGGCCACCTACCTCCACTTGGGTGACTACGACAACGGCGTCGCTAGCCTTGCCGAAGCAAAGGCCCTTGCCGCGCGCAGCGACGAGCATATGTGGGAGGCAGAACTTGCATGCATGGACGGTGAACTGCACCGCTTTCGTGGTGCTCCAGCTGACGAGGTCGAGGGGTATTTGCAAACTGCACTCAAGGTCGCCCGAAGCCAGAGCGCAAAGTCCTTTGAATTACGTGCCGCAATGAGTTTGGCTCGGCTTTGGCGCGACCAGGGCAGGACGGCCGACGCGCGGTGCCTTCTTGGCTCGGTTTACAGCTGGTTCACGGAAGGCTTCGAAACGCCGGACCTTCGTTCCGCCAAGGCGCTCATGGAGGAGCTGACCCGACCATGATCGCGCGCTTTTCCAAACTTCAGACGTTGCCGTACAGCAAGCACTCGGGTGACATGGCAACCCTCTCCTTGCGCTATTGGAACTGAACACGGGTCAACTCCGATGTGGGGTCACGAGCAGTCATACTCTGGACGATCAGCACTCAGAGCCGATCTTCCTCTCATGAGTACACGGCCTTTCTGACCTCACGCGGCGGAAATCGTCGTCGACCCAGCATCACTCGCGTTTGTGATCGATTGAGACTGCTCGGCCTCATTCGAGACAACGGCGTTGCATTGTTGGAAGTGAGAAGACAATGCAAGTTCAGCCAGATGATCCCAGTATTCTGCTTTAGCCAGCAGCTTCCATTTGTTCATGCTGTTGTACGCGGCCTGTTGGCGGCACAGTGAGCTCATCGCACGCAAGCGTCGCACTCTATCCACTGCGAACCTCCCTTCACGCCCGCTTGTCTGCAAGCGCATTTGTGTTGTCACAGCTTCGCAGATCGAATTGACGAGTGATAGTCCGGGATTCGACGGTAAATCGATGACAGCGCAATCGTCTGACTTTTCACCGCGCGGCCGGGCCCGGCGAACTTAGTGCAAAACTGGTTTGGCCCGACGCAATTGAATTGCAGGATCGTCCCTGGCGGTCTTCGCGGCGATAAAGCACGCCGGTGCCTTCGGCAAAGCTCGCCGGCCTTGTCACGCCGATCACGACAATTGGCCCCGACGGTTGCACGTCGGGGCCATTCAAGATCAGCAGGCATGGGTACATCCGCCGTGCCTGCCGATCGTTGATGCCACTGATTACCGCATCCGATCTGGCACAGACTGTGGCGAGGCAGCGGCATCGGGATGATATTCCGCCTGAAAGCTGAAGCAGTCCACTACATCATTGGTGGTACTCCCACCTGATCGCGGCTTCGCCTGTGTTCTGGCTCGCAATGGGGCGTTCGCAACCGGGGTCGAGCGGAGAGCACGTCCAACCAATTCCGTCTACCGGCGAAAGCGGGGGGTTCACCACCTTCCTGTACCGTTCGATGCAGGTGCGCAGGACCCCGTTCAGCGGCTTGCCCACCAGTCGTTGGAGAAGATCGAATCTTCGAATAGAGGCATACGCGTGGTCGATTTGCGATGGCTATCGCGTTGCGCTTGATCTATCCTTTCATAACGGGCGGAGAACGCTCGAGGAGCCCTGCGAGTGACCTCCGCCCCAATGACCGATCATGGGTGGAATAGGAGGACATCATGCAGAGCATGGCCACCGAAACCTTCATCGGCAATATGCGCGGCCCGGTTATCAGGCGAATGGATGCCGACTATGACGCCGTGCGCAGCCTCTACAACGGAATGATCGACAAGAGTCCAATGATGATCGCGCGATGCGCCGACGTCGCCGACGTCGTCGCAGCGGTCAATTTTGCAAGGGACAATGATCTCCAGGTCGCGATCCGCGGAGGCGGCCACAATGGGCCGGGCCTCAGCAGTGTCGAAGACGGACTGATGATCGACATGTCGATGATGAAAGGCGTGCGGGTCGATCCCGGCGCTCGTACCGTCCGCGTCGGTCCCGGCTGCTCGCAAGGCGATGTCGACCACGCCACTCATATCTACGGGCTTGCCGTGCCGGCCGGCATTGTATCGACCACTGGGATCGCCGGCCTTACGCTCGGCGGCGGCACAGGATATCTCACCCGCAAGCATGGCCTCACCATCGACAATCTTCTTGAGGCTGATGTCGTGCTCGCCGATGGACGCATCGTCACCGCCAACAAGTCGGAGAACGCCGACCTTTATTGGGGCCTGCGCGGGGGCGGCGGCAATTTCGGCATCGTCACGAGCTTCCTGTTCCAGGCTCATCCTGTGAAGATGGTATATGCCGGTCCGATCTTCTGGGATCTCGAAAATGCCCGGACCGTGATGCAGAAGTACAGGGATTTCCTCCGCAGCGCTCCCGAGGAGCTCGGGGCCTTTGTCGGCTTGAAGACCGTTCCGCCGATGGACCCGTTCCCGCCGGATCATCAGGGCAAGCGTGCCTGCGCCATCATTGCCTGCTACAATGGTCCGACAGAAGACGGCAAGGCGGTCATGGCGGGTTTGCTCGGTGAGCTGCCCTCGCCGCTCTTCAATTGGATGGGCGAAATGCCCTATCCGGCGCTCCAGTCCATGTTCGATCCGTTCTTCCCGAAAGGTCTGCAGTGGTACTGGCGCGGCGATTTCGTGAAAGAGCTGACCGACGAAGCAATTGACGCCCATATCGCGCAGGCCCGCAAAGCACCGAGCGCGCTGTCGCTCATGCATCTCTATCCGATCGATGGCGCCGTCCATCGCGTCGGCAAGAGCGACACCGCCTGGAACACGCGCGACGCGATCTGGTCGATGGTCATCGCCGGCATCGATCCCAATCCGCAAAAAGCAGGCGAAATCACACGCTGGACCAAGGACTATTGGGAGGCCGTGCATCCTTACTCGGCCGACGGCGGCTATGTGAATTTCATGATGGAGGATGGAGACGACAGCAGACTTAGGGCCACTTACGGCGACAACTACGACCGCCTCGCCGCCTTGAAGGCCAAGTACGATCCGACGAACTTCTTCCACATGAACCAGAACATCAGGCCGCTGCACTCGTAGACGATCATACCTGCTGCACGGTTCAGTCGCGCCCAATGACCTGTCGGAGCGCTCTCCCGCATCGAGGATCGAGGGAGCGCTCTATCCCCCATTCATCGCGGATCACGCGATCGGTCTCGCTCAGTGCCGCGCCCCTCGCCCGGATTGCACTGGACGATGCTTCGCATCGCCAGGCGCAATCCGACCTCTCCCCGTCGGGGAGGAGTTGGGGAGGGGGGACGACAGACAGCCGACCAAAGCCAATTTCATCGTGTTCTAAACCACCGTCCGGTGACGCGCGATGCAGGTGCGAAGCACCTCATCCATCGGCTTGTCCCACCAATCATTCGAAAAAATCTCGATTTCCGAGTAACCGGCATAACCCTGCGCTTCGACGGCCCGACGCACCGATTTGATGTCGATGACGCCGTCGCCCATCATGCCGCGGTCGTTGAGAATGTCCTTGGTCGGCACCAGCCAGTCGCAGACGTGGAACGCGAGCAGGCGATCCCGGCCGGCGCGCGCGATCTGGCCCATCAGCTCCGGATCCCACCAAATGTGATAGACGTCGAGCGCAACGCCGAGCATGCCGGTGCGGCCGGGGTCGAGCCGGTCGCAGATATCGAGCGCCTGCTTTGTCGTGTTCACGCAGGCGCGGTCGGCGGCATAAGCCGGATGCAGCGGCTCGATCGCCAGCGGCAGCTTGGCTTGCCTCGCGTAGTCGAGCATGTCGGCAAGCGCTTCCTCGACCTGCCCGCGCGCTGCCCCAAGATCCTTCGAAGCCTCGCTGCCCGGCCGCGAATATTGCGGCAGGCCGCCGACGACGAGAACGATGCAGGGCGCCCCCAGCGCCTTGGCCTCGTCGACGCAGCGGAGGTTGTCGTCGCGCACCTCGCCCCGGCGCGAGGCATCCGAGGTGAACATGCCGCCGCGGCAATAGCCTGAAAGATCGAGGCCGGCCTCGCGCACCGCGCGTGCGGCGCGGTCGAGACCGACGGTCGCGACCTGGTCGCGCCAGGGATCGATCGCGCGGACGCCGTGTTTCGCACAGGCGTCGATGATGGCGACGAGGTCACCCTGCTTGCGGACGGTCGCCGTGTTCAGCGACAGCCAGCGATGGTCGGACGAAAAATCGCGCATCAGGATTCAAGTCCATGCGAGGCCAGCACGGTCTTCATCCGTTGCGTCGCGAGTTCAGGGTTGGCGAGCAGGCCGGCCTTGTCGGCCAGACGGAACAGCTCGGCGAGATGCAGCGTCGAGCGCGCACTCTCCTGTCCCCCGACCATGGTGAAGTGATCCTGGTGTCCGTTGAGATAGGCCATGAACACGACGCCGGTCTTGTAGAACCGCGTCGGCGCCTTGAAGATGTGACGCGACAGCGGCACCGTCGGCCCCAGCACGTCGTGGAAGCCGGCCTCGTCGCCTGCGGCGAGCCGCGACAGCGCGTAGGACGCCGCCGGCGCGATCGCATCGAAGATACCGAGCAGCGCGTGTGAAAAGCCCTGTTCGTCGCCAGCGATCAGCTCCGCGTAGTTGAAATCATCGCCGGTGTACATCTTGATGCGCTTGTCGAGGCGCCGGCGCATGTCGATCTCGCGCTGCTTGTCGAGCAGCGAGACCTTGACGCCGTCGACCTTGGCCGCCTTGCTGTTAATGATGGCGACGGCAATGTCCATCGCCTTGTCGAGATCCTTGGTGCCCCAATAGCCCGTCAGCGCCGGATCGAACATGTCGCCGAGCCAGTGGATGATGACGGGCTCACGGACCTGCGAGAGCACGCGGTCATAGACCTTGGCGTAATCGTCGGCGTTGCGACCGAGCTTTGCCAGGGCGCGCGAGGCCATCAGGATGATGCGGCCGCCGACCTTCTCGACTGCCGAGATCTGCTCTTCGTAGGCGCGGATGACGTCGTCGAGGCTCCTGGCGTTCTCCACTGCGAGATGATCGGTGCCCGCACCGGAGAACACCAGCGCGTTGCGGCGCTTGGCGGCGGCGACCGAGCGCGTGATCAGCTCCAGCGAGGTCGGCCAGTCCAACCCCATGCCGCGCTGCGCGGTGTCCATGGCCTCGGCAACGCCGAGACCGAGGTCCCAGACGTGCTCGCGGAAGGCGATGGTCTTGTCCCAGTCGACCGCGACCGACAGCCAGGGATCGTTGTCGGCGAAGGGATCGGCCACGGTATGAACGGCCGAGAAGGCGATGCGGTTCAGCGGCCCTTCGAGCTTGGCGGGGAACGTACGCGAGGCCGAGAGACGGTAAGTCTCGATCGAGCGATCGGCCTTCGGCAGCTTCAACGATAGGGAGGACATGGGTTGGACGGGCTTGTTCATGCGTCCCTCCTCAGACCTTGATCGGGGCGACGTCGATCCAGCGCCGCTCCTTCCAGCTCTTCAGCGCGCATTCGGCGAGCTGCACGCCCTTGGCGCCTTCGAGCAGCGTGAACTTGTAAGGAGCGTCCTCGTAGACGTGGCGGATGAACATCTCCCACTGCTCTTTGAAGCCGTTGTCGTAGGTGACGTTGTCGGGCAGCTTCTGCCAGTCGCCGTAGAAGTCGTGCAGCCGCTTCTCATCGGGATTCCAAACCGGCCGCGGGGTCGCCTGCCGCGCCTGGATCATGCAGTCTGAGAGGCCCGCGACCGCCGAGCCGAGCGTGCCGTCGACCTGGAAGGTGACGAGGTCGTCGCGATAAACGCGCGTCACCCAGGACATGTTGATGTGGGCGATGATGCCGCCCTCGAGCTGGAAGGTGGCGTAGGCGGAATCGTCCGCGGTCGCCTTGTACTTCTTGCCCTGCTCGTCGAAACGTTCGGGAATGTCGGTGTTGCCGATGCAGCTCACGCTCTGGACGTTGCCGAAGAGGTTGTCGAGCACGTAGCGCCAATGGCAGACCATGTCGAGAATGATGCCGCCGCCGTCCTCGCTGCGATAGTTCCAGGACGGCCGCTGCGCTTCCTGCCAACCGCCTTCGAACACCCAATAGCCGAACTCGCCGCGCACCGAGAGGATGCGGCCGAAGAAGCCGGAATCGCGCAGGAAGGCGATCTTCTTCAACCCCGGCAGGAACAGCTTGTCCTGCACCGTGCCGTGCTTGACGCCCTTGGCATTGGCGAGCTTCACGACCTCGACGGCTTCCTCGAAATTGGTCGCGATCGGCTTCTCGCAATAGACGTGCTTGCCGGCATTGATGGCCTGGGTCAGAAGACCAGGGCGCGCCTGTGTGGTCGCGGCATCGAAGAACATGGTGTCGTTCTTGTCGGCGAGCGCGGCATCGAGATCGGTGGTCCAGCGCGTGATGTTGTAGCGCTTCGCCAGCGCCTCGACCTTGTCGGCGCTGCGGCCGACCAGGATCGGATCGGGCATGACCCGGTCACCGTTCTTCAGGCGGACGCCGCCCTGGTCGCGGATCGCGGCGATCGAACGGATCAGATGCTGATTGAGCCCCATGCGGCCGGTGACGCCGTTCATGATGAGGCCGAGGCGTTGCGTGGTCATGCCAATTGCTCCTGAATTGAATTTGGCTGTTCGAGCGGGCGGAGCGCCGACCAGTCCGGATGGACCGCGGTGGCAAAGCCCGTTGCGTGAAGCGATCCCGTGAGGAGATCGCCGTCGTGAATGGAGAGCCGGATGCTCTGCCCGGCATCGGCATAGAGATCGGGATGCGCAGCGGCGAAAGCCGCAGCTTCGGCCGCCGGCGTCTCGCCGAAGCCGTCGACATAGTGGTGGCCGTTGCGCTCGCCATGGGTGACGCCGATGAAGGCACCGAGCGCGAGATCCTGCTGCACGGCAAGACCGGCCTGGCAGGTCAGATCCTCGCCCGTGACGAAGAAGGTCTCGCCTTCCGCACTCCATTTCGCCGCGCGCGTGGCATTGACGATGGACTTGTAGAGGCCCTTGCAGGATTTCGAGGAGATGCCGCGATAGCCGAGCGCCCGCGCTGCCGGAAAGGCATCAAAGGAATCGTCGGCCTCGTCGATGATGAAGCCGCGCGCGGCGAGCGAGCCGAGCGGCGATTGCCGCGTGATGTCGCGCGGCATCGGCTGTTCGACATAGAGCAGGCGCGTGGCGATCGGGCGCAGCGCGGCGTCATGATCCAGCCGCTCGATCAGGGCCTGCAACGCGGCAAGATCGGCGTATTGCTCGTTGGCATCGAGCGTCACCTTGTAGTCGCGTCCGAGCGTATTGAGCTCCTTGCCGATCCGCGCGAGCCGCGCCGCATCGGCAGCCGGATCGCCGGACAGCTTGAGCTTGAAGTAGCGCGCGCCGGTATTCTCGCGCGGATCGGCAACGCCGCCCTGGCCCTCTATGGTATCGTCAAGGCCGACGGTATGCCTGATCGCAACACGCTCGAGCGGCACCCGGCCGGCGAGAAACGTCCTGATGTCCCTCTCGCTCAGGTCAGGAGAAAGCCGCGCATCGATGCCGGCGATGTTAGCGGCCATTCCGTCGAAGAAACTGGTCTCGACGGCGCGGAGCAGCGCATCGAGAATGGCCTTGTCGATCTCCGCGGGGCCGTAAGCCGCAGTGAGCGGCGGAATATTCTCCTTCGCGCAAGCCGCGATCTGGGCACCGATGCACGAGGCATGCAGATCGAACGCCGTCTGGAAGCCGGTCCGTGCCAGATAGAGCCCACGTGCGATCTGAAGCGAAAGTCGCAGACCATCGACCGTCTGCGCCGGCGACAGCTCCGGGCGCTTGTCGAACCACTTTGGCACCAGCAGCTCGGCGCCGGCACCGACCGCAACGCCCCTGCCCTCAACCTCGATCTCGGCCCGCACCAACAGCTGCGGCGTCGCGTTGATCGTGATCGTGCCGAAGCGGAACGGCCGCGCGAACTGCACGGGGCGTTCGAAGAAGGCGATGTCTCGGAGCTTCAGGCGGGGGGACATGGGCTAACAACAAAACGAGGTGAACTTGGAGCGAGCGGTGCCGCCACGGGCGACGCGCCTCTCCCGCTTGCGGGAGAGGTCGGCACGAAGTGCCGGGTGAGGGTTCTATCCTCTTGGAGATTGTCCCAATGCGGAAACACCCTCTCCTCAGCCCTCCCCCGCAGGCGGGGGAGGGAGCGCACCTTTCGCGCAGTTGAGATCACGAATCTCATCAATCCAACGCACCTTGCGAGAAGAAGTGCTTGCGGATGCGCTGCACGAGCTCCGTGAACACCGGGTCGGCCATCGCGTCGAGCGAACGCGGGCGCGGCAGCGGCACGTCGTAGATTGCGGCGATCGCGCCGGGACGCTCGGTCATGACCAGCACGCGATCGGCGAGGAACACGGCTTCCGGAATCGAATGCGTGATCAGCAGAACCGTCTTCTTCGTCTCGCGCTGGATCCGCATCAATTCGACATTCATGCGCTCGCGCGTCAGCGCATCGAGCGCGCCGAACGGCTCGTCCATCAGCATGATCCTGGGATCGTGCACCAGCGCGCGGCAGATCGAGGCGCGCTGCTGCATGCCGCCGGAGAGCTGCCAGGGCAGCTTCTTCTCGAAGCCTTCGAGGCCGACCAGCTTCAGCAGCGACTTGGCGCGGTCGAGATATTCCTGCCGCGGCAGCCGCTTCATGTCGATCGGCAGCATCACGTTGGAGAGGATGTTGCGCCAGGGCAGGAGCAGCGCGTTCTGGAACACGATGCCGACATTGCCGTGCGGCGTCGTCACCTTCTCGCCCTCGACCAGGATCTCGCCCGTGGTCGGGGCCAGCAGGCCCGAGATCAGCTTGAGCAGCGTGGACTTGCCGCAGCCGGATGGGCCGACCACGACGAAGAACTCGCCGTCATTGATGTGGAAGTCGAGCGGCCGCAGCGACGGCACGTCGCCGTCGCGTGTCCGATAGGTCTTCGACACGCCCGACAGCTTGATGCCCGACGCATCGCCGGCCCGGCCTGACACCAGGCGCAGATGCCCGGCAGGCTGCACGTCAGCGATCTTTGTTGCTGGGTTCATTCGATCAAGTCACTCGTCGATTTGAGCCG
The DNA here is from genome assembly GCF_025200925.1 of Bradyrhizobium sp. CB1015. Classification (GTDB taxonomy): domain Bacteria; phylum Pseudomonadota; class Alphaproteobacteria; order Rhizobiales; family Xanthobacteraceae; genus Bradyrhizobium. Next base: position 3,228,981 of record NZ_CP104174.1, on the reverse strand, counting down.
TCATTCCGGGATGGTCCGAAGGACCAGACCCGGAATCTCGAGATTCCGGGTTCGCCCTGCGGGCGCCCCGGAATGACAGCATTCGGCTTACGAGCCGCTCTTCGGCAGGTAATCGTTGGTGTAGAACGCCTTCGGGTTCTCCTTGGCCTTGGCGTCGAGGCCGCCATATTCGACCATCAGGTTGACCGTATCCGTCATGTTCTGGTCGGTGACCTGGAACGGCCGCTTGCCCTTGGTCTCCGCGGTCCGATACAGCGGAATGGTCAGCTCAAAGCCCTGCGTCAGCGTGTCGATCTTGCCGCCCTTGGGATTGGCATCGAGGATCGACTGCGCCGCTGCTTTTGGCTCCTTCTCGGCGGCCTCGACCGCTTTCGTGGTCGCGGACATGAAGCGGCGGACGAGATCGGCATTGGCCTTCACATAGTCGGCGTTGGCGATGATGCCCGAGGAGACCATGTTGATGCCGTAGTCGGCGAACTTGATTGGGTAGACCTCCTTGCCCGTCGCGTCCTTGATCTTCATCGACTGGTCCATGACGTAGCCGAGCAGGAGATCGGCCTGGCCGTTGATGACAGCGTTGAGTTTGGTCTGGCCGTCGCCGGCGACGGTCTTGAAGTCGCTTTCCTTCAAGCCGGTCTTCTTCAGGAACAGCGGCCAGATCTGGGTCATTGAGTCCGCCGGCGTGATCGCGACGGTCTTGCCCTTGATGTCCTCGGGCTTCCTGATGTTCTTCTCGGCGAAGCCCATGGCGGACATCGGTGAGGTCTGCAGCAGCACCCCGGTCGCAACCACGGGCGCGCCCTTGATCGCAGCGCGCATCATGGTGGGAACGTCGACATAGCCGAAGTCCGCGGTCTTGGCGGCAACCGCTTGCGTGGTCGCAGCCGAGCCGCGGCCTTCCTGGATCTCGAGCTCGATGCCCTCAGCGGCATAAATGCCCTTGGCCTTGCCGTAATAGAACGGCGCGTGCTCGCCATAGACGTACCAGTTCAGCATCAGCACGACCTTGTCGGCTGCCTGCGCCGGCATGGCTGCGAACGCCAGCAGTGCCACGGATGCAGCCCCAATCCACTTCCTCATCGCTTCTCTCCCTTGCCGTTTGTTGCGTCGGCCTTTTGGTGGCCGCTCGTTGCTTTGGTCAGGATGCAAAGATCACGTCTTCACGCTGGCTGACATGCCAGGGGATGACCAGTTTCTCGATCCGGTCGACGATCCAGAACAGGATCACGCCGAGCAGCGCCAGGATCACCAGCGCCGCAAACATCGTCGGCAGGTCGAAGGTGCCGATCGAGCGCTGCATCACGTAGCCGATGCCGGAATTGGAGCCGACGAATTCGCCGACCACCGCGCCGACGACGGCGAGCGTCACCGAGACTTTGAGGCCGGAGAAGATCGCCGGCAGCGCATGCGGCAGGTTCACCGCACGAAACACCTGCAGCCGGCTGCCCTGCATGGCGCGGGCGAGATCGACCATGTCGGGGTCGACCGATTTGAAGCCCTGCACGGCGGAGACAACCACGGGGAAAAAGCCGAGCAGGAAAGCCGAAATCACCTTCGGAATGATGCCGAAGCCGAACCACACCACGAACAGCGGCGCGATCGCGATCTTCGGCACGGATTGCGAGAACACCAGCAGCGGATAGACGTAGCTCTCTACCGTCTTCGAGCCCGCAATCAGCATCGCGACGGGAATGCCGAACAGCGCCGACAGCAGGAAGCCGCAGACGGTCGCATAGGTGGTCGGCCAGGACTGTCGCAGCAGCTCCGGCCATTCGGTGCGCAGCACGACGACGACATCGAGCGGCGCCGGGATCTGGTAGGCGGGAATCTTGAAGATCCGGATCGCGAGATCCCAGGCGACGATGATGAAGACCAGGAACAAGAACGGCCGAACCCAGGCTGCGTTCAGCAGCTTGGAAACAGCGTTTTGCGGCTTGGGCTCTGCCAATTTTCACTCCCGGCAGTCTTCTTCGTTATGGCGAGAAATTAACCCGTTGGATAAATACTGTCCAGAGCTTTCCCTGTGACGTTTTGCGGCGGCAGTTCCCCGTCATGCCCGGGCTTGTCCCGGGCATCCACGTCTCTCCTACGCGCGGATGCACGTGGATGGCCGGGACAAGCCCGGCCATGACGGATACGGAAAGCTTCGAAAACTACACCGCTTGCACGACCGCGGCGTGCGACTTCGGCATCTGGCCGACCTCGAACAGCGCGGCGGACTTGCCCGTCAATGCCGCCAGAACGAGGCCGCTCATGTGCGCCAGCCGCTCGTCCTTGGCCTTCTTATCCAGGAGATCACGGCCGAAGATCACGCTGAGCGTTGCCGAGTTGGAGAGGTAGAAGAAGCTGAGCGCTGCGATCGAGATGTAGAGCTGAACCGGGTCGACCGCGACCTGGAAATCCCCGCTCTCGACGCCGCGGCGCACCACGGCGCGGATCATCTCGACGAAGGGCGAGTGCATCGACTTGACCTTGGTCGACTTCTTCAGGTGCTTGGCGCGCGCCAGGTTCTCGGTCTGCAGCAGCGACAGGAATTCGGGGTTGCGCAGGAAGTAGTTCCACGTGAACTCGATCAGGCGGCGGATCGCCTCGGGCGGATCGAGATGCTCGAGGTCGAGCCCCCGCTCCTCGCTGCGGATCTTGTCATAGGCGCCTTCGAGCACGGCGAGGTAGAGCTCGTCCTTGTTGCCGACGTGGTAGTAGAGCATGCGCTTGTTGGCGCCGGCCTTGGCCGCGATGCGGTCGACGCGCGCGCCGGCAAGACCATGGGCGGAAAACTCCTGCTTGGCGGCTTCGAGAATGCGCAGCCGCATCCCCTCGGGGTCGCGCTGCCATTTCAGAGTTCGCTTTGCCTTCGCCAAACCGGATGCTCGCTGGGTGATCCAGATATGGCGTGTAACACGCGCGCGGGCCTTTGAGAACGATCTCGTGCCCCGGACGCAGCGCAGCGCCTCTTCAGCGGTGCGCTGCAGAGCCGGGGCCCGTGTCTCCAAGTGAGAGGTCACCGCCTTCTAGGTCCCGGCTCTGCGCAGCAACGCAAGAGCGTTGCAGCGCGTCCGGGACACGATACCGTACGCTCCGCTCACTCCACCGGCTTCGGCGAGCGCTCCAGCAGCACGGTCTGGATCCCGCAGGTGCCGCTCCGCACCGTCATGATGCGCGTGCCCGGCTTGCGGCCGGTGCGCACCTCGGAGACGTCGAGTCCGGCAGCGATCAGGCGGGCGCGGGTGGCGTCGATGTCGGCGACGCGCCAGCTCAGGCCCCAGAGCCGGTCATGCGCGGCATCGCCGCCCGCGACCGGGCGGCGCACCACCTCGACGATGAGATCGCCGCAGCGGAAGAACATCAGCTGGCCCCAGTCCTGGTGCGAGCGGTCGAGCGCGAGATCGAGGCCGAGCCGGGCGCCGTAGAGCGCGGCGGCGCGCTCGGAATCCTCCGTGGTGACGACGACGTGGTCGAGCCCCTCGATCGGCGCGATGTCGGTCGCGGCCGACTTCGGACGCTCGTCGGCCAGCTCCAGGAAGAACATGCGCACGCCGCGCGTCAGCTCGGTGGCGGCCCGCGTGCGCTTCCAGTGCAGCACGGCGCCGGTGCCGGCGTCGCTGCTCTCGACCTCGGCGACCGGATCCGGCCTCAGGGCCACCCGCTCCAGCCGCCGGTGCATCTTGCCGATGTCGGCGACACGAAAGCACAGGCTGGCGAGCATGCCCTCCTGGTCGCCGAGCAGTGCGCGCATGCGGTCGGCGGTGACGCTGAAGCCGTGAGGGGCCATCAGCTCGATGGTCATGTTGTCGAAGGTGAACAGCACCCGGTCGGCGCCCTCGCCCGAGTTCTGCCAGGCCGGCGCGCGGGCGAGCAGCGTCTGATAGGCCGCCTTGGCCGCACCGATATCGCCCACCAGAACGACGATGTGATCGAGGCCGGTGATCATTCTGCACCCTTTTGATGGACCTGGAACCCACGGACCGGAAGACGGCGTTTGTCCGGGCTTGGCATTGGCCCGACATGGTCGTATTCCGGCACCATGCTGACCTCAAGCGCTTCGGGCGGCAGTTTTGCGAATAATTTCAGCGTCCCTCCGGAGCGGAACCGGTGCTAGAGTAATCCCGCCGGCCGGGACCACAAGCGCATCACGGACAAGCAATGCAGGCTCTCTTCATCGGACAGACCTATATCGACGTCGTCTTCATCACCGACCACATGCCGACCGGCGACGAGAAGCACGTGGCGCGTGACTACGCGGTCTCCTTCGGCGGCAATGCGGTGACGGCGGCATTCTGCTGCGCCAAGCTCGGCATCGTGCCGGACCTGATCGCGACCGCAGCCAATGACTGGCTCGGGCGCATGTTCCAGGACATGTGCGCGAAGTACGGCATCTCGCTGCATGGGCGCAAGGTCAACCAGTCCTCGCTCTCCTTCATCATGCCCAAGGACGGCAAGCGCGCCATCGTCCGCTGCCGCGACGACGACCACATCCACCCCTTTCCGATGCTCAATCTCGGCGGCTGCCGCGCGCTACATGTCGACGGCCATCAGCCGGATGCGGCGATCCACTATGCCAAGGTGTGCCGCGAGGCCGGCATCCTGACCTCGCTCGACGGCGGCGGCCTGCGCACCAACACCCATGAGCTGCTCGAATTCATCGACGTCGCCATAGTCGCCGAGCGCCTGTGCGAGCAGATGGACCTGACGCCGGAGAGGATGCTCGACTATCTCAAGAGCCGCGGCTGCAAGATCGGCGGCGTCACCATGGGCGAGAAGGGCCTGTTCTGGTACGACGAAACCGGGACGGTGCAGGTGATGCCGGCGATGCCGATCCCGCGCGAGCGCGTGATCGACACCAACGGCGCCGGCGACGTCTTCCACGGCGCCTATGTCTATTCCTACCTCGCCCATCCCGGCAAAAGCTGGCGCGAGCATTTTGACTTCGCTCGCGCCGCCTCGACCTTCAAGATCCAGCGCCTCGGCAACGAGGCCGGCTTGCCGACGCTGGTCGATATCGCGAAGGTCAGGCACGAGTTCGAGGTCAGGGTCTAGCGTTCGCCGAGGTCTGCTATGGGACGTGTCTTCGTCGCCGGCAGCATCAACATGGATGTGGTGGCGACGGCCGATCGCCATCCACGAATCGGCGAGACCGTCGCCGGCCGCCAGGTGCTGTATTTCCCGGGCGGCAAGGGCGCGAACCAGGCGGTGGCGGCGTCGCGGTTAGGGGCGCGGACCACGCTGATCGGACGACTGGGGAAGGATTCATTCGGCGCTGAGCTGAAGGGCTTTCTCAGCGAGCAGGGCATCGATCTCGGCTACGTCGTGGAGACGGCCGAGGCGCACACCGGGACGGCCATCATCACGGTGGCCGAGGCCGACAATACCATCGTCGTCGTTCCCGGGGCGAACGCGCTGGTCGGCGCAGACGACGTCAGCGTCGTGCCGATGCTGGCGGGCGACGTCGCCGTCAGCCAGTTCGAGATTCCGCTGCCGGCGATCGCCGCGTTCTTCCGCCGCGCCCGCGCGGCGGGGGCGGTGACCATGCTGAACCCGGCGCCGGCGCAGAAGATGCCGGGCGAGTTGCTGGCGCTGGTCGACATCCTCGTGCTGAACGAGACCGAGCTCGGCTTCCTCGCAGGCGTAGAGCTCTCCGAGAGCGACGCGGCCGCCCGCATCACCGACGTCGCGCGAAAACTTCAGGCGCGCGAGGACCAGACCATCTGCGTCACGCTCGGCAACCGCGGCGTGCTCGCGCTCGACGGGTGCGAGGAGATTTCGGTGGCCGGCCGTGTGGTGAAGGCGGTCGATACCACAGGCGCCGGCGACTGCTTTGTCGGCGCGCTCGCCGCGCAACTGGCTGACGGCGCAGCCTTGCGCGACGCCCTCGCCTTCGCCAACGCCGCCGCCTCAATCAGCGTGCAGCGCATGGGCGCCGGGCCATCGATGCCGACGGCGGCGGAAGTGGCGGAGGTGCTGTAGGGGCCTCTTCGCCTCTCCCCGCCTGCGGGGAGAGGTCGGAATTTGCGAGAGCAAATTCCGGTGAGGGGAGTCTCCGCGAGTCCAACTGTCACTGTGTGTGCGGAGAAAGCCCCTCACCCCAGCCCTCTCCCCGTAAGAACGGGGAGAGGGAGAAGAAAGACTACGCCAGGGCGCTCTTCAGGTCGAAGCTTTCGTCGGCGGCCTGCTCCGGCGTGATGGAACGGTCCATGGCCTGCAATCTCCGGCCGAACATGTGGTCGCCGGCGCGGTTGATGGATTCGATGCCGAGCAGCTTGTCGCCGCGATAGCAGAACGCCGAGAACGCCTTCTTGGCGGGATCCCCGCGCAGCACGACGCGGTCGTAGCCGGTCGTCAGCCCCGCGATCTGGAGCTTGTCCTCGCCCTGGTCGCTCCAGAACCAGGGATGGCTGTCGTACGGTTTCTTGTCGCCGGTCAGCTTTGCTGCGAGGCAGCGGGCGTGATCGGTGGCGTTCTGCACCGATTCCAGCCGCAGCGAGCCGCCGAAGCGTGGGCTCGCGAACAGCGCGCAATCGCCGATCGCGGAGATGTTGGGATCAGCCGTCGACAGATATTCATCGACGATGATGCCAGCGGCGACCGGCAACCCCGCCTCGGCCGCGAGCTCGATGTTCGGCAGCACGCCGACGCCGACCACGACGAGGTCAGCCGGCAGATGCCGCCCGTCGCTCAAGGACACGCCGGTGACCTTGCCGCCCTCGGCTTCGATCGAGGTCGCCTGCACGCCGAGATGGATGCGGATGCCGGCTTCGCGATGGCGGTCCTGGAAATACTCCGAGACCTCCGCTGTCACCGCCCGCGCCATCACGCGCGGGGCGAGCTCGAGCACGTCGACTTCGAGGCCCTTGATGCGGGCGGTCGCAGCGAATTCGAGGCCGATGAAGCCGGCGCCGATGATCACGGCGCGTGTCTTCGACGGCATGATCGCGCGCAGCGCCTCGCTGTCGTCGAGGATGCGCAAGTATTTCACGTCGGGCAGATTGGCATTGGGCAGATCAAGCAGGCGGTTGCGCGCGCCGGTCGCGAGCACGAGGTGGCCGTAATCCAGTGTCGCGCCCGAGGCGAGATGCACCTTGCGCCCGGCGCGGTCGATGGAGGCGGCGCGGCCGGCGATTAGCTCGATGGTCTGGTCCTGGTAAAACTTCTCGGGCCGGAACATCAGGCTCTCCGGACCCGCGGAGCCCTTGATGTAGGCCTTGGACAGCGGCGGCCGCTGATAGGGCAAATGCGCCTCGTCGTTGATCAGGCTGATGCGCTCGGAAAAGCCGGCCTGGCGCAGCGATGCTGCGACCTGGTAGCCGCCATGGCCGGCACCGACGATGATCACCGGGCCCGTCATCGGACAGCCCATTTCCGGAAGACACGAGCGTGACCCATGTCGCCTCCTCTCTCGCTGATTTTGGTTGCTGGCCTTGCGAGGAGCCGGCGCTCGTGTCCGTCCCATGGCGAAAGCGGGCCTATTTGAGCCTATCGTTCCGCCCGGCGCAAGAGCGGCGGCCGGGGATTGTCACCCCTGCCCTTCTGCGATTTAGTTCGAGCCTCGACCTCCTGCCGGAGAATTTTAAGATGACCGCTCCCGTCTCAAAGCCCGACGATCCCGCCCTGCTGCGGATCGATGGCCCGATCGCGACCATCACGCTGAACCGCCCTGCCGCGTTCAACGCGATCAACCTTGCGATTGCGCAGAAGCTCGAGCAGCTCGCGGCCTACGTCGAAGGCGCGGACGACATCCGCGTCGTCGTGCTCGAGGGCGAAGGCCGCGCCTTCTGCGCCGGCGGCGATCTGCAGACGATCGGAGCCGCCGCCGAAGCCGGCACGGTGACGCCCGTCGTCGGCGAGCTCCTGAAGCACTATCACGCCTTCATCGAGGTCGTCAGGCGCATGCCGAAGATCTCGCTGTCGAGCGTGCACGGCTCGGCGGCCGGCGCCGGCATGGGCCTCGCCTTCGTCACCGATCTCTGCATCGCCGCCGACGATGCCAAGTTCACGCCGGCCTATGCCAAGATCGGCGTGTCGCCCGACGGCGGCTCGACGGTCGGCATCGTCGGCACGGTCGGCTCCCGCCGCGCGCTGCAGATCTTTCTCGCCGAGGACAATTTTACCGCGCAGCAGGCCTATGAATGGGGCCTGGTCGCCAAGACCGTTCCCGCAACCGAGCTGAAGGCGGCTACGCGGCAGCTCGCCGAGCGTCTCGCGCAGAACCCGCCGGCTTCGATTGCCGGCACCAAGCAGCTGGTCTATCAGGCTGCGACCACGCCGGTGAAGCAGCAGCTCGATGCCGAGGAGCACAAGATCATCATGGCGATGAATACGGAGGCGTTCCGCACCGCGGTGAAGAAGTTCACGAGCAAGGGGAAGTAGCGGCCACACGATCGGTGGACAGTCGGTGGCTCAGCCCTTCGCGGGGCCCGTCCTCTGCATGAAGTCGAAATCGCAGCCCTCGTCGGCCTGCAGGATGGTCTCGTTGAACAGCCAGGCGTAGCCGCGCCGTGCTTCCTCCGGCGCGGCAACCGGCTTCAACGCAGCATGGCGCCGCTCCAGCTCGGCGGCGTCAACCAGCAGCTCGATGCTGCGCTTGGCCACGTCGAGACGGATCATGTCCCCGTTCTGAACCAGCGCCAGCGGTCCGCCGACGGCGGATTCCGGGGTGATGTGCAGCACGATTGTGCCGAACGCCGTGCCGCTCATGCGCGCATCCGAGATGCGCACCATGTCCTTGGTGCCGCCGCGCGCGAGCTTCTTGGGGATTGGCAGATAGCCGGCCTCGGGCATGCCGGGTGCGCCCTTCGGGCCGGCGTTGCGCAGCACCAGCACGTCGTCGGCGGTGACGTCGAGATCGGGATCATCGACCCGCAAGGTCATGTCCTCGACGGATTCGAACACCACGGCGCGCCCGGTGTGCTGCAACAGCTTCGGGCTGGCGGCCGATTGCTTGATGACCGCACCGCGCGGGGCGAGATTGCCGTGCAGGATGGCGAGGCCGCCCTCTTTCTTGATCGGATTGTTACGCGGGCGGATGGCATCCTGGCCCGGCACGTCCTCGGCATTCGCCGCGATCTCGCGCAACGTCTGGCCGCTGATCGTCCTGGCATCGAGATCGATGAGATCGCCGAGCTGCGCCAACAGCTTCGGCACGCCACCGGCGTGGTGGAAGTGCTCCATATAGTGCTCGCCGGACGGCTTGAGGTCGACCAGCACCGGCACCTCGCGGCCGATCTGGTCGAACGCTGCGAGATCGAGCCGGTGCGGCGAGCGATGCGCCATCGCGGTGAGATGGATCAGGCCGTTGGTCGAGCCACCGATCGCCTGCAGCACGACTTGCGCGTTCTTGAACGAGGCCGGCGTCAACACTTCGCTCGGCTTCGGTCCCTTGGCCTTGGCCATCTCGGCGGCGACCTTGCCGCTGGCCTCGGCGAGACGGAAGCGCTCGGCATGCGGCGCGGGAATCGTCGCGCTCATCGGCAGCGACAGGCCCATCGCCTCGATCATGCAGGCCATGGTCGAGGCCGTGCCCATCACCATGCAGGTGCCGACCGACGGTGCGAGGCGGCCATTCACCGCCTCGATCTCGGCATCGTCCATGTCGCCGGCGCGATATTTCGCCCAGAGACGGCGGCAGTCGGTGCAGGCCCCCAGCACCTCGCCCTTGTGATGGCCGACCACCATGGGGCCGACAGGAATGACCACGGTCGGCAGATCGGCGCTGATCGCAGCCATCACCTGCGCCGGCAGCGTCTTGTCGCAGCCGCCGATGACGATCACCGCATCCATCGGCTGGGCGCGGATCATCTCCTCGGTGTCCATCGCCATCAGATTGCGCAGGTACATCGAGGTCGGATGCGCAAAGCTCTCGGCAATCGAGATGGTCGGGAACACGAACGGCATCGCTCCCGACAGCATCACGCCGCGCTTGGCGGCCTCGATGATCTCAGGGACGTTGCCGTGGCAGGGATTGTAGTCGCTATAGGTGTTGGTGATGCCGACGATCGGGCGCTCGAGCGCGTCGTCGGAATAGCCCATGGCCTTGATGAACGCCTTGCGCAGGAACAGCGAGAAGCCGGCATCGCCATAGCTCGTCAGACCCTTGCGCAAGCCACTCGTCATCATGCCGCTCCTTCTAGCTTACCATTGTGGTACAGCCCGCCCCTCGGATGTCAATAAGGCCGGCCTTCGCCTCTCCCCGCTTGCGGCAAGGCTATCGCATTTGAGAGCTTGCCCCTGCGGCCACTCAGTATCGTCTCAGCAGCCCGCGATCCGCGCCGGCCTCTCCATAGTCGGCGCAGGCTCGTTTCGGGTTCCTGATCAGGTCTGCCCGGACCCGCTTGAACGTCTTGCCAGCCGCCTCGAACACTTCGGACCGGAATTTGCCGGGATCGTAGGCCTCGCCATCATAGGCCTTGATGGCCGCGCCATAGGCATCGATCATCGCCATCGCCGCCTCAGGGCTCCCGAGCAGCCGGGCGCCGAGTTGAACGCCGCCGCTGCCATCGACCTCATAACCGTCGCATCGTTGCTCCAGCACCACGGATGCGGTGACGAGTTGATCGAGGAACGTCGCTTCGGCGTCGCTGAGGGGTGCGGCTTGCGACGGTCCTGGCACGATCGTCGCAAGCATTGCGAGGACTGACAATTTGAATTTCATTGTCGTGGCTTTCGATTCCGATCGCACGAAACGAGAGCCGGATGACGTCCGCAGTGGGGTTGATCTAGATCAATGGCGGTCTCCCGCGAGTCACATGCTTGCTGACGGGCATCATTCTTTCAACACGTCATTGCGAGCGCAGCGCAGCAATCCAGTATCCCTCCGCGGAAAGACGCTGGTTTGCTTCGCGGAGCCTGTCATCGGCCGCGCTTCGCGCGGACCCGTTGGCTCGCAATGACGGTAGTGAGTACTGCGTCCCGACTGTCACCGTCCTCGCGGAGACGCCCCTCACCCCAACCCTCTCAGCGCGAGCAAAGCTCGTCGCCGCCTCGTAAGAACGGGGCTCGGCCATGTCGCGCGCTCCCTACCGCTTGTTCCAATCGATGATCCGGCTCGGGTCGGCGTCGAACTCCATGCTGCAGAACGTGCCGCCCTGGAAATAATCGCCGACCGGATCCGGCTTCAACTTGGCCTGCTCGGCCATGGCATGCTCGCGGAAATCTTCGGCGCGGCCCGTTGGGCGATAGCCGAATTCGTAGGCGCGGTGGTTGTCCCACCAGGCGCGCTCGTTGAAGGAGGCGCCGTAGAAGATCTCGAAATGGATATCGGGATGCTCGAGCCCGATGCGGCAGAGCTGCACGAGATCGTCCGGCTTGAGCCAGATCGAGAGCCGGCGCTTGTCCAGCGGCATGTCGCCGAAATTGCCGATGCGCAGGCATGTCACCTTGAGGCCATGCTTGTCGGCGTAGAGCGCGCCGACGGCCTCGCCGAACACCTTGCTGACGCCGTAGCGGCCGTCCGGGCGCGGGGTGACGTCGGTGCCGATCTTGTGATGGCGCGGATAGAAGCCGACCGCGTGGTTCGACGAGGCGAACACCACGCGTTTGACGCCCTTGCGGTACGCCGCCTCGAACAGATTGTAGCCGCCGATGATGTTGGCCTGGAGGATCTGATCCCAGGTGCCTTCGACCGAATAGCCGCCGAAATGCAGGATGCCGTCGACGCCCTCGCAGATCGCCTCGCATTGCGCGAGATCGGCGAGGTCCGCGGCCTTGAACTGTTCGTTGGCGCCGAGATCGGCCGGCGGCTTGATATCGGAGAGCAGGAGATCCGGATAGATCGGCGGCAGCAGTTTCCGCAGGCTCGTGCCGATTCCACCCGAAGCTCCCGTCATCAAAATACGCGGCATGTCTTTCCTCACCTCTGGTGACCGATTTGCGGCCACGTGTCTCTAATGATAGCAGGATTGTCCAGAGGGAACGAAACGAGAGAACCGGCATGAATGAGGCATCGTCCCACACCCAGGAGCGGCCAGGCTGGCGGCCGGCGACGTATTACCCCGATCCCGCGATTAGGGCATTCGATCCCCGCTTCGAAAAATACTGGCTGAAACTGTCGGCGGTGGAGCGGCTGGCGACCGGCCTGCGCTGGGCCGAGGGGCCGGTCTGGTTCGGCGACGGGCGCTATCTGCTCTGCAGCGACATCCCGAACCAGCGCATCCTCAAATGGGAGGAAGAGACGGGGGCCGTCAGCGTGTTCCGCAAGCCCTCGAATTTTGCCAATGGCAATACGCGTGACCGGCAGGGCCGGCTGATCACCTGCGAGCACGGCGGCCGGCGCGTGGTGCGCACCGAGTATGACGGCAGCATCACCGTGCTGATGGATCAATTCAACGGCAAGCGGTTGAACTCGCCGAACGATGTCGTTGTTAAATCGGACGGCTCGATCTGGTTCACCGATCCGACCTTCGGGCTGCTCGGCAACTACGAGGGCTACAAGGCCGAGTCCGAGATCGATCCGAACGTCTATCGACTCGATCCTGAGACGGGCAAGGCGACCATCGTCGCCGAGGGCGTGCTCGGGCCGAACGGGCTGTGCTTCTCGCCGGACGAGAAGATCCTCTATGTCGTGGAATCGCGCGGCGTTCCGAACCGCAAGATCCTCGCCTATGACGTCTCGCCCGAGGGCACCACGATCGCGAACAAGCGCGTCCATATCGATGCCGGGCCGGGCACGCCCGACGGCATGCGCTGCGACGTCGACGGCAATCTCTGGTGCGGCTGGGGCATGGGCGATCCCGAGCTCGACGGCGTCGTGGTGTTCGCACCCGACGGCGTCATGATCGGCCGTATCGCGCTGCCCGAGCGTTGCGCCAACGTCTGCTTCGGCGGCGTCAAGCGCAACCGCCTGTTCATGGCCGCGAGCCAGTCGATCTATGCGCTGTATGTGAACACGCAGGGCGCGGTGGGGGGATAGGCGCGTTGCTCTTGTAGCCCGGATGGAGCGGAGCGCAATCCGGGGACCGCTCCCGCATTACGCTTCGCTCCATGCGGCCTACAAACAAAAGCGCCGGAGCAGTTACCCGCTCCGGCGTCGTGCTTGTTCAGAAGATTAAGACTTACGCCGCGTTGAAGCCGGCGACCGCCTTCACTTCGAGGAAGTCCTCGAGGCCGAACTTGCCCCACTCGCGGCCGTTGCCGGACTGCTTGTAGCCGCCGAACGGCGCGGTGCGGTCGTTGGGCACGCCTTGCAGGTTGACGTTGCCGGCGCGGATCTGGCGGCCGACGCGCTTGGCGTCCTCGACCGTCGGGCCCGTGACGTAGCCGGCGAGGCCATAGGGCGTATCGTTGGCGATGCGCACAGCGTCGGCTTCGTCCTTGGCGCCGATGATGGTCAGCACCGGCCCGAAGATCTCCTCGCGCGCGATCGTCATGTCAGGGGTGACGTCGGCGAAGATGGTGGGACGGACATAGAAGCCCTTGTTGACGCCTTCGGGCAGGCCCGGGCCGCCGGCGACGAGCGTGGCGCCCTCGTCGATGCCCTTCTTGATTAGGCCCTGGATCTTGTCCCACTGGCCGCGATTGACCACCGGGCCGATGGTGGTGCCTTCGGCGCGCGGATCGCCGGCCTTGGTCTTGTCGGCGACGGCCTTGGCGATCGCGGCGACCTCCTTCATCTTCGAGAGCGGCACGATCATGCGCGAAGGCGCGTTGCAGGACTGGCCCGAGTTGTTGAACATGTGCATCACGCCGCCGGTCACCGCCTTCGTGAGGTCGGCGCCTTCGAGGATGACGTTCGGCGACTTGCCGCCGAGCTCCTGGCTGACGCGCTTGACGGTGGGCGCGGCGCGCTTGGCGACGTCGATGCCGGCCCGGGTCGAGCCGGTGAAGGAGATCATGTCGATATCAGGGTGCTCGCTCATGGCGGCTCCGACCTCGGGGCCGAGGCCGTTGACGAGGTTGAACACGCCCTTGGGCACGCCGGCTTCATGCAGGATCTCCGCGAAGATCAGCGCCGAGGTCGGCGTGAACTCGCTGGGCTTCAGGATCATGGTGCAGCCGGCGGCGAGCGCGGGCGCGACCTTGCAGGCGATCTGGTTCAGCGGCCAGTTCCAGGGCGTGATCATGCCGACCACGCCGATCGGCTCGCGCAGCACCATGGCGGTGCCGACCGGCTCCTCGAAATGATAGTTCTTGAGCACGTCGAGCGTGGTCATGAGATGGCCGAGGCCGGCGCCGGCCTGCAGCTTTTCCGCCATCGGCAGCGGTGCGCCCATCTCGTCGGAGACGGCGGCGCCGATCTCCTTGAGGCGGCCCTTGTAGACCTCGATGATCTTGGTGAGCAGCGCGACGCGCTCCTCGCGGCTGGTCTGGGAGAAGGTCGCGAAGGCGCGCTTGGCGGCGGCGACCGCCTTGTCCACGTCGGCCTTGGAGCCCAGCGCAACCTCGTACATCGCCTCTTCCGTCGCCGGATTGATCACGGCGGTGGACTTCTTGACGGCAGGATCGACCCAGGCGCCGTCGATGTAGAATTGCATGCGATTGACCATCGTTAACCTCTTCTTGGGGGCTTGGAGGGGGCGTTTCGGCAGGCATCCTTGCACGAAAGCGCCGGCAATTGAACCCGCCATATGCGGGGCCAGCGTTGCGGCGAGCGGAATATGTGACGCGATTTAAAGCGAGGCAAGCGGCTCTGGGTCCCGACTCTGCGCAGCAGCGTTGCACGCTGCAGCGCGTCCGGGACACGAGATTGTAACGAGCCTAGACAGTCTCGTGCCCCGGACGCAGCGCAGCACTTCTTCAGTGATGCGCTGCTGAGCCGGGGCCCATGCAACGCAGAGTTACCTCCGCTACACCGCCATCTTCCGATGCAGCACCGGCGCGCCGGTGGTGAGGCTTTCGGCCGCATCGATGATGGCGTTGGCGTCGATGCCGTAGTGCCGATAAAGGTCCGCGATGCTGCCGGTCTGGCCGAACTGCTCGACGCCGAGCGCCTCGACACGGTGGCCGCGGACGCTGCCGAGCCAGCCGAGCGCGGCGGGATGGCCGTCGATCACGGTCACGATGCCGCAGTCGCGCGGCAGCGGCGCGAGCAGCTTTTCGATGTGGCTGAGATGCTGCACGCCGCGGCGGTCACGCCGCAATTTCCGCGCGGCGGTCCACCCGGCGTGGAGGCGATCGGCCGAAGTGATCGCGAGCAGCCCGACGTCGCGGCGGCTCTCGCCGATGAAGCCGGTCGCCTCGATCGCTTCGGGCGCAACCGCGCCGGTATAGGCGATCACGACCTCGGCATTCGGCCCCGGCTTGCGCAGCCAATAGGCGCCATCGGTGATGCCCTGCCGCAGCTCCGGGGTCATGATCCGCTGCGCCTGCTCGATTGCGCGCGTCGAGAGCCGCAAATAAATCGAGCCGCCCTCGCCCGGATCGCGTTGCATATGCTCGAAGCCGAAAGCCATGATCACGGCGAGCTCGTCGACGAAGGCCGGCTCGAACGAGGTGAGCCCGTCCTGCGCCATGCCAATCAGGGGCGTTGCGATCGACTGATGCGCGCCGCCTTCCGGCGCGAGCGTGAGGCCTGACGGCGTCGCCGCCACCATGAAGCGGGCGTCCTGGTAGCAGGCGTAGTTCAGCGCATCGAGGCCGCGCTCGATGAAGGGATCATAGAGCGTGCCGACCGGCAGCAGCCGCTCGCCGTTGATCTGGTGCGACAGGCCGAGCGCCGAGAGCATGATGAACAGGTTCATCTCGGCGATGCCGAGCTCCAGATGCTGGCCCTTCGGTGAAGCGTCCCAATTGTAGGTCGAGGGAATTTTCTCGCTACGGAATAAATCCGCCTTCTCGGCCCGTGCGAACAGGCCGCGGCGGTTGACCCAGGGGCCGAGATTGGTCGAGACTGTGACGTCGGGCGAGGTCGTGACGATGCGCCTGGCCAGCTCATTGTCGCTGCGCGCGATCTCGTTCAGCACGAGGCCAAAGCCCTGCTGGGTCGACATCTGCGGCGACGGCTTGAAGGCGAGCTGCTGCGGCACCTCGACGACGGGCGCCGTGAGCCGTCGACCATCCTGGTTGAACGGCACCCGCGCGAGGAAGGCTTCCAGCTCGGCTGCATCCTGCGACAGCCCTTCGAACTTGTCCCATTCGTGTCCGGGACGGATGTTCTGGCTGTCGCGATATTTCTCCATCTGCGCGACCGTCATCAGCCCGGCGTGATTGTCCTTGTGGCCCTGGAACGGCAGGCCGACGCCCTTGATGGTGTAGGCGATGAAGCAGACCGGGCGGTCGTGATCGATGGAATCGAACGCCTCCAGCATGCTCGCCATGTCGTGGCCGCCGAGATTCGACATCAGCGCCAAGAGCTCCGCGTCGCTGCGCTTGTCGATCAGTTTTGTGATCGGGCCCTGGTCGCCGATCTCGTCATGGAGGTGCTTGCGGAAGGCCGCGCCGCCCTGGAAGCACAGCGCCGCATAGAGCGCGTTCGGGCAATTGTCGATCCAGCGCTTGAGCGCCTCGCCGCCGGGCTCGGCGAAGGCCTCGCGCATCAGGCGGCCGTATTTCACGATGACGACGTCCCAGCCGAAATTGCGGAACATGGTCTCGAACTTTTCCCACAGACCTTCGCGCACGACGGCATCAAGCGACTGGCGGTTATAGTCGACCACCCACCAGGTGTTGCGCAGGCCGTGCTTCCAGCCCTCCGCGAGCGCCTCGAAGATGTTGCCCTCGTCCATCTCGGCATCGCCGACGAGGGCAATCATCCGCCCCTCGCGGCGGTCCTTCATCCAGCCATGCGCTTTGACGTAGTCCTGCACCAGCGAGGAGAACAGCGTCTGCGCGACGCCGAGGCCGACCGAGCCGGTGGAAAAATCGACGTCGTCGACGTCCTTGGTGCGCGAGGGATAGGACTGCGCGCCCTTGAAGCCGCGAAAGTTCTCCAGCTTCTCGCGGCTCTGCCGGCCAAACAGATACTGGATGGCGTGGAACACCGGGCTCGCATGCGGCTTCACCGCGACGCGGTCCTCGGGCCGCAGCACATGGAAATACAGCGCCGACATGATGGTCGCGAGCGAGGCCGAGGAGGCCTGGTGGCCGCCGACCTTGAGGCCGTCGGCATTGGGCCGGATGTGGTTGGCGTGGTGGATGGTCCAGGACGACAGCCACAGCGCCTTGCGGCTGAGGGCGGTCAGGATATCGAGACGGGCGGAATCGACGGGCATGGCGATGCTCCGGGAAATATGCACCGATCATACGCCTGCGAACCGCGTCAAACTTCTCAATTTTTCGCGCCATACCCGCCGATATTGGGATATTTTACCAAGATAGCCGACCAGAAGCAGGTTTCATCCCAATGCCCGAGCTCGACGCCATCGACCGCAAGATCCTCAGCCACCTTCAGAACGACAGCCGCCTGACCATGCAGGAGCTCGCCGACAAGGTCGGTCTCTCGGTCTCGCCCTGCCATCGCCGGGTCAAGCTCCTGGAGGAGCGCGGCGTCATCTCGCGTTATGTCGCAACCGTCGACCAGAAGGCGCTGGGACTGCATGTCAGCGTGTTCATCTCGATCAAGCTGGCGCGGCAGAAGGAGGAGGACCTCAACCGCTTCGCCCGCGCCATCTCGAAATGGGACGAGGTGCTGGAATGCTATCTGATGACCGGCAACCGCGACTACCTGCTCCGCGTCGTCGCCGCCGACCTCGCCTCCTACGAGACGTTCCTGAAGACCAAGCTGACCCGGCTCGACGGCATCGCCTCGATCGAGTCGAGCTTCGCGCTCAGCCAGGTGAAGTACTCGATCGCGCTGCCGGTGTAGGCGTCACCGCCACGGCTGCACGATGATCTTGGTGTGGGCTTCAGGATTGGCGAGATCGGCAAAGGCCTTTGCGACGCCGTCGAGGCCGACTTCGGCGGTGACCATCGCGGCGGCATCCACCTGCCCGTCCGCGATCAGGCGCAGCGAGCCTGCAAACTCCTCCGGCGTGTAGCCGAGCACGTATTGGACGTTCAGCTCCTTCATGATGCCGAGCATGGGCTCGCTTCTGTCGCTCTCCATGCAGACGCCGACCACGACAATGCGCGCATCGCGCGGAGCGCCTTCGAACACCTGCTGCAACAGGCCGGGCACGCCGACGCATTCGAAGATGATCGCGGGCTTCAGCGCGGGCAGCATGGCCTGGAACGGCGGCCGCGCCGCCTTCTCGGCCTCCGTCATCTGCGCGTGCTCGGCCCAGGTCGCGTAAGGCTGCGCCACCCGGGGATCGACGACGATATCGGCACCGACCTTTGCCGCAAGCGCGCGCCGCGCCGGCGAATAGTCGGCCGCGATGATCGGATGCAGCCGCTTGAGCTTCAGCGCGGCGATCACCGCGAGTCCGACCGGACCGCAGCCGATCACCAGCGGCACCTCGCCGCCGCGAATGTTCGCTTTGGCGACGGCATGAACGCCGACTGCCAGCGGCTCTGTGAGCGCGGCATGCTCCGGCGCGAGGCCATTGGGTACTTCGAGCAGCAGCGCTTCGCTCAGCAGCATCGCCTCGGCGTAGCCGCCGACATTGTCGTTGGAATAGCCGATGCCTTCGATACCCTGCGGCGTCACCAGCGCGGGAAGCGAACAGACGTGAGTTCCCGGCTTCAGCTTGCGCGATGTCCCGGGGCCGTAGTCGACGATCTCGCAGCAGAACTCGTGGCCGAACACGACGTCGCGGCTGAGGTCCATCGGCTTGCGCCCGACCTTCCGCGCCATCTCCACCATGCGATGGGCGTGCTGGCGTGCGTGCAGGTCGGAGCCGCAGATGCCGCAAGCGAGCGTCTTGACCAGAACCTGGCCGGGGCCCGGCGTCGGCTCGGCCATCCGGCCAACGACAATCTCGCCGTTCCTGAAAATCGCGGCGCGCATCCAGCTCCTCCCCTGATCGTCGGAACCAGTGATAGCACAACGCGGAAGCTGGGAACTTGCGTCAGGCGTTCGGAGAGCGCTCTTCAAGCACCAAGAGCTGAGCGCGGCGAACACGTTCGCGATGAGCGATGTAGAGACCGCTGGCAACGATGAAGGCCGCACCGACGACGGTCCAGATGCTCGGGACCTCGCCGAAGATGAAGAAGCCGAGGATGCTGACCCACAACAATTGGGAGTAGGAGAACGGCGCCAGCACCGAGGCATCGCCATAGCGATAGGCGAGCACGACGATCCACTGGCCCGCGGTCGAAGCGACGCCGATGAAGATGCCGAGCGCGATCGCGGTCCAGGACGGCGTCACCCAGACGAACGGCACGATCGCGGTGAGAATCGCAAGACCGGTGAGCGAGGAATAGGCCATGGTGGTGACGACGGCTTCCCGTCCGCTCATCATCCGCGTCAGGATCAGCGTGCCGGCCCAGCACGCCGCCGAGACCAACGGAAAGAATGCGGCGGGATGAAACGCGCTGGTGCCCGGGCGCAGGATGATCAGCACGCCGATGAGGCCGAGCGCGGTGGCGAGCCAGCGGCGCATGCCGACCTTCTCGCCGAGGAACACGATCGAGAGCGCCGTGACGAACAGCGGCGCGACGAAGCCGGTGGCGGACGCCTCCGCGATCGGCAGGAAGCCGAGGCCCGTGATGAAGAACAGCGATGAGCCGAGCAGTGCCGCCCCGCGCATCACGTGCAGGCCGGGACGCTTGGTGCCCATTGCATAGAACGGCGAGGCGGGCAGCATCACCGGCGTGAACAGCAGGGTGAAGGTGAGGAACCGGATCCAGGTGATCTCGATCGAAGGCAGGCTGGTCGAGAGATATTTCGCAGTGACGTCGGAGCAGCCGAGAAATACCGTCGAGAGCAGGATCAGCGCAATGCCCTTGAAGGGATGATCGACGCGCGCAGGCGCGCGGCGAGCCTGCTGCTTCTTCTCCGGCACAGGCATGGGAATAACGTCGAGCCTTGCGGCTGCGGCGGGCGGCGGTGTCACGGCTGGAACCCGGGCAAAATGCGAATCGAGAACAGCCGTAAAAAACGCCAAATGCCCCGCGTTCACAACTTCCGAAAACAGGATGCCGATATGCGCGGACCGCCGCGCGCGTCAATGCTCCGTTAATAATGCCCGTTGTGCACTACAGCATGGGCAGGCCGCGCGGCTTCGGTCCGCGCGGAAACGCTGCATCGAGCGCGGCAACCTCGTCTTTCGTCAGCACGAGATCGCCTGCCGCCGCATTCTCGCCGGCATGTTCCGCGGACGAGGCCTTCGGAATCGCGAACACCGTAGTCCCACGGGTGAGGAAGCTCAGTGCGACCTGACGCGGCGTCGCACCATGCGCTTCCGCGATGCGCGCCAGCACGGCACCGCCCCTGCTGCTGCTCAACGGGAAATCGTCGTGGCCGAACGGCGAGTAGGCGACGACGGCAACATCATGCCGTTCGCACCACGGGATCACCGCATGCTCGATCGCGCGTTCCTTCAGATGATAGAGCACCTGGTTGCAGGCGATCCGCCCCTTGCCTGCGACTTCGAAAATGTCGTCGAGATCGTCGGCATCGAAATTGGAGACGCCCCAGGATTTGATCTTGCCTGATTGCACCAGCTCTTCGAATGCAGCGACGGTGTCCTCCAGCGGATAGGAACCGCGCCAGTGCAGGAGATAACAGTCGAGCCGCTCGGTCTTCAGCCGCTTCAGCGAGCGATCGCAGGCGGTGATGGTGCCGCGGCGCGAGGCATTGCTCGGCAGCACTTTCGAAACGAGGAACACCTCGTCGCGCCGGCTTGCGATCGCATCCGCAATGACGAGCTCGGCATCGCCGTACATCTCGGCGGTGTCGATGTGGGTCATGCCGAGATCGAGCCCGCGCCGAAGCGCCGCGATCGCGCGCTTGCGGTCGCCGTGGTCGAGATACCAGGTGCCCTGCCCGATGACGGAGACGTTGGCGCCGGTCTTGCCGAAGGGTTTTGTGTTCATGCTTGTTCCTTCAGATGGTCTAGAGCCCGCCGATATCGGCCATCAGCACACTGCCGGTCGCGGACTCCGTGATATAGAGCCGGTCCCAGTTTTCGCCACCGATCGCGACATTGGTGCAGTTCGGCCCCGCGCACGACTTGATCCGCGCGATCAGTTCCCCGTTCGGCGCGAACACGAAGACGTGGCCGAGCGAGGCGTGGCCGACGAACAGGCGGCCTTTGGCATCCATGGTCAAACCGTCAGGGCCGCTGCTGCCGAACAACGAGCAGAAGCGGCCGACCTTGGACACGCTGCCGTCCTTCATGAACGGCAGCCGCCACACCGCGTTGTCCCGCGTCATCGCGACGAACAGCACGGTTTCAGTCGGGTCGAGCACGAGACCATTCGGACTGACGCCGGTGTCGAGCAGGCAATCGAGGCGGCCGTTCGCAGCCAGCCGGTAAACGCGCCCGCTCGGATCGTGCAGGCCGGTCTGGCCCTGGTCGGTGAAATAGATGTCGCCGTTCGAGGCTACATGCAGATCGTTGCAGCCGCGGAACGATTCCGAATTGCGCCCGGTCAGCACCGGCTTGACCCGGCCGGCTTCGGCATCGAGCTCCATGATGCCATGCCTGTAGTCCGCGACCAAGATGCGTTCGTCGGCAGCGATCTTCAGCCCGTTCGGCCAGCCCTCATATTCGATCACGAGCGACCATTCACCGTCAGGCGCGATGCGAAAGATGCGGCCGAACGGAATGTCGACGATGTAGAGATTGCCGTCCGTGTCGAAGGATGGCCCCTCGATGAAACTGTCGGTCGGCATGTTCGGCCGATTGGCATCGGCCCAATCGGTTCGCACGCCCTTGCGGCGGAATTTGTCGGGCATGGCGGAGAACAGCCTGGTCTCGATCAGGCGCGGCGGCGTTTCCAGGTACATCATTGTTGTTGTGCCTGTTGAGGGGAACGCGGCAGCATAAGGCACAAACGTCGGCGCGTCGATTGGCGCGGGGGCATAGCCGCGTCCACGCCGCTCTCGTGTCCCGGACAAGCTGCAACGCGCAAGCGTTGGGCGCAGAGCCGGGACCCAGGAAGCCACGCAACCCGGTGCAACCTGGGCCCCGGCTCTGCAGCGCAGCGTCGAAGAGACGCTGCGCTGCGTCCGGGGCACGAGACCGCAGCGTTAGCACACGCCTGCATCCAAGCCGTCATTGCGAGCGCAGCGAAGCAATCCAGACTATCTTCGCGGAACGACTCTGGATTGCTTCGCTGGCGCTCGCAATGACGATGGAGAGAGCCAGCCTACCCCGCCGCGCTTGCGACCTTCGCCTGCTGTGCAGGCACCTCCGTCGTCGCAATCAGCCGCTTCAGCTCGGGGATGCAGGAGCCGCAATTGGTGCCGGCCTTGAGCTTGGCGCCGATGTCGGCGGCGGTGCGCGCGCCGCTGGCGATGCTGTCGCAGATGGTGCTACGGCCGACCCCGAAGCAGGCGCAGACGATCGGGCCGGTCGAGACCGCGCCTTCGCTGGACCTGCCCGACAGCAGCATGCGGCGCTGCTCGTCGGTGACCTGATCGGCCACGAACAGGCTCTTCACCACCTCCCAGTCGCCGGCATCGTGCGCGGGGCCGACGAACAGGCAGGTCTCGATGCGGTCGCCTGCGAACGAAGCCGCGCGAAAAACCCCGCCGCCGAAATCGCGATATTCGGCAACGTCCTCGCCGGCGACGCTTTCGAGCCAGGCCGGCCAGCGGGCGAGATCCGCATTGTCGGCGAAAAGATAGCCGAAGCCGCCGCTGACGGTCACGCGCGTCCACAACAGGTTTTGCGGCAGATCGAGCGGCTTGCGCGACAATGCAAAACCGCGGAAGACGAATTCGTAAGGCGCGATCGCGGCCGGCGTCGCCTTGGATTCCGGCTGCCCCGAGAACGGATCAGTGAAGGGTGCGACCAGCGCCCCGACGCGGCCGTGCGAGGCATTCATCGCGCTCCAGTGGATCGGCACGAACAGGATGCCGCGCTGCTGCCGCTCGCTGACGATGGCCTTCAGGATGCACTGGCCGTAATCGGTGGTGATGCGGGCATAGCCGTCATGGGCGATGCCGTATTTGCCGGCGTCGTCGGGATGGATCTCGACGAACGGCTCGGGCAGATGCGCGCCCAGCCGCTGGCTGAGGCCCGTGCGCGTCATGGTGTGCCACTGGTCGCGGATGCGTCCGGTGTTGAGCCTTAAGGGGCGCGACGGGCCGGTCTCGCCGCGCAGCGCCGGCACCTCCGGCGCGATGAAGCGGCCCTTGCCGTCATTGGTGAAGAAGCCGCCTTGCGCGAAGAAGCGCTCGCCGGGCATTCCGCCCTCGCGCGCCGGCCATTGCACCGGCCTCAAGGCATCGAACGCCTCGTCGGACAGCGAGGTCAGCGCGCCGATGTCGAAATCACGGCTACCATTGTTCTCGAACGCCGAGAGCGCGGCGTGCTCGCGGAAGATATCGGCGGCCGATTTGTAATTGAAGCTGTCGCCGAATCCGAGGCGCTTTGCTGTCTCGCTCAGGATCCACCAATCGGGACGCGCCTCGCCCGGCGCCGGCAGGAACGCGCGCTGGCGCGAGATGCGCCGCTCGGAATTGGTCACCGTGCCCGACTTCTCGCCCCAGGCCAGCGCCGGCAGCAGCACGTGCGGGCCGGCCTCGACGGTGTCGTTGGAGAGCACGTTCTCGGAGATCACGAACAGCTCGAGCTTCTTCAGGGCATCGCGCACCATGTCGGCATCGGGCAACGACACTGCGGGATTGGTGCCCATCACCCACAGCGCCTTGACCTCGCCGCGGTTGATGGCCTCGAACAGCTGCACCGCCTTCAAGCCTTCATGGGTGGCGATGCGCGGCGCCTTCCAGAACCGTCTGACGCGGTCGATGTCGGGCGGCGTGAAGCCCATATGAGCGGCGAGCATATTGGCGAGGCCGCCGACCTCGCGGCCGCCCATCGCGTTGGGCTGGCCGGTCAGCGAGAACGGCGAGGCGCCCGGCTTGCCGATGCGGCCCGTGGCGAGATGGCAATTCAGGATGGCGTTGACCTTGTCGGTGCCCTGCGCCGATTGGTTGACCCCTTGCGAATAGAGCGTGACGACCTTCTCGGTGTCGCGGAACGTCTTGAAGAAGGCGGCGACGTCCTGCTCCGAGAGGCCCGTGGCGAGCGCTGTCGCGGTGACGCTGCCGGCGATATTGCGCGCGCGCGTCAGCGCATCGTCGAAGCCGGACGTGTTCTGCGCGATATAGTCCCGATCCAGCACGCCATTGTCGGCGAGATGCACGAACAGGCCGGAGAACAGCGCGGTGTCGGTGCCGGGCTTGAGACCGAGGAACAGATCGACGTCGCTGGCGGTGTCGGTGCGGCGCGGATCGATCACGATCATGCGGGCGCCGCGCTCCTGCCTGTTCTTCAGCATGCGCTGGAACAGCACCGGGTGGCACCAGGCTGCGTTCGAGCCGACGAAGACGAGCAGATCGGCCTGGTCGAGATCCTCGTAGCAGCCGGGCACGGTGTCGGCGCCGAAGGCACGGCGATGGCCCGCGACCGAGGACGACATGCAGAGCCGCGAATTGGTGTCGACGTTGGCGGTGCCGACAAATCCCTTCATCAGCTTGTTGGCGACGTAATAGTCCTCGGTCAGGAGCTGGCCGGAGAGATAGAACGCGACTGCGTTCGCGCCGTCGCGCGCCGCGATGTGCTGCATGCGATGGGCGACGTGGTCGAGCGCATCGCTCCAGGCCACGCGCTCCAGCACGCCCTTGCAGCGGATCATGGGATAGAGCAGCCGCCCTTCCAGCCCGACGGTCTCGCCGAGCGCGGAGCCCTTCGAGCACAGACGGCCGAAATTGGCGGGATGATCGGGGTCGCCCGCGATTGCCGCGCCACCCCTCCCGTCGGGCGTTGCCAGCACGCCGCAGCCGACGCCGCAATAGGGACAGGTCGTCTTGGTGGTGCGGAGATTTGGATCGATCGCCGTCATGTCACGCCGCTTTCGAAGGCTGCGCCAGTGCGCGGCCGAACATCATGTCGGTGCGGATCGCCGCGACCTTGTCGCGATTGCGGATCAGCTCGAGGTACCAGAGGGCATCGATTGTATCGCCGATCAGCACGGCCCCGGTGAGCCGGCCGTCGGCGATGACGAGCTTCTTGTAGGTGCCGCGCCTGCGGTCCGACAGCACGAGGCTCTCGCTGCCCTCCCCGCCCATGAAGTCGCCGGCGGAGAACACGCTGACGCCGGAGACCTTCAGATTGGTCGAGACCACGCTGCCCTGATAGGCGACGGGCCGGCCGGCCAGATGCCGCGCCAGCACGCGCGCCTGCTCATAGGCGGGCTCGACCAGGCCATAACAGGTGCCGCGATGCTCGGCACATTCGCCGAGCGCGAAGATGTCGGACGAAGAGGTCTGCATCACATCGTTGACGACGACGCCGCGGTTGACCGCAATCCCCGCCTCTTTCGCCAGCGCGACGTTCGGCTTGATGCCGGCGGCGAAGATCACCGCGTCGGCCGCGATGCGGCTGCCGTCGGCGAGCTCGACGGCCTGGACATGGCCGTCGCCGCGGATGCAGGTCGTCGCGGCATTGAGCATGACGCGGATGCCCTTGCGCTCGACCAGCGTCTTGAGCAGATCGGCCGCGGGCGCGTCGAGCTGACGCTCCATCAGCCGATCCATCAAATGCAGCAGCGTCACGGGCGCGCCGGCCTTGGCGAGGCCGTAGGCGGCCTCTAACCCGAGCAGGCCGCCGCCGACCACGACGACGCGCTTCCTGGCCGCGGCCAGCGTCAGCAGCAGGTCGACGTCGCGGGTGTCGCGAAACGTGTGCACGCCGGCAAGATCGGCGCCCGGCACGTTGAGCCGCAGCGGCGTCGATCCCGTGGCGAGCACAAGCTTAGAATATTCCATGCTCTCCTCGCCCGCGATCTTGAGCTCGCGGCGGCCGACATCGACCTCGGTGACGCGATAGCCGTAGCGCACCGTGACGCCGCGGTTTCGCCACCAATCGGCCGGCCGCAGCTCGATCTCGTGCGAGCCGGTCTCGCCGGCCAGCACCGATGAAAGCAGCACGCGATTGTAAGCGAGCCGCGGCTCTTCGCCGATCACGGCGATCGCGTAGCGGCCGAGCGCGGTCTTGGCGAGCTCGTCGACCAGACGCGCGGCCGCCATACCGTTACCGACGATGACCAGCGGTTCGCTCACAACGCTTCTCCTATTCGGCGGCCTGCGCTTGCGCGCCGTAGGCCTCGGAAATCATGTAGCCGGACAGCACGCCGTAGGCGTCGGTCCAGGCCGTGGCAAGCTCGGGCGTCCAGGCTTCGCCAAGGCCCTTCTCGAGGGTCCACAGCAAGGTCGCGCCGACCACGGGGTAGTGCTCGGCCTTGGCGCCATAGTCGACGTGACGCTTGGCGAGCGCGGAGGCCGCGGGCAGAATCGACTCCAGGTTCGACAGGCCGCTGACCACCGCGGCGAGCATGCCCATCAGCTTCTTGCGCTGCTCGGTCATGTCCTCGGGAAACATCGCGCGTACGGACGGCGCCACCTCGAACAGGCGGTCGTAGAACAGCACCGCGGCGGCTTCCGAAATCGGGGCGACCTTGGCGAAGCTCTGCTGAATGAGGGTAATCTGCTCGGGCGTCATAATGTTCTCCTGTCTGTTTCGGTCTGCCTTCGTCCGCGCCATTGCGGAAAAAGTTCATGGATCAAACGTCATCAGAGAGACCTCTCCCCGCGTACGGGGAGAAGCGACATTCGTGCCAAGTGTTTTTCTTCTGAGCATGATCTTGGCGGAAAACCGCTTCACACTTTTCCGGATCATGCTCTACACACGCGCCTCGGCGAGGCTTGGCGCGCCTTCACCCTGCGGGCTGCGACGCAGGTAGAACCACCAGGTCAGAGCGAGGCAGGAGGCGTAGAAGCCGAGATAGACCACGAGCGCGAGCTGCGGCCCGCCGGTCATGGCGATCGACTTGCCGAAGCCGCTCGGGATCAGATAGCCGCCCACAGCACCGACCGCGCCGATGAAGCCGACCGCCGCGCCGCTCTCGATGCTCGCGGTCTTCAGGGCGGCGCTGCGCGCCGCATCGCCCTTGCCGCGCACCTTGAACAGGTTCTCCTCGCGGAAGATCGAGGGGATCATGCGGTAGGTCGAGCCGTTGCCGATGCCCGTCGTCACGAACAGGATCAGGAACATCGACAGGAAGCCGATGAAATCCTTGTGTCCGACGAAGTAGAGCGCGCCGACCGTGGCGCCCGCCATCACAATGAAATTCCAGAATGTGATGATGGAGCCGCCGACCCGGTCAGCGAGCCATCCGCCGAGCGGACGCGACAGCGAGCCGACCAGCGGGCCGAGGAAGGCGATCGAGATCGTCACGGTAGGGAATTGCGTCTTGAGCAGCAGCGGAAACGCCGCCGAGTAGCCGATGAAGGACCCGAACGTGCCGATATAGAGATAGGCCATGATCCAGGTGTGCTTGCGCTTGACGATTGCGAGCTGGTTCTTCACCGACGATTTCGCCGTGGTGAGGTTGTTCATGAAGAACACCGCGCCGAACACCGCGATCGCAATCGGCAGCACCCACATCAGGCCGGCATTCTGCAGGAAAATGCCGTCGACGGGCGTTGCCTGGTACAGGTTGAAGACGGCGAGCGTCATCAGGATCGGGGTCAGGAGCTGCACGCTGGAGACACCGATATTGCCGCCGGCCGCGTTGAGGCCGAGCGCCCATCCCTTCATCCGGTCGGGGAAGAAGAAGGAGATGTTGGTCATGCTGGAGGCGAAATTGCCGCCGCCGAGACCCGCGGTCGAGGCGACCAGCAGCATGAGCCAGAACGGCGTGTCGGGCTGGCTGACGAAATAGGCAAGCGACAAGGTCGGGATGAACAGGATCGCCGCGCTGAAGATGGTCCAGTTGCGGCCGCCGAACGTCGTCACCGCGAAAGTGTAGGGAAAGCGCATGAAGGCGCCGATCAGGCCCGGCACGGCGACGAGCTGGAACAGCTGGTCGGTGCTGTACTGGAAGCCCGCCTGCGGCAGCTTGGTGGTGACGATGCTCCAGATCAGCCAGACCGAGAAGCCGATATGTTCGGCTACGATGGACCAGATCAGGTTGCGCCGCGCGATCGACTTGCCGGTATTGTTCCAGAACGCCTCATCCTCCGGGCGCCAGTCTGAAATCCAGCTGGAGTTCAGGGTCGCATTCTTCGTCATTGAGTATCCCTTCCAGGCTCACCGCTGCGTCGTTGCAGGCTCTGCCTCCGGTCACGGAGGCGCGCTCCGAGGCTTGACCCCCGGTGGCGAGTTCACGATGCTGATTGATGATGTTGAGGGACGTCGTCGTTGGCGTCGCGCAAAGACGCTTCAATTTCCGTGCCAGTTGCGCGCACGCGGGAAATGCAGGGATTTCAGGACGTTATTCGTATTGCCCGAATTGTTTGCAGGACTTTTCCGCACGCTAAATTTGCGATTCGCTCAATCCCTGTGCGACGCACAGGGATTGAGCTTGATGTCGATTAATTAGGCGCGGGCATATCTCGCGTGAACGCGTGATTTACGCGGCCTCGACGAAGCGATGACGCTCGTAGAGGAATTCGAGCACCCGCTGGCGGCACTTCAGATAGGTGGCGTTGGTCGCGAGGTCGAGCCGCTTGCGCGGCCGCGCCAGCGGCACCTCCAGCACCTCGCCGATGCGCGCGCTCGGTCCGTTGGTCATCATCACGATACGGTCGGACAACAGCACGGCTTCGTCGACGTCGTGAGTGATCATCAGGATGGTGTTGCCGAGCTTCTGATGCAGCGCCATCACCGAGTCCTGCAGATGCGCGCGGGTCAGCGCGTCGAGCGCGCCGAACGGCTCGTCCAGCAGCAGCACTTTCGGCTCCATGGCCAGCGCCCGGGCGATACCGACGCGCTGCTTCATGCCGCCGGAGATCTCGGACGGACGCTTGTCCCTGGCATGGGCCATCTGCACGAGGTTGAGATTGTGCATGACCCAGGCGTCGCGCTCGGCACGGGACTTGGTCTTGGCGAAGACCTTGTCGACGCCGAGCTTGACGTTCTCGTAAACGGTCAGCCACGGCAGCAGGCTGTGGTTCTGGAACACCACGGCGCGATCGGGCCCCGGCGAGTTCACCTCGCGGTTTTCCAGCAGCACGCCACCCGTGGTGGCGCCGGTCAGCCCCGCGATGATGTTGAGCAGGGTCGACTTGCCGCAGCCGGAATGGCCGATGATCGAGACGTATTCGCCCTTCTCGATCGTCAGGTTGATGTCCTTGAGCACTTCCGTGGTGGCGGCGCCGCGGGTGAAGACCTTGTCGATGTGGTCGAGCTTCAGATAGGCGGTCATGTCCCTCTCCTCAGTTCTGCGCGGTGCCGCGGGTGACGACCTTGCCGAGCCCCGCGATCAGGCGGTCCAGCACGAAGCCGACGATGCCGACATAGAACAGTGCCAGGACGATCTCGCTGATATGCGAGGAGTTCCAGGCGTCCCAGATGAAGAAGCCGATGCCGACGCCGCCGATCAGCATTTCGGCTGCGACGATCGCGAGCCAGGACAGGCCGATGCCGATGCGCAGGCCCGTGAAGATGTAGGGCGCCGCCGCCGGGATCATGACCTTTGCGAAGAATTCAAGCGGATTGAGCTGCACCACCGCGGCGACGTTGCGATAGTCCTGCGGGATGTTGCGGATGCCGACCGCGGTGTTGATGATGATCGGCCAGATCGAGGTGATGAAGATGACGAAGATCGCGCTAGGCTGGCCGTCGCGGAAGGCCGCGAGCGAGAGCGGCAGCCAGGCCAGCGGCGGAATGGTTCGCAGCACCTGGAACAGCGGATCGAGCCCGCGCATCGCCCAGACCGACTGCCCGACCAGCACGCCGAGCGCGATGCCGGCGATGGCCGAGAGCGAGTAGCCGAAGGCGACGCGCTGGAGACTGGCGGAGAGATGCCAGAACAGCCCCTTGTCGATGCCGCCATGGTCGAAGAACGGATCGAAGATCAGCTCCTTGGTGTCCTTGAAAACTCTCGACGGCGGCGGCAGTGCCGAGCCGGCTCTCCGGCAGACCAGCTCCCACACCAGCGTCAGCAGCGCGATCACGACCAGCGGCGGGATCACGCGCACCGCCGTCTCGCGTGCCATGCGTGCGTAAGCTTCGGCGCGCGGGGGACGCTTCGGCGTCAGCGCGACGACCGGCGCAACCGTTGCGACAGGCGTCGCGGTCTCAACCTCGATCTTCGTGGCAGTCATGTTCATCGCTATCTCTCTCCGGCGTGGCAAGGACGATGCGGCCGCCCCTAAAGGCGGCCGCGGGGCTCCATCAGACTTCGACGCGCTTGATCGCGAGCGACTTCAGATAGGCAGCCGGATTTTCCGGATCGAACACCTTGCCGTCGAAGAAGGTCTCCTTGCCGCGCGAGGTGGAGGCCGGAATGTCGGCGGCGGCGACGCCAAGGGTCTTGGCCGCGTCCTTCCAGAGGTCCTCGCGGTTGACCTTGGCGATCAGCGCCTTGCTGTCGAAACCAGCCTCGTATTTGCCCCAGCGAATGTCCTCGGTCATGAACCAGAGATCGTGGCTCTGGAACGGATAAGAGGCATGATCGCGCCAGTACTTCATGATGTGCGGCGAGTTCTCGATCACCTTGCCGGGGATGCCGTAGTCGAACTTGCCCTTGGCGCGGTCGGCGATGTCCTCGACCGGGCAGTTGATCCACTGGCGCTTCGCCATGATGGTGGCGAGCTCTTCCTTGTTCTCCATCTTGTCGGCCCATTGCTGGGCCTCCATCACGGCCATCAGGATCGCCTTTGCAGCCTTCGGGTTCTTGTCGACCCAGGCCGCGCGCATGCCGAACGACTTTTCGGGATGCTTGCTCCAGATCTCGCCGGTGTTGACGGCGGTATAGCCGATCTTCTGGTGGACCAACTGCCCGGGCCAGGGCTCGCCGACGCAGAAGGCGTCCATGGTGCCGACCTTCATGTTCGCCACCATCTGGGGCGGCGGCACGGTGATGGTCTCGACGTCCTTGTCGGGGTCGATGCCGCCGGCTGCGAGCCAGTAGCGGATCCAGAGGTCATGCGTGCCGCCCGGGAAGGTCATCGCGACCTTGGCCGACTTGCCTTCGGCTTTCTTCTTCTCGAATGCGGCCTTGAGCACCGAGGCGTCCGCGCCGACCTTGAGGTCGGCATATTCCTTGGCGACCGAAATGCACTGCGCATCGAGATTGAGCCGCGCCAGGATGTACATCGGCGTCGGCTGGTTGTTCTGCGTCACCTTGCCGGCCGAGATCAGATACGGCATCGGGGTGAGGATATGCGCGCCGTCGATGCCATTGCCTTCGGAGCCGAGCACGAGGTTGTCGCGCGTGGTGCCCCAGGACGCCTGCTTCTGCACGTCGGTGTCGGGCACGCCGTGCTTTGCGAACAGGCCCTTGTCCTTGGCGACGAACAGCGGGCCGGCATCGGAGAGCGCAATGAAGCCGAGCTTGGCCCCCTTGACCTCGGGGCCTCCGTCCTGGGCGAAGGCGCCGGCGGGGAAATTCAGCTTGGCGGCGGCGAGCAGTGCGGCGGTCGAGCCGGTGGCCTTCAACAATTGCCGGCGGCTGAGGCCGGTCGTTTCCGAGGGCCGGCGGATGCGCTTGGTCATAGGCAGTGTCGTCCTTTGGCGTCGTTGCGGAATGATTTGCGGCTGTGCGCGCGAGCAGCCCGTCCGTCCGGTTGCGCCTTACTTGGCGCATGCGAACGCGCGACGGGAGGGACCCCCGTCTGGTGGCGTCAGCAAATCGGATGAGATGTCTCGCGGGACGGCTTCAATGGCGTCGGGCTGGAAGTATTCAAGCTTCATGCCAAGCGTAGCGCCTCAAAAAGCGCTGAAGTTTCAATTTATTATGATGGTCGCGCCAAACTGTCGCAGGCTGATTCCGCATGCGAAATTTGCGATCTGCACATTTCTTGTGCGACGCACAAAGCTTATGCAGCAGCTCAATCAAAAGGCTGCGAAGGCGACAGACCGAGATCAATCAGAGCGAGATCGCATTGAAATGGCTCTCTATTTTTGCCGCGCTGTAGCGGCACGCAACTTGCTTCTCAATTGCCGTCAACGAAGACTGCGGCATGGCCGCACTGATGCAGCCGCTGGCGGCCGCATCCCGGAAGCTCACCTGCTTCGCGGTCTCCCGGCTTCAGAGTCCTCGTGACGCGATTCCCTGAGCATCCAGACTTTCCATAGCCCCTCGTGCGCGGCAGGCCGCCCGCACGACCGATGACGTTCAGCCGCGCTCTCGCCAGGGGGCGTGTGTCGATCTCACTTACGAAGCAAAGGAACCATTGATGTCGTATCTCGCGCCTTCGGAATTCGTCACCAAGATGGTGGATGCGGGCGAGTCCAAGATCTTCATGTCCACCCGGGATACCATCATCCGCGCCTACATGGCCGGCGCCATCCTGGCCCTCGCGGCTTGGTTCGCCGTCACGATCAACGTGAACACCGGCCAGCCGCTGGTCGGCGCGCTCCTGTTCCCCGTAGGCTTCGTCATGCTCTATCTCCTGGGCTTCGACCTGCTCACCGGCGTGTTCGTGCTCTCGCCGCTCGCGCTGATCGACAAGCGCCCGGGCGTCACGCTCAGTGGCGTGCTGCGCAATTGGGGCCTCGTCTTCGTCGGCAATTTCGCCGGCGCCTTCACCGTGGCCTTCATGATGGCCTTCGTCACGACCTTCGGCTTCACGCAGGCCCCCGACAAGGTCGGCGCGGCCATCGGCAATATCGGCGAAGGCCGAACGCTGGGCTATGCCGCGCACGGCGCGGCCGGCATGGCGACGCTGTTCCTGCGCGGCATGCTCTGCAACTGGATGGTCTCGACCGGCGTCGTCGGCGCCATGATCTCGACCTCTGTCCCCGGCAAGGTCATCGCGATGTGGATGCCGATCCTGGTGTTCTTCTACATGGTGTTCGAGCATTCCGTCGTGAACATGTTCCTGTTCCCGTCGGGCCTGCTGCTGCACGCCAAGTTCTCGATCATGGACTATCTGATCTGGAACGAGATCCCGACCGTGCTCGGCAACCTCGTCGGCGGCCTCGCCTTCACCGGCATGACCCTCTATGCCACGCACGTCATGACCCTGCCGAAGCGCCAGGCCGAAAAGGCTGCAAAGCCCCGCGTCGCGGCCTGATCACACGCACCTCAACAAGAGAGCCTCGCCCGTGTAGGGTGAGGCTCTCTTTGCCCTGGTGGCGACGATGACCCGCGGACTCCTGATTTCGATCGGCCAGCACTCCGACAAGGGTCGCAAGCCCGTCAACCAGGACTTTCACGGCGTCCTGATTCCGGAGGAGCCGCTGCTTAGCCTGAAGGGCATCGCGGCCGTCCTCGCCGACGGCATCTCCTCGAGCACGGTGAGCCAGATCGCCAGCGAGTCGGCGGTCAAGAGCTTCCTGATGGATTATTACTGCACGTCGGAATCGTGGACAGTGAAGACCTCAGCCCGCCGCGTGCTGGAGGCGACCAATTCCTGGCTGCATGCGCAGACGCGCAAGAGCCAATATGCCTACGACCGCGACAAAGGCTATGTCTGCACGCTCAGCGCCATGGTCATCAAGGCGGCGACCGCGCACATCTTCCATGTCGGCGACTGCCGGATCTACCGCCTCGCCGGCAAGGCGCTCGAGCAGTTGACCGACGATCACCGCATCATCGTGTCGTCGGAGCAGACCTATCTCGGCCGCGCGCTCGGCATCAATCCGCAGCTCGAGATCGACTACCAGACGATCGAGATCCAGGCCGGCGACACCTTCCTGCTGGCGACCGACGGTGCCTACGAGTTCGTCGATGCGCGTTTCGTGACGAGTGCAATCAACGAGCACGCCGAGCTCGACGGCGCGGCGAAGGCGATCGTCGAGGAGGCCTACCGGCGCGGCAGCGACGACAACATCACGGTCCAGATCCTGCGGATCGATGCGGTGCCGGAGGAAACGGGCGTTTTCGACCGGACCTCGGCGCTGCCGCTGCCGCCTCTGTTGGAGCCGCGGGCGATGTTCGACGGCTACCGGATCATCCGCGAGATCCATGGCAGCAGCCGCAGCCACATCTATCTCGCCGTCGATGCGGAGACCGAGGAAACGGTCGCGCTCAAGATTCCGTCGATCGACCTGCGCGACAACCAGGCCTATCTGAAACGTTTCCTGATGGAAGAGTGGATCGCGCGGCGGATCGATAGTCCGTACGTGCTCAAGCCGCGATCGCGATCGACGCGGCGCAACTATCTCTACGTCGCGACCGAGTTCGTCGAGGGGCGGACGCTGCGGCAATGGATGCTCGACAATCCGCGTCCAGATCTGGAGACGGTGCGCAGGATCATCGAGCAGATCGCCACCGGGCTTCGCGCCTTCCACCGCATGGAGATGCTGCACCAGGATCTCAGGCCCGACAACGTCCTGATCGACAAGACCGGCACCGCCAAGATCATCGACTTCGGATCGGTGAGGGTCGCAGGCGTCGCCGAAGCCGCGCCGAGATCGGCCGACGCAGAAATTCTCGGCACCGTTCAATATACGGCACCGGAATATTTCCTTGGGCAGGGCGGCTCGCCCCGGTCCGACATGTTCTCGCTGGCCGCCATCTGCTACCAGATGCTGACCGGGCATCTGCCCTACGGCGCCCAGCTTGCCAAAATCCGCGGACGATCGGACGCGTGGAAATTGCGATACCGCCCCGCGGTCGATGCCCAGCGGGGCATCCCGGGCTGGATCGACGGCGCGCTCAGGAAAGCGCTGCATCCCGATCCCTACAAGCGCCACGAGGACATGTCCGAGTTCGTGTTCGAGCTCAGAAACCCCAATCCGGCCTATCTCGCCACCCGGACCACGCCGCTGCTCGAGCGCAATCCGCTGCTGTTCTGGAAGCTGACCACGGCGGTCCTGGCCTGCGCGGTCATCGCGCTGCTCGCTGCGCTTCGGCTGCGGTAGAAGAACGAGGCCCCCTCACGCCGGCTCCGCCGCCTTCGTCCCCAGCGGCTTCGGCGCCACGCCGCCGCCGGGCTTGAGGTGGAATTCGTAGGTCATCAGGTGCCACTGCCCGTTTGCCTTGGTGCCGTCGGGCATTGCGGGATCGTTGCGCGGCTCGACCTTGGCGACGAGATCGTCCTTGACGCCGAACACCACGTCGGAATCGAGATATTCGTCGCCAGCCATGAAGACGTGGGTGATCAGCGGCTCATAACCCTTGGCATTGACCAGGAAGTGCACATGCGCCGGGCGCATCGGGTGGCGGCCGGTTTGCACGATCATCTCGCCGACGGGACCATCGGTCGGGATCGGATAGCTGCACGGCAGGATGGTGCGGAAGAAGAAGCGCCCATCGTCATCGGTGATGAAGCGCGCCCGCGCCGAGGCGCCGACCTCGTCGTAGTTCGGCTTCTGGGAATCGTAGAAGCCGTCATCGTCGGCATGCCAGACGTCGACGGGAACGTTCGCGAGCGGCTTGCCCTTGAGATCGGTGACGCGGCTCTGCACGAACATCCGCTCGCCGGTCTGGTTGTTCGGCGAGATGTCGGTGCCGTGGGCAGCTACCTTGTGCTCGCCGACGTAGAACGGGCCGAGCACCGTGGTCTGCGTGGCACCGTCGCGATCCCTGTGGTTGACCGCATCGACCAGCATGGAGACGCCGAGCACGTCGGACAGCAGGATGAACTCCTGGCGGGTGTCGGTGCATTTCTGACCCGTGCGGGTCAGGAAGTCGATGGCGTATTCCCATTCCTCGAAGGTGAGACCGGTCTTGCTCACGTAATCGTGCAGCGACTTCACCAATTCCTGCAGCAGGAATTTCGCACGCGCATCAGGCGTCTGGTCGAAGCTCTTGACGACGGCTTCGGTGAGGTCGGTCTCGTTGAACTGGGTCATGGTGCGTTTGCCCTCGCGTTTTTATCGTTGGCCCGGGCGGGCTCCTTGCGTTCCGAGGCCGAGTCTACACCACCCGGCCCAGCCTCGTTAAGCGCAACCGGCTTGGAATGCGGCCGCCATTTCGGTATCAACTTTCCGACAAAACGCCCCGGAGGAACTGATGCTCGCCCCCACCCCCGCCTCGCCCGAATCCGTCGGCATGTCCAAGGTTGCGCTCGATCGCGTCGATGCGCATCTCAAGCGCCGGTACATCGATGCCGGCCGTTTCCCGGGCACGCATCTTCTGGTCTACCGCCGCGGCAAGGTCGCGCACAGCTCGGTGCAAGGCTTTGCCGACGTCGAGCGCAAGGTGGCGGTGAAGGACGATACGATCTATCGCATCTATTCCATGACCAAGCCGCTCACCAGCGTCGCCTTCATGATGCTGGTCGAGGAAGGCCTCGTCGCGATCGACGAGCCCGTCGCCAAATACATTCCGGAGTGGAAGGATCTCGGCGTGTTCGTCGCCGGCACCTATCCGGCGTTCCTGACCCGGCCGCCGTCTCGGCCGATGCTGATCGTCGACCTCTTGCGCCACACGTCTGGACTAACCTATGGCTTCCAGCAGCGTTCAAACGTCGATGCCGCCTATCGCACTGAGAAGATCGGCGAGGTCGAGAAATCGGGCACGCTGCAGAGCATGATCGAGGGGCTGGCAAAGATCCCGCTGGAGTTCTCGCCGGGCGAGGCCTGGAACTACTCCGTCGCGACCGACGTGATCGGATACCTCATCGGCAAGATCTCGGGCATGCCGTTCGAGCAGTTCCTTAAATCACGCATCCTCGATCCGCTCGGCATGACCGACACCGACTTCCATGTGCCCGCCTCCAAGGCGCATCGCTTCGCGGCCTGCTATTCGGCGGACCCCGGCGGCGGCATGACCTTCCATGCCGGCCAGCGCCGTGAGGGGCTGACGCTGCAGGACGATCCGACAACGAGCTCGTTCCTGTCGCCGCCCTCGTTCATCTCCGGCGGCGGCGGCCTGTGCTCGACGGTCGCCGACTATCTCACCTTCTGCCGCGCGCTGCTCAATGGCGGCGAGCTCGGCGGCGTCAGGCTGATCGGGCCGAAGACGCTGGCGCTGATGACGACCAACCACATCCCCGGCGGCCGGGCGCTGCCGGAGGTCTCGCGCTCGCTGTTCTCGGAAGCGACCTATAACGGCATCGGCTTCGGTCTTGGCTTCGCCGTCACCATGCGCCCGGCCGAGACGCTGATCGCCGGCAGCCCCGGCGAATACAATTGGGGCGGCGCGGCCACGACCTCGTTCTGGATCGATCCGGCCGAGGAGCTGATCACGATCTTCATGACCCAGGTGCTGCCGTCGAGTGCCTACCCGCTCCGCCGCGAGCTGCGCAGCATGGTCTACGCCGCGATCACCGAGAGCAATCTGTAACCCACGCAAATCGATCCCGCGGCGCCCCGGCCGCGGGATCGCACGATCAATCGCTCATTTGAGCATCTCCGGCACGATCAGGCGCGGCAGGAACAGCGACACGCTGGGCCAGACGATGAGCGCCGCCAGCACGAGCAGCATCGGGATCAGCATGATCACCGTGTCCTTCAGGGCATAGCGCAGCCGCACGCCGGCGATCGAGCAGGCGATCATCAGACAGAGGCCATAGGGCGGCGTTACCAGTCCGAAGGCCAGCGACACGATGGAGATGATCGCGAACTGGACCGGATGGAGATCGACGGACTTGGCGAGCGGCTCCAGCACGGTGCCGACGATGACGATCGCCGGGATGGCATCGAGGAAGCAGCCCACCACCAGAAAGCAGAATGCGATGAAGAACCCCGCCGTGACCGTGCCCATGCCCCAGGTCGAGACATTCGCCAAAAGTTCCTGCGGAATCTTGTAGTAGGCCAGCAACCAGCCGAACGCGCTGGCCGTGCCCACGCAGAACAAGGCAACTCCGGCCAGGCGCCCGGTATCGAGCAGCGCCTTGTACAATTCGCGTAGACCCGTCTCGCGATAAAAGAACGCGGAGAGCGCTACGGAATAGAGCACCGCGACGCAGGCGGACTCGGTCGCGGTGAACCAGCCGAGCAGAATGCCGCCGACGATGATGAATGGCGTCATCAGCGCCGGTATCGACCGCCAGACGGCGCATCGCATCTCGCGCCAGGTCGCCTTCGGATAGGTCGGATAGCCGCGGCGCACCGCGTAGACGTGCACAGTCGCCATCTGCGCGCCCGCGATCAAAAGGCCTGGCACGATGCCGGCCAGATACATCGCCGCGATCGAAGTCGAGATCAGCCCGCCCCACACGATCATCAGGATCGACGGCGGGATGATGACGGCAAGCACCGCAGACACCGCCGTGATGGCGATAGAGAACGAAAGGTCGTAGCCCTCCTTGCTCTGCGCATCGATGAAGATCTTGGACTGGCTGGCGGCATCGGCCGTCGAGGAGCCGGAGATGCCGGCAAAGAACACCGACAGCACGACGTTGATCTGCGCCAGCGATCCCGGCCAGTGCCCGACCATCGAGCGCGACAGCGCCACGAGGCGGTCGGTGATGCCGCCGATGCTCATCAGGTTCGCCGTCAAGAGGAAGAACGGCACCGCGAGCAGGATGAACGAATTGTAGGCGTTGAAGGTTTCCTGGGCGAGCATCATCAGCGACAGGCGCGGCTCGATCAGAAGGATCGGTACGCAGGCAAGGCCGAGCGCGAAGGCGACCGGCACGCGCACGATGAGCAGGCCGATGAAGACCCCGAACAGCACCATCGCGGCCTGTCCGGCAGAGAGTACAGTGCCGCTCATCTCTGTGCCCCGACCAGAACGCGCATTTCACCAAGGATCTGTTCGCCCGCAAACACGATCCACGTCACGCCGGCTACCGGCCAGGCGACGTGGATCAGCCAGAGCGGCAGATCGGCCAGCTCCGACGTCCTGTTCCAGGCAAAGCGCGTGAATTCGATTCCGGCCCACACGAACACGAGGGCCAGTGCCAGCACGCCGAGCCGCGCGAGGATCCGCACAGCGGCCTCCGATCGCCGCGACAGATCGGGCCAGACGTCGACCTCGAAGTGCTGCGCTTCCCGCACGCCGACCATCGCCCCGATCATGATCGTCCAGATGAACAGAAACCGCGCCATCTCCTCGGTCCAGATGTAGGAGGGAATGAACGGCGTGTAGCGTGAGACGATTTGCAACGTGACGGGGATGACCAGGATGCCGACGCAGGCGGCCAGCAGGAATTCCAGCAATTTCGCATAGGCCGCGGTGACGCGACGCCACAGCGACGGTGTGGACGGGACGTGCATTTCGGACATTGGAGCTCCGTACGGCGCTCATCCGCCATGTCCGGGCAGGAGAAGCGGGGCCTGCCCGAAATGCTGTCGGCGGACGGGGCGGCCTCAGACGACGTTGATTTTCTCGAAAATGCCTTCCGCGCCGATCTCCTTGGCGTAGGTGGCCATCACGGGGTCGGCGAGCTTCTTCATGGCATCCCGCTCCTCGAACGGAACGCGCTTGAGCTTGCCGGCCTTCTCCAGCGTGTCGAGCTTGACGACTTCTTCGCTCGATTCGAGCTGGCGGCCGTAATCGCCGGCCTCCTTGCCCGCCTTCATGATCGCGTCCTGCAGATCCTTGGGCAGGGTCTTCAGCGTCTTCACCGAGAAGCAGATCGGCCGGATCGACACGGCGTGCTGGGTCAGGCTGAGATATGGGGCCACTTCGTAGAACTTCATCGCCTCGACGCCGGCCGCCTCGTTCTCGCCGGCCGAGATGACGCCGTTCTGGATCGCATTGTAGATTTCGTTATAGGCGATCACGGTCGGGCTCATGCCGACGGCCGCGAAGGTCTTCGACCAGATCGGCGCGCCCTGCACGCGGACCTTGAGGCCTTTGAGATCGGCGAGGTTCTTGAGCGGCTTGTTGGCGAAGATGTTGCGGATGCCGCCGCCGGCATAGCCGATCAGAACGACCTCGGCCTTGGCCGCGACCTCGTCGGCGATCGGCGCCAGGATGTTGGCTTCGACCACCTTGTTCATGTGCTCGATGCCCTTGAACACGAAGGGCGCATCGATGAACGGGGCCGCCTTGGCGAAGGTCGACATGTGAGCCGGCGAGACGATGGCGTAATCGACCGCCTTGCCCTGCGACATGTACTCGAAATACTGCTTCTCGAGGCCGAGCGAGGAGTTCTTATGCAGGGTGAAGTTGACCGGCTTGCCGTAATATTTCTTCACCAGTTCCTCGAACCGGATCAGCGCCCGGTTGAAGGCATGGTCGTCATTGAACTGCACGGCACCGTTCAGCGTGATCGGGGCTTGCGCCCTCAGGATCGACGGCATGCCAATGGTAGCTGCCGCAGTGGTTGCACCGATCCCAGCGAGAAATGATCTCCGCTTCATCGTCTCCCCTCCCTTTGATGCTCCAGCCCTGTCGCCGGGCCGTGAGCGCAGCCATTATGCGGCTTGCGAGAGGCAAGCGTATGAAAAACCTCGGCGGGACGGAAGTCATTTCGCGTGCGTTGGCGGTCCTCTTCGTCGCGGGGCTGCTCCGGCACGATGTGTTGCACTGCAACGGGCGCTCCGGCCGGCGCCGACGCGCTCTGGCGGCGGGCGGCAGCCGTGCGGACCTGTGCGCTGCACGCAAGAAGCCCGCGCGACTTCTCGAAGCCTAAAGCGCGATGCGATTAGCATGAATCGTCATCGCACTTTCGGTCATTGTTTGAGCATGATCTTTTCGGAAAACGCTACGCACTTTTGCGGATCATGCTCTAGTGCAAATGACCTATCAGATAGATGCCGCCGCCGATCACGATGATCGCCGGCACGGCCCAGAGAATAAACACGGGCATCACGCTCCTCCCTAGTTGGACGTGCAGACCTTGACCGTCTTCATGCCGCTCTCGGCCTCAGTGCGCGTCTTGTAGATCGTGCCCGAGGGGCTGACGACAGTCATGGACGTGTCCGTCGGCTTCTTGTCGACGACGGTGCACTTCTTGGTCTTGACGTCCTGGACGACGTAGAACTCGTCGGCCGCGAACGCCGGCATGGACAACGCAGCAACCATCAGCGCTGCGGACGCTATTCTCAACTTCATGTTCTCCTCCTCCAGATCGCAGGGCTCGTGGCCTGCTGATCCCACCGGGAAAAATCGGCAATTTGTTCCTTTTCGCAGGGAACGCCACCCGCGATCAGATGTTGGTGCCGCGCTATTCCCGTGAAAGGAGAACCAAGATGAAGAAGCTGTTCCTGCTGTCCGCTGCCGCAGCGTTGATCTCGACCGGCGCTTTCGCGCAATCCACCGTGGTGACCACCACCGGAACCGGCCACGCGGCCGCCGTTCAGATCGAGCCGCAATACAGGACCAAGATCAAATCCTACGTCACCGAACATCGCGTCCGCCCGGTCACGACGAAGGAGAAGATCGTCGTCGGCGCGACGGTGCCGAGCGACGTCGAGCTCGAGGCCGTTCCGTCCGATTGGGGCCCGTCGCTGACGAAGTATCGCTATGTCTATTCGGGAGAGCGCGTGATGCTGGTCGATCCCGGCTCACGCACCGTCGTGCAGGAAATCGATTGATCAGGATGGGAGAGCGGCCGTCTCGGCGGCGGCCGCCCTCCCCGCATTGATCGCATGAGGTCGATCTTTCCGGAAAACCGCGTCGCGGTTTTGCGGATCATGGTCTAGACGGTCGAGATGCCGTCGATCGGGCTGATATCCCCGACGAAACGCAGCAGATCGGCCATCGTGAATTCGCCCGGCACTTGCGAGGGCAGCGTCGGCTTCCAGTTCTTGCCCTTGAGCCAGAGATACGACTGGTGGTCGCCATGGACGAGGCCGACGAAGACCTCGGCAAGCAGGGTCGCGCCGACGGGCCCGAGCTTTTCACCGCCGCCCCGCTGCTCCGCCTCCTTGAGGATGTAGTACCAGAGCGGGGTGTGCTCGTGCAGGCCGTGCTTCTTCGCCACCGCGCCGTCGGTCCCCTTGGAGATTTCGGCCGGCGTCAGCGGGTTCTTGACCTTCATGGTCTTGGCGACGTCCTGCCCGGAGGGCAAGCCCAACAGCACGCCACGCTTGAGATTGCGGAACGGCAGGCTGCCGCCGTCGCCGGGCAAGGTGTGCAGTTGCGGCACGACGAACGGGTCGATCTTGCGCGACGGATTGAGCGTCACGCCCGGAGGATTGTTCGGCAGCACCTGATAGAAGCGCCGCCAGTCGATGATCCAGTTGCTCGAAAGCACCGGAAGCGGGAGCGGCGGCTGAATCGGGTTTGGCGCCAGATCGCCGATGATGCCGCCCGACAACCCGGTGAACCTGAACAGCAGGTCCAGGGTCGCCGGAGTGAGACCGCCGGGCGTGAAGATCCGGTTGTGGCTATAGACCTGGCGCACCATGCTGTGGCCGAGACGGTAGACGGCGGCTGAAAATTCGACGGGCATGTAGGGCGTCTTCTTGAAGCGGTAGAAACGCCGCCCCTGCTCGAGAATCTTCGCGACGATCCCCTTCTCGGTGATCCGCTCCACGAAATCGTGCAGGACCATCCATTGGTAGTGCCAGGTCACGATCCGGCGCGCTTCCTCGAAGATCTCGCCCGCCGGCTTGCCGGATGCTGCGAGCTGATCGCAGACCTTGTTGTGAAACTTCAGCATCGCAAGATGGGTTTGCGCGACGAGCAGGTTCTCGTCATTGCGGTGATCGCCGATCAGGGCAAACCCCTCGGGATTGCGCGGCAGGTCGTTGCGATGATCGCCCGTGATGGCATCGACGTTGACGGTCTTGCCGATCAGCAGCTTGGGGCCCGGTGTCTTGCCGTTGTCGGTCGCCGAATTGCGCGCGTACAGATGACGGCTTCCGTCGGGACCGAGACCATAGACGCTGTCGAGATCGAGTGCGGGCGTGCGAAAATTCGTGACCGCCGTCGGATCGGCTTCCTTCTCGCCGAAGGAGGTCAAGTCGAGCGTGATATCATGATCGACGAATTGCCCGAGATAGGTGAAACCCGCCGGCACATTGGGATTGTTTCCCGCGGCGTCGCCGGGGGCGGGATCCTTCATCGCATCGGCGAGCTCATGCAGCGGACCGTCGTCGACAGCCAGCGGCTCCAGGGTCGGAAACATCCGGCCAAACATGCCCGGATCGTCGTGTCCGGAAAGCGTATCAAGAAATTGTCGCGTCGGTTGACGTCCGGCCTTGCCATGACCGGGATGAACATTCACGTCGGTTCCCATCGCTTGCTCCTGCTCAAAATGCTTTTAGGGGAGAGGGGCGCCGAAGATGTCGATTGGTCCAAAATTCTCGTTTCAGTATACGTTCAGAAGAATTGCCCCTCAGGGTGTAGTACGACGAAATATTACCACAGATTGCATTCTATAGGTGAGTCCTACCGGCGAGGCCTTTTGCCCCACCGACGACACAGGCTTTTGATCGCCGGGAGCTCAAGCAAGAAAGACTAAGGCGCGATCGACGAGCAGGCCCAACTCTCTTCGCGCTTCATCGTTTGACGGCAAACCGCGACCAGATCT
Organism: Bradyrhizobium sp. CB1015; assembly: GCF_025200925.1. Classification (GTDB taxonomy): domain Bacteria; phylum Pseudomonadota; class Alphaproteobacteria; order Rhizobiales; family Xanthobacteraceae; genus Bradyrhizobium. The sequence goes on along the minus strand of NZ_CP104174.1, from coordinate 3,185,726 downwards.
CAGCGTCCGTGTAGAAGTCCACGCCGCCATCGAGATCTCTCACCAGCCACTCACCGAGATAGACGATCTGGGTGCCGCTGCGCCGCTCGTGCCGAAGCTCGAATTTTCCGTCGGCATCCTTCTGCAGCGAGCAATTCGACTGAACCCAGCTCGGCCACTCCTGCAACGGCTGCCCCAAAAATTGCCAGGCAACCAAAGCCGCGTTGTCCGACAAGGGTTCTAAGCGCAATGTCTTGGTCACGTGATCTCCACCATGCGAGTTGTCCCCGATGCAAACGTCTCCGGACCGGAAAGGTTTGGAATCGTCGTTCCGTGACAGCATGCCTGACGGGTTCCAATCGTTCCTCTACTTTTTCGTCCGTGAAAACCCGGTCCCCTCGCGCGCTAACCGATCGTCTGCAGCGCCGGAAACGTCTCCAGCAGCCAGATGCTCACATTCGAGACCGCGCCGGTGAGAAAGCCGATGCCCGTGATCACCATCAAGACGCCCATGGCGCGCTCGACATTGACGAGGTGGCCCTTCATGCGCGCGAACAGCGCGGAGAACTGTTCGATCATCAGCGCGGCGATAAGGAATGGAATGCCGAGGCCCGCGGAATAGACCGCGAGCAGGCCGGCGCCCCTCGTCACCGTGGCTTCCGCCGCGGCGATCGAGAGGATCGCGGCGAGGATCGGGCCGATGCAGGGCGTCCAGCCGAAGGCGAATGCGAGACCCATGATATAGGCGCCCCAGAGGCCGACCGGTTTGGGGATCGGCAGCCGCCCCTCGCGCATCAGAAGACCGATGCGCGTCAGTCCGAGGAAGTGCAGGCCCATGATGATGATGACGATACCGGCGAGGATCGACAGCTCCGCCGACCAGGCACGGATCAGTCCGCCGACCAGCGAAGCGCTGGCGCCGAGCGCCACGAAGATGGTGGAGAAGCCGAGCACGAACAGGAGCGCCGACATCATGATCGCGCGCTTGGAGGCCGCGGCCGGCTCGTCGCTCTCGACATGCTCGATCGTGGCGCCCGTGAGGTAGATCAGATAGGGCGGAACCAGAGGCAGGACGCAAGGCGAGAGGAAGCTGACGAGGCCGGCAATCAGCGCCGCCGGGATCGAAACATTTTGCATGATGCAGTCGGAGCCATCTCAGGCCCCGACACGGCGCGCAGGGAACGCGCCCAGCCCGGAGCCGAACCGGCTCTGGTGTAGCCGATGCCGGAGAATGCGCAACAGAGGCGCACAGAACCAAGGCTCCTCCCGATGCCCTCCGTGATCACAGATGCGGCATCGGGACGCGCACAAACCTCGCCAAACAGCGGGATTCGGCGGCGCGGCTACTTCACCACGCGGAGCAGCGGACGCCGGGGCTGGTCCTGCGTCTGCTTGGAAGGGGGCGGCGGCTCGCTGGCAGCGCTCCGCAGCATTTCGTCGCACAGCGCCTTGAGATCGGCACTGTCGATTCCTTTCAGTTTCATCCTGACGTCCAGGATGACGATGGACAGCATCTCGGCCGACTCACGGCTGTTGCACGCATTGAGAACCCTGCGGCACTCCTCGAGCGTTTCCAGCACCGACTGCAACTGTTCGTCTGAATGCGACACCGGCGTTCTTTCCGTTAATTCGGCCTGCGTGACGTATCTGTCACGCCCCCTTCGGCCCCCATGGAAGACGAAAGATAGCACGAGGCGACTGCGCCTTCGAACCTGATTTCAGTGTGTATCTGCTGTGGAACCGTGCTTCCGGCGGCCATCGCCTTGCGGCACCACTGGCGATCGCCGAAATGCTGTGGGAGCAAACGCTTGATACGGTGTGATCGATCCATCGGGGCGACAGCATGGACTGGCGCGCAAGACCATTCATTGCGGACAGCGCCGGAAATCCCGCAGCCATTTTGCGGCTCGCAACGGAACTCACGCCATACCCCTCAGTCGAGCCGATAGTCTCGCCCGAATTCCCGACTCATGGCAGCATCCAAATACCGCCCTCAGGTAGTAAGGATGACGTTCAAAACTCGTCGTTCCTCAACCCGTCGTGGTTGTGGTTTGCTCCAGATTCTGCCAGTTTAGCGCTCCAAAGGAAATTGTATGCACTCCTTGGCGGAAAGGGGCGTTCCGCTGGCGGAACGCCCAAAGACAAATCTCAGCGGCCTCTCGGATTGGGACACCGCCCGCATATTTTTGGAAGTCGTCCGATGCGGAAGCTTTCGCTCGGCGGCCGAGCGCCTGTCGCTGTCGATCAACGCCGTGCGGCGCCGGATCGACGATTTCGAACGCCAGACCGGCACCACGTTGTTCACTCGCGACGTCCACGGCACCCATCTGACCGATGAGGGCGCCCTGGTGGTGTCCGCCGTCGAGCGCATGGAGGCGGCCACCTTCGACGTGCTGCGCGCCAGTGATTCGATGGCCAACGCCTTGTCCGGCGAGGTCCGCGTGGCCGTCACCGAGGGGCTCGGCACATTCTGGCTGGCCCCGCGCCTCGTTGAATTCCAGCAGGCCTATCCGAAGATCCTGGTGGACCTGCATTGCGCGATGCGCTCGGCCGACGTCTCGCGCCACGAGGCCGACGTCGCCATCCATCTGTCCCGTCCCTCGGCGCTCGACATCAAGCTGGTGCGGCTCGGCCGCATGCACCTGATGTTCTGGGCCTCCGAGAAATACATCGAAAAGCATGGCGCGCCGCGCTCGGCGGCGGAATTGATCAAGCATCGTCTGGTGCTGCAATTCGCCGACCAGCTCGCCGCCAAGGAATCTTTCGAGAGCTTCTTCCCGGGCGTGTCCGAACGTGACCTTCTGGTCATGAAGACCAACGTCTCGAGCGCCAACTATTGGGCGGTCGCGAATGGCGCCGGCATCGGCGTCTTCCCGAGCTACGCCATCGCGCTTGGCGGGAAGTTGATTCCACTGGAGGTCGAGCTGAACCGACCGCTGGATATCTGGTTGTCCTACCATCCCGGTAGCGGCCGGATTCCGCGTGTGCGGCACATGATTGATTGGCTGATCGAGGCTTTCAATCCGGCCCGCTTCCCGTGGTTTAAGGAAGAGTTCGTGCACCCGCATGAATTCAAGGACTCGTATATGGGCGAACCCCTGACCCAGCTCTTCGGGGGATTTTCAACCGAAGAACAAAGGTGAAAACAGAGATGAAAGCAGCGGCGAAAAGAATGAAGCAGCGCAGCGCGGGCAAGCCCGACATCGAGCTTGGCAAGCGGATCCGTCTGCGGCGCGTCGAGATGAAGATCTCGCAGGCCGAGCTCGGCGAGAAGCTCGGCGTCAGCTTCCAGCAGGTCCAGAAATACGAGAAGGGCGTCAATCGCGTCGGCGCGGCCCGGCTTCAGCAGATCGCCTCCGCCCTCGATGTGCCCGTGACCTTCTTCTACGACGGCGACAACAAGGCCCGCGAAGTCGAGAGCCTGCTCTTCCTCGACTCGGCCTTCAGCCTCCGTCTGCTGCGCGCCTACAGCAAGATCAAGGATCAGACGGTGCAGCGTCAGCTCGTCTCGCTGATGGAATCGATCGCGGCGAACGAGAGCTGAGGCCGATCGACGGTCCGGCCTTCACGGCCGACGTTCAATCCGCCGCGTCACGGGGGCGCGGCCGGATTGCACGAGATCGGCCGAAAGATGTCTGCGCGCAATTGCGCGCGGCCTGTCTCGGGGCGGCTTGGCCGCCCCTTTTTTGGCAGTCTCCCTTCGAAGTTTCGGTCCCCGTCGAACGTCGCGCGCCATGCAATCGCAGCACGGCCGGATGCAGGCTCTCCTCTGCTACGCCGGTTGACCGCGGCGGCGCCTGCGCCGCACATTGCGCCTCGCCACCGAGCAGCGAGCGCGCGATGCCAGACAATTTCAGCACGACCGGAACACCTTACGCCGACGGCAGGATCCTCACGCACACGGCCGACGGCGTCGGCGTGATCACCTTCAACAATCCCGACAAGCGCAACGCGATGTCGCTGGAGATGTGGGAGGGATTTGGCGAGGCGCTGACGGCCTTGCGCGACGACGACAAGGTGCGCGTCGTGATCCTGCGCGGCGCCGGCGGCAAGGCGTTCGTCTCGGGCGCCGACATCAGCCAGTTCGAGAAGGTCAGGCACAATGCGGCGGCGTCCGAGGAATACGCCAAGCGCAGCGCCGCCCAGCGCGCGCTGCTCGCCGACTATCCCAAGCCGACCATCGCCTGCATCGACGGCTATTGCCTCGGCGGCGGCATGCAGGTCGCGATGCTCGCCGACATCCGCCTCGCCTCGCAGGACAGCCAGTTCGGCATTCCCGCGGCCCGGCTTGGCATCGCCTATGGCTATGACGGCTTGAAGCATCTGGTGTCGCTGGTCGGGCCGTCCTGGGCGCGGCTGCTGATGTACACGGGCATGCGCATCGATTCCGCCGAGGCGCTGCGCATCGGTCTCGTCGAGCGCGTGTTCCCGCAAGGCGAGCTCTGGGGCGAGACCATGACGATCGCCGAGACGATCGCGCAGAACGCCCCACTCGCGATCAAGGCGGCCAAGATCACGATCGCGCAGGTGCTGAAGGACGAGAGCCGGCGCGACATGGACGCGATCAAGGCGATCGGCAATGCCTGCATGGATTCGGAGGATTTCCGCGAGGGCCGGCAGGCCTTCATGGAAAAGCGCAAGCCGAAGTTTCAGGGACGCTGAAGCTGAACCGACATTCAGATAGATTAAATTCCGCACGCAGCCCAATCGCCATTGCAACCAGTTGATCTCCCGCAAGTTCTCCCGCCACCAACGAGGGAGATTGCGATGAAACTCAGATTTGCTGTTCTTGCGCTGGCTGCGATGGGTGGTGTTGCGCTCGCGTCGGGACCGGCGCTTGCGGCAATGCCGAACGGCATCCCGCAGGCCGACAAGATTGCAAAAGGCCCGGCTGCCGACGTCGATCAGGTGCGCTGGGTGTGTAACCCCTGGGGTCGCTGCTGGTGGCGCCCGAACTATTATCGCGCCTACGGCTATTACGGCGGCCCGCGCTTCTACGGCCCGCGTCCATGGGGCTGGCGTCACCGCCACTGGCACCGCTGGTGAACGCGAAGGGCCCCCGCGGGGCCCTTTCTTCGATTACAGCGCCGCGAGCACTGCCTCCGTGATGTCAGCCGTACCGTTGCTGCCGCCGAACTCCATCGGCTTGATGCCGCCGGCATAGACCTGGTCCACCGCACGCTCGATCGTCTCGCCGGCCTCCGCCGCGCTCTCGACGCCGTGCTTGTCCGCGAGCCAATCCAGCATCATCGCGGCGGACAGGATCATGCCGGTCGGATTGGCCTTGCCCTGCCCCATGATATCGGGCGCCGTGCCGTGGCACGGCTGGAACACCGCGTACTTGTCGCCGATATCGGCGGACGGCGCCATGCCGAGTCCGCCGATCAGGCTCGCGGTGATGTCGGAGACGATGTCGCCGAACATATTCTCCATCACCATCACGTCGAAATCCCAGGGACGCTTGACCAGCATCGCTGAGCAGGCATCGACATAGAGCCGGTCGGTTTTCACCTCAGGATGCTTCGTGGCGATCTCGTCGAAGATGCCGCGGAAGAACGCAAAGGCCTTGAACACGTTCGCCTTGTCGACGCAGGTGAGCGCACCGGGCTTGCCGCGCGCCTTGCGCCGCTCGGCGAGGCGAAACGAGAACTCGAACAGGCGCTCGGAGGTTTTGCGCGTGATCACCATGGTCTCGCGCGCGTCCTCATGGGTGACGACGCCCTTGCCCATCGACGCAAACAGTCCTTCAGTGGATTCGCGAATTACGACAAGATCGATGCCGCGCTGGTCCGCGCCGACGATCGGGCTCGGCACGCCCGGAATGAGCCGCGCCGGACGTACGCCGGCATAGAGATCGAAGATGAAACGCAGCTCGATCTGCGGCGCGATCTCGGTATTGTCGGGATAGCGCACCGACGGCAGGCCGCAGGCGCCGAGCAGGATCGCGTCCGCCTCTTCGCACAGCTTGATCGTCGTATCGGGCATCGACTTGCCGGTCGCGAGATAATGGTTGGCGCCGGCCGGCGCCTCGGTGAAGCGGAAGCCGAGGCCGGATTTTTCGCCGACCTTGCGCAGCACCTCGAGCGCCGGCGCCATGACCTCCGGACCGATGCCGTCACCGGCGAGCACGGCAATATGGAAGGCGTTGTTTGCGGACATTTAAGGCCTCAAGGAAAGTGTCAACCAAGTCGTCATTGCGAGCGAAGCGAAGCAATCCAGAACTGCACCCACGGAAACATCCTGGATTGCTTCGTCGCTTCGCTCCTCGCAATGACGATGGAGAGAGCGCGCGCTACGGCGTCAGCACCGTACGCCCGACCACCGCGCCCTGCTGCAATTGCAGCAGCGCGTCGTTGGCCTTGGCGAGCGGTTGCTGCGTCACCGGGATCGGCGGCACCTTCTTCGACCGCACGAGCTCGAGCAGCTCCTGCGTCTCGCGCAAATTGCCGACATAGCTGCCCTGGATCGTCACCGCCTTGATCGGAATCAGCGGCAGCGCCCAGGTCGCGCCGCCGCCGAACAGGCCGACGATGACGAGCTTGCCGCCTTTGGTCAGGCAGTCGAAGCCGAGCTGCGTCGTCGCGGCATTGCCGACGAGGTCGATCACGGCGCGGATCGGCCCGCCCGCCTTCTTGGCAAGCTGCTCCAGCGCGTCCGGCGCCTTGGGATCGACGGTCGCGAGCGCACCGGCCTTCTCGGCTGCCTCGCGCTTCCGGGCGTCGATATCGACCATGATCGCGCCCTTGCCGCCCATGGCCTTCAAGAGCGACAGCGCCATCAGCCCGAGGCCGCCGGCGCCGAACATCACGATCGGCGTGTCGAAATGCTGCTCGACCTTCTTCAGCGCGCTGTAGGTGGTGACGCCCGAGCAGGCATAGGGCGCGGTCGTCGCGGGGTCGAGGCCCTTCAGATTGAGCAGGTAGCGCGGATGCGGCACCAGCATGTGATCGGAATAACCGCCGTCGCAATAGACCCCGAGCGAGCGCGGCGTCAAGCACATGTTCTCGTCGCCGCCGAGACACGTCGCGCACTTGCCGCAGCCGATCCAGGGATAGACCAGGCCAACATCGCCGAGCTTGAGATCGCCCTGGTCGGTCGGCTTCACGTCGGGGCCGAAGGCGAGGACTTCGCCCACCGTCTCGTGGCCCATGGTGAGCGGCAGGTTGATGCCGCGATCCTTCAATGAGAGCGGCTTGCGGCCATGGCCGAGATCATAGCCGCCTTCCCAGATGTGGAGGTCGCTGTGGCAGACGCCGGCGGCCTTCACCTTGATCAGCACCTGCGTGCCCGAGGGCTGCGGCGTCGCCTCGTCGACCTCCAACAGCGGCGCCTTGAAATCGGCAACCTTGAAACTCTTCATCGGCGTCCTCCCGCATGCTTCTTGTTGTCGCGCCACCATGCCATGGTCGGCGCGGCGAAACAAACCGGTCTTAGTTCAGGCCAGCGGATGGTGGCAAGCCGCGAACTGGCCGGGTGCGACCTCGCGCAACTCCGGTATCTCCGCGCTGCAACGCTGATCGGCGCGCGGGCAGCGGGTCCGGAAGCGGCAGCCGGATGGCGGCGCAATCGGCGATGGCGGCTCGCCGGCCGCCACACTTTCGGCGGGACGCACGTCCGGATCGGGCACCGGGATCGCCTGCAACAGCAGCGCGGTGTAGGGATGCGCGGGCCGCGCGAACAATTGCTCCGAGGGTCCGACCTCGCAGAGCCGGCCGAGATACATCACCGCGACACGGTCGCTGACCGCTTTGACCACCGCGAGGTCATGCGCGATGAACAGCAGCGTCAGACCGAAGCGCGCCTTCATCTCCTCCAGCAGGTTGAGGATCTGCGCGCGAATGGAGACGTCGAGGGCCGAGACCGGCTCGTCGCAGACGATGAATTCAGGGTTGAGCACCAGCGAGCGCGCGATACAGATGCGCTGGCACTGGCCGCCGGAGAACTCGTGCGGCAGGCGGTTCGCCACGAGATCGGGGTCGAGCCCGACCGCAGAGAGCACCTCGTGAACCCTGCGCTTGCGCTCGGCGGCATCCTTGACGCCGGCGATGATAAGCGGCTCGGCGACGATGTCGCCGATGCGCCGGCGCGGGTTGAGCGAAGCGATCGGATCCTGAAAGATCAGCTGCACCCGGCGGCGCATCCTGCGCAGCGCCTCGCCCTCCATTGCGGTGAGGTCCTCGCCGTCGAACATCACGCGGCCGGACTTGGCGCGGCGCAGTTGCAGCACCGCGCGCCCAAGCGTCGACTTGCCGCAGCCGGATTCGCCGACCAGCCCCAGCGTCTCGCCGCGCGCGACCTGGAGGCTGACACCGGACACGGCATGAACAATCTTGTTGCCGAGGCCATATTCGACGACGAGATTATCGACGCTCAGAAGCGGCGCGGGCCGCGCGGCAAGCTGCATCATGCCTCGATCCCCTCCGTCATCCGGATCGGGTGGAAGCAGGCATAGAGATGTCCCGGCATCTCGGCGCTCGTCAGGACCGGTTTGGCCTCATGACAGCGCCCGGCGGCATAATTGCAGCGCGGCGCGAAGGAGCAGCCCATCAACGGCCGCGTCGGATCGGGTGGACGGCCCGAGATCGCCGGCAGCGGCGTATGCGGTGCGGTCTCGAGCTTCGGGATCGCCGCCAGCAGCGCCTCGGTGTAGGGCATGTGCATGCGCTTGAACAAGGCTTGCGTCGGCGCGCGCTCCACCACCCGGCCCGCATACATCACCGCGACCTCGTCGGCGCGGCCGGCGACCACGCCGAGATCGTGGGTGATGATGATCATCGCCATGTGGCGGCGGCGCTGCTCGCGCGCGAGCAGATCGAGGATCTGAGCCTGGATGGTGACGTCGAGCGCGGTGGTCGGCTCGTCCGCGATCAGGAGCTTCGGCTCGCAGGACAGTGCGATCGCAATCGCGATGCGCTGGCGCATGCCGCCGGAGCATTGATGCGGATATTGCGCGAGCCGCTGCTCCGGCGCGGGAATGCCGACGGCGGCGAGCAGCTCGATGCTGCGGGCCTTCGCGGCGGGAGCGTCGAGCCCGAGGTGCTCCTGGATCGTCTCCATCAGCTGCGTGCCGATGGTGAGCACCGGATTGAGCGAGGTCATGGGGTCCTGGAACACGACGGCGAGATTGCGTCCGCGCAGGCGCCGCAGGCTTTCAGGCTCGAGCCGCACCAGATCCTGGCCGTCGAACATCACCCGGCCCGTCAGCCTCGCCTTCTTCGGCAGCAGCTGCAGCACGGCGCGCGAGAGCATGGTCTTGCCGCAGCCGGATTCACCGACGATCCCGAGCGTGCGGCCGGCCTGCAGCGAAAGATCGACGTGATCGACGGCGCGCAGGTTTCCGCGCGGGGTCGGCAGCTCGACCGCCACATCCTCGATGTTCAAGAGCGGCGCGCTCACAGTGCCCCCTGACGTGGATCAGTGAGGGCCCGCAAGGTATCACCGACGAGGTTGAACGCCAGCACGGTCGCAAACAGTGCTGCCGCCGGCAGGAAGGCGAGGCGCGGCGCGACGTCCAGGCTGTCACGTCCCTCCCCGATCATGCTGCCCCAGCTCGCCATCGGCGGCGGCACGCCGAGGCCGAGGAAGGACAGCGCGCCCTCGACCACGATGGTGACGGCGACGCCGAGCAGGAAGAAGGCGAGCAGCGGCAGGATCACGTTCGGCAGCAGCTCGCGCAGCAGGATGCGCGCATGGCTCGCGCCGAGCGCCTCGGCCGCGATCACGAATTCGCGCCGCGCCAGCGTCAGCGTCGCCGCGCGCGCCACGCGCATGAAGGCGGGAATGCCGAGCACGCCGAGGACCATTGTGAGGTTCGGGACCGACTGGCCGAGATAGGCGACCACCGCGAGCGCAAAGATCAGCGGCGGAAAAGCCAGCAGCACATCCATGCTGCCGACCACCAGTGTCTCGAACCGGCCGCGGAAATAGCCGGCGAGCAGGCCGAGCGCGCCGCCGACGACGAGGCCGATCATGGGCGCGATCAGCCCGACCGTCAGCGACACCCGCGCGCCAAAGATCAGCCGGGCGAGCTCGTCGCGGCCGAGCCCGTCGGTGCCGAGCCAATGTTCCCCGGAGAAGGCGGCGCGGCGTTCCAGCATGTCCATGTCGGTAGGGTTCTGCAGCGGCAGCACCGGCGCCAGGATCGCAAGCGAAAGGATGATCGCAAGCCAGGCGCTTGCGATCCAGAACAACAGGCCGAGCTTGCGCTTGCGGCCGACCGGCGCAGCCACCTCCTCGTCCTGGATCGACAGCTCAAGCGTGGCCATGGCGGATCCTCGGATCGAGCACGGCGTAGAGCATGTCGACGATGAAGTTGACGATGACGAAGCCGCAGGCGACCAGCAGCACCACACCCTGGAGGATGACGAGGTCGCGGGTGTAGATCGCCCCGACCAGCAGCCGGCCGATGCCGGGCAGCGCGAAGATCGATTCGACGATCAGCGTGCCGCCGAGCAGGCGGCCGATATTGATGCCCGTCACCGTCACCAGGGTCAGCGACGAAGGCTTGAGCGCATGCACGAACAGGATGCGGGATGGCTTGAGCCCCTTTGCTTTCGCGAGCGCGATATAATCCTCCTGCAGGGTCGCGATCATGTCGGAGCGCAGCACGCGCATGATGCCCGGCCATTCCGCCAGCGCCAATGTCAGCGCCGGCAGCACGAAGAAGCGCAAATTGGCCAGCGGTGCCTCGGTGAACGGCACATAGCCGGTCGCCGGCAGCCAGCGCAGCTCGACGGCGAACAGATAGATCAGCAGGATCGCGGTCAGGAACGACGGCATCGACAGCATCGCGAAGGCGCTGCCGGTCATGAAGCGGTCGAACGCGCCGCCGGCGCGCGCGGCACAGGCGATCGCGACCGGCACGCCGATCAGGAGCCCGATGAACTCGGCCATCAGCATCAGCTGCAGCGAGACCGGGATGCGCTCGGCGACCGCCTGCAGCACCGTCTGGCCGGTGCGAAACGAGCGGCCGAGATCGCCCTGCAACACATGGCCAAGCCAGCTCAGGTAACGCCACCACAGCGGCTGATCAAGCCCCATGTCGCGGCGGAGCGCCGCGACATTTTCCGGCGTTGCCTGGTCGCCGAGGATGACGAGCGCGAGATCGCCCGGCAGCAGCGAGGCGATTAGGAACGTCAGCAACGAGACGGCGAGCAGGACCGGTAGCATCGCAAGCAGCCGCCGCGCGACGAAGTTCAGCATCGCGCCGTCATTCCAGCCAGGTGGTCGAGACGTCGATCACGCCGTTGTAGATCTTTGGGAAGCCCTTCAGCCTGGCGCTCGAGAGCGCGTAATAGGTGTTCTGGAAGGTCCAGAACCAGATCGCCTCCCTGTTGATCAGGCGGCTGATGGCGCAGTAATCCTCGGTGCGCTGGCCGATGTCGGCGGTGACGCGCGCATGGTCCAGAAGCCTGTCGAGCTCGGGATCGGAGAAGCCGGCGAGCGCCAGCGGGCTGCCGCTGCGGAAATTCGCGTACATCTGCGGATCGGGATCGGCGAGATCGACGATGCGCCACGGCGTCAGCTGGAACTGGCGGGTGAAGGCGTGCGTCGGAATCGTGGCCTGATCGACCTGCTCGATCTCCATGTTGGCACCGGCGCGCTTCCAGAACTGCTGCAGCACCTGGCCGATCATGCGGCCGCGGGGCGTTGCGGTCACCAGCATCTTGAACTCGACCGGCTTGCCGTAATCCTTGATCAACGCCTTGGCTTTCTCGACGTCGAACGGCAGCGCCCCGTCGTCCTTGCACTTGACCCAGGAGCCGTCGCCGTAAGGATTGCTCGCAGGCCGGCTCAGGCCGTTGCTGATCGCCTGCGACATCTTCGGACGATCGATCGCCATCACCAGCGCCTGCCGCACGCGGACGTCGTCGAAGGGCGGCACCTTGGTGTTGAAGGCGTAGACTTGCGCGCCCGAGCCCTTGTAGGTGTGCACCGTAAGCTTGGGGTCCTTCTGCGCCTTCATGATGTTGTCGGCGTCGTTCTCGTCGTCCCAGATGATGTCGGCCTCGCCCGATTGCAGCGAGGCGAAGCGCGACTGCGCGTCGGGCAAAGGCTTGAGAATGATGCGGTCGAGATAGGGACGGCCCTTGTCCCAGTAATTGGGGTTCTTCTCCAGCACCATGCGGTCGCCGGCGGTCCATGATTTCAGGATATAGGGACCGGTGCCGACCGGGTTGCGGTTGTAATCGTCGCCCTTTGTCTTCCAGGCGGTGGGCGAATGCACCGCATTGTTCTGGCTCTGGATGGTGATCACTGCCGGCCAGTTCACGGAGGGATCAGTGAGGTTAAAGATGACCGTATGTTCGTCTGGCGCCAGCACCTCCTTGACGTTGGTGATGTAGAAGGCGCAGCGGCACTTGTTGGCGGGGTCCTTCTGCCGGTCGAAATTCTCCTTGAAGGCCTGCGCATTGAACGGCGTGCCGTCGTGGAATTTCACGCCTTCGCGGAGCTTGAACGTCCAGGTCTTGTAATTGTCCGAATGGGTCCAGGACACCGCGAGCTTCGGCGCCGCCTCGCCCTTGTCATTCAGCGTTGTGAGCGTGTCGAAGATCGCGGCGGCAGCGGTGAAGGTCGAGGTGTCATAGACGCCGACCTTGAGCGGATCGAAGCCTGCAATCTCCAGCTCCTGACCGACGGTGATGCTGCCGCCCGATTTCTGCGCCTGCACTGGCGTTGCCAGTGCAAATGCCGCAAGGAGGAAAATAGGCCCGCGCTTGCGTGCCACGGCCGCCGCGTTCGTCATGGTTCCTCCCGGGATCCCTCGTCCGATGTTTCGGATCGTTGAATGACTCGGGAGCGAGCTTGGCGACAAATGCCCGCCTCGGCAAGAGGAACCAACGAGAGTTCAATCGCCGCATGTGCCGGCGATGCGATTCAGGATGTCGCGGCTGTTTTGCCTGGCGGAATTGATACACCGCCTGCAAGGCCGATCTCCTCGCGCAGCGACGCCGTGTGCTCGCCGAGCACGGACACGGTCTTGGCCGGCGTCGTGTCAGCCCCCGACATCCGAAACGGCAGGTTGAGCACCTGGAACGAGCCGCCCTCGTCCCGCACCTCGGAGAGCGCACGGCGATGCGCAAGCTGCGGGTCGGCCAAGGCCTCGGACACGCTGCGATAGGCCGAGGCCGGCACGCCGGCAGCACCAAGCACGTGCAGGCATGCATCTGTCGAAAGCTGCCGCGACCAGATTTCCACGCCGTCCATCAGCTCGGCCCAGTTCTCGCGGCGCGCGGCATAGGTGGCGAAGCGTGGATCGGAGACCCAGTCGGGCCGGCCGATCACCCCCATCAAGGCCTGAAACGTCTTCTCGCTCGCGATCGTGATCATGACGTACCCGCTTGCCGTCTCGGTCGGTCCGAACATCGGACGTGGCGGCGGCGCCACCGCGAATTGCGAGCTCTGCAACTCGGTCAGCGTCAGGGACAGCATGGTTTCCAGCATGGAGACGTCGATGTGCTGGCCGGCGCCCGTCACGGTGCGCTGATAGAGCGCGGACGCGATTGCGCCGAAACCGTAGGTGCCGGTGACGACGTCGGCATGGTAGATGCCGCAATAGTCGGGGCGGTTGCGGCCCGGCTGGTAGGCGAGATGTGCCATGTCGTAGCCTGAGGCCGCGTGGATCACCGGGGCGTAGGCCGGCAGCTCGGCCGAGGGGCCGGTCTGGCCGTAGCCCGAGATCGAGCAGTAGATCAGCCTCGGGTTGACCTGACGCAGGCTGTCGTAGTCGAGCCGAAGGCGGCGCATCACGCCGGGACGGAAGTTCTCGACCAGAATGTCCGATGTCGCGGCCAGCCGGCGCACCGCCTCCTTGCCGTCCTCGGACTTGAGGTCGAGGACCGCGCTCTTCTTGCCGACATTGAGCTGGCCGAACGCGGTGCTGCAGCCGTTGCGCAAGGGAGGGCGGGTCCGCATCGTCTCCCCGCCGTCGGTCTCGATCTTGATGACCTCCGCGCCCATGTCGGCGAGCATCCGCGTGCAATGGGGCCCGGCGATCGTGGTCGAAAAATCCAGCACCCGCAAACCCGCCATGACCTTTATCAACGTCCCCTCATGCTTATCTGCTAGCTGCATGCCCACCCACCTGCGTCCTTGGACTCTTTGGAACCATCGAAGTTCTTTGTTGTTGATGCGGCGACCCTAGAGGGCGGCGGCTGAGTAGGAAAGTGTTTACCGAGCAGACGTGCCGCGTGGGCGGGCTTTGGAATTCCAGCACAACTGGACCCGTTCTTGCATAGCAGCAAGCGGGGTCGGAAGAGGGCGGCTGTTCTTGAGGGTCTTGTTCGTCACCACAGAGATGGACGACTTCGTCCGCGTTGGCGGACTGGGCGCCGTTTCCGCCGCCCTCCCCCGCGCACTTCGCTCCTTCGCCGATATCCGGATCATGCTGCCCGGCTATCGCGACATCATCGAGCAACTCACGCATATTCAGGTCGTTGGCCGCTGTCCCGCATTCGCGGAGATGCCGGCCTGCTCGCTCGGCCGTGCCGCGACCAAGGACGGCCTGCCGGTCTATGTGCTGTTGTGCTCGCAGCTCTACGACCGGCCCGGCAACCCCTATGGCGATGAGTTCGGGCGCGACTGGCCCGACAACGACATCCGCTTCGCGCGCTTCGCCTCGGCGGCGGCTGAGCTCGCCATGGGCAAGCTGGACAAGAATTGGGCAGCAGACCTGATCCATGCCAATGACTGGCAGGCCTCGCTCGTGCCGGCCTATCTCGCCTGGCAGGGCGCCAAGCTGCCGTCGATCCTGACCATCCATAACCTCGCCTATCAGGGCCTCTTCCCGAAGGACTCGCTGCGGCGGATCGGCGCACCGGAGAGCTCCTTCCACATCGACGGCGTCGAGTTCTATGACCAGGTCTCCTTTCTCAAGGCGGGCCTCGTCTACGCTTCGCACCTCACGACGGTCAGCGGCACCTATGCGCGGGAGATCACCACGGCCGAGTTCGGCTGCGGCCTGGAGGGCCTGCTCCGCCTCCGCTCGGACGCCGCCGAGCTCACCGGCATCCTCAACGGCATCGACGAGAGCTGGGACCCACGCTCCTGCGCCCAGCTCGCCCAGCAATTCGGCGCCGGCGACTGGATCGGCAAGAAGGCGAACGCGGACTATGTCCGCAAGCAGTTCGGGCTGGCGGTCTCGCGCGGGCCGATGTTCGGAATCGTCGCGCGTCTCGTGCACCAGAAGGGCATCGACCTCGTTCTGTCGGCGGCGGACGAGATCGTCGACGCCGGCGGGCAGATCGTGGTCACCGGCTCCGGCGAGCCGGCGCTCGAGCAGGCCCTGATCGACGCGCACCGCCGTCGCCCCGACGCAATAGGGGTCGCGATCGGCTTCAACGAGGCCCAGGCGCGGCGCATCTTCGCCGGCAGCGACTTCACCCTGATGCCGTCGCGGTTCGAGCCGTGCGGACTCAGCCAGATGTACGCCCAGCGCTTCGGCTCGCTGCCGATCGGACACCAGACCGGCGGCCTCGCCGAGACCATCAGCGACGGCGAGACCGGATTCCTGTTCTCGAAGCCCTCGCGCGAGTCCTTCATCGGCGGCGTGCGGCGGGCCTTCTCGGCCTTCATGGCCCACGACCAGCTCGACACCATGCGCCGCAGTGCCATGGGACGCTCGTTCTCCTGGAGCATCTCGGCCGGCAGCTACAGCGCGCTGTACCGCAAGCTGGCGTCGGTGTGAGCCCGAGGCGCTTCCGCACACTCCGTCATGGCGGAGAAAGTCGCGCGCCCCACTCCGCTCTCGTGCCCCGGACGCAGCGCAGCGTCTCTTCGACGGTGCGCTGCTGAGCCGGGGCACATGTCTCGACGGAGCTCGTGGCCTCTGGGTCCCGGCTCTGCGCTGCAACGCTCCACGCGTTGCAGCTTGTCCGGGACCCGCCGGGAGCGCTCAGCGTCGCACATCCATCCGCGGCCGTCCGATCCAGGCGCGGTTGAGGCAGCGCGTCATCCAATCAAGATGCATCTCGCCGCGCAGGCGCGCCTGGGCTTCCTGGTAGGGGCCGACATAGCGCAGCCTGCCGGGCAATTTCGGATAGACGCGCCGTATCCATGTCAGCGCATTGTCGGCCGATCGGATCTCCCGCGCGTCGAGCTCGAAGCCGAAGCCTGCGCGCAAGCGTTCCGGCAGCATGCTCGCGGTGAGCGCGCGATACCAGCGCGGCGGCCGCAGCCACGGCCGTGCGCCGCTGAATATCTGCGCGGCGATCTCGCGCGCCGCAGGGCCGACGGTCAGCGTCTCCGACTGCGCCATTGCCTTGGTGTAGGCGACGAAGCCGGACCAGTCCGCCGGCAAATCATCCCCCGTCAATCCGAACAAGGCGCCGTACAGCCTGGCCTCGCTCCAATAGCGATCGCGCTCCTCCGCCGAGAGTGGCGGCAGCACCAGATCATGTGCCATGAGCGCGGTCTCGACCAGCGTGGCGTGGACCCAGCGCAGCGCGGGGATGTCGTTGGCGCAGTAGCGCGAGCCGGCCGCGAACGGCCCCACGGTCTCGGGCATCTCGCCGACGATCATGCTGTGACGCCGATGCAGCTGCCGGGACGACAGCAGCGCCCGGTCCAGCGAGCCGAACACCATCGTGAAGACGATGTCGAAGGTGCGATGGAAGCGGCCGATCGGATCGGCAAGGGTGCGCGAATGCTCGGCGATCGCCGCCGCCACCCATGGATGGGCCAGTTGCAGCAGCAGCGCACGGCCGGCGCCGAGAAAGATCACGGCCTCCCGGTCGATCTGCCAGGTCAGTGAGGCCGGACCGAATACGCCCGCGACCGGTCCCGCCGCGTTGGCACGCAGCGTATCGAGCGACTCCTCCAGATCTTTCTCAGCGACCAATTGCAAGCCTCGCGACGAAGATACGGCGACCATACTCCGGACCGCGCGCCTGCAAAATCATCGTCGTGCGAAGCTATGACGGACAGAGCCCTCACTCCGCCGCCATCGGCATCTCGTCCATATGCTCGTGCAGCACAACGCCGGCGAGCGGGTCGAATTCGCCGATCCAGGGCTTGCGCGCCAGCACCGACTTCGTGTGCGCATAGCCGGCGTGCCAGCGCCGCGTGATCCCGGACGGACTGAAGTCGATATCCTTGGTATGGGTTTCGCGTTCGAGCTGCGGCGCCAGCAGCCGCACCACATGCATGCGGGTCGAGCAGCCGTAGCTCATCAGCTCCGTCACCGCGGGATCGTTGCGCTCGCTGTCGGAAAGCCGCGCCGCGAGCTGGTTGATGACGTGGCGCAGGCGATGGGCCTGCTGCTGGCGCGCGATCTGGCTGGCGATGCGGCTGGAATATTGCACGTCCTTGTGCCGGTTCAGCACCTCCGCCATCGTGGTCGGCTCCGGCCCGACCGGATTCCACAGATGCACGGAGAAGATCAGCGAGTTCCTGCGTGGATTGTCGTCGAACACCGCTTCGGTCGGCGTGTTCGACAGGATGCCGCCGTCCCAATAGAGCTCGCCGTCGATGCGCACGGCGGGGAAAGCCGGCGGCAGTGCGCCCGACGCCATCACATGCTTCACCGTCAGCTCGCCGTCGCGGCTGTCGAAATAGCGCATTTCGCTGGTGCCGACATGAGCCGCACCGACCGTCAGGCGCGGTGCGCAGCGATTGGCCAGATCGAAATCGACGAGCTCGCTCAGCGTCTTCTCCAGCGGCGCGGTCGAATAATAGCCGGCGTGATCGGCGCCCAGCGGATAGGAATCGCCGGCATGGGCCAGCGGATTGGGCCGGAAGAAACCGGCAATGCCGTGGGTCACGGTCGACCAATAGGCCAGCTTCTCGTTGAAGCCGGGAAACGCGGTGCGCCAGTCCCAGACCGGCTGCTGCTCCATCCGCTTCCAGAACTCCCGCAAGCGCGCCAGCCGGTGCTCGGGCGCGTTGCCGGCGATGAGGCTCGCATTGATCGCACCGATCGAGGTGCCGATGATCCAGTCCGGCTCGATGCCGGCTTCGTGCAAGGCCTGGTAGACCCCGGCCTGGTACGAGCCGAGCGCGCCGCCGCCCTGAAGCACGAGCACGACCTGCCCCGGCAGGTCGAACTTCTTGTCCTGCGAATTGTCCTGCGTGCTCATGTCTCGCTCCAGCTGAGCCAACCCTTGCCATTCGTCAGGCGAATGTGACGTCCTGCCTTCTCGCCCCGCGTATGGGCTTTTGGAAATGCCGGCTGGCTTCCATTACCATACGCATGCGCTATCGGCACGGGATGTCATTTCCCGCCCTGATCGGCTAGATTTCGGTCGATTTTAGCTGGGAGCCGATCCATGGAAATGCACCAGGTCCGCTATTTCCTCGCGGTGGCGCAGCTCTTGAACTTCACGCGCGCGGCCGAGGAGTGCAACGTCACGCAGCCGTCGCTGACGCGCGCGATCAAGCAGCTCGAGGCCGAGCTTGGCGGCGACCTGTTCCGCCGCGAACGCCCCGCCGCGCAACTGACAGAGCTCGGCCAGCGCATGCATCCGCTTCTGAAACAGTGCTATGACGCGGCCATCGGTGCCCGCTCGCTCGCCTCCTCGTTCAAGAGCGGAGAAATCGGCGCGCTGCGCATTGCGCTGACGCATTCGATCGACCTCGCTTTGCTGATTCCGCATCTCAACGAGATCAAGCGGCAGTTCAACCGGCTTGAATTCCGCTTCCTGCGCGGCTCGGGCCGGGAGGTCGGCGACTTCCTGAAGAAGGGCGAAGCCGAGCTCGGCATCGCAGCCGAGATCGACCAGGCCTGGGACCGGCTGGATGTCTGGCCGCTGTTCACCGAGAGCTTCGAGCTCGTCGTCAGCGACGGACACCGCCTGGCCGGCCGCAGCTCGATCGAGCTAGATGACTTGCGATCGGAGCTGCTGCTGAGCCGAACCTTCTGCGAGCACGCGCGCCGCATCTCTGCGAGCCTGCGCGAGCACGGCATCGACATCGAACAGGGTCATGAGGTCTCGAACGAGCGCGACTTGATCGAGCTGGTCGAGGCCGACCTGGGCATCGCCATGGTGCCGCACACCTCGCCCGTGCCGGAGCGGCTGAC
Source organism: Bradyrhizobium sp. CB1015 (assembly GCF_025200925.1). Classification (GTDB taxonomy): domain Bacteria; phylum Pseudomonadota; class Alphaproteobacteria; order Rhizobiales; family Xanthobacteraceae; genus Bradyrhizobium. The sequence continues at coordinate 3,166,732 of NZ_CP104174.1, read as the reverse complement.
CCGCGCCGCAGTCACGGGGCTGGACGCCCGCCGCACCGTCAACCTCTATGGGGTCGCCGGCCGGCAACGCACCGCGGTGGGCAATGCCGTGATGCGCATGCTGCGTGGCGCCGACTGGCGCGAGATCGCGGGGTAGTCTTTGCAGTGTCGATCGCCCTTCCCCTCGCCCCCTGTGGGAGAGGGTGGCTCGCCGCGTAGCGGCGAGACGGCTGAGGGGTATCTCTCGGTTCGTGCCGCTCTTGCACCGAGTGCGTGGAGAGAACCCCTCATCCGGCGCTTCGCGCCACCTTCTCCCACAAGGGGAGAAGGGGAAGAAGCTCAATTCTCCCGGCTCGCGCGCTCCAGCGCTTCGATCAGATCGTCGATCTCCATGCGCTTGCGGAAATCCGGATCGACGAAACGGGCCTTCACGATGCCGTCGCGTCCGACCACGAACACGGCGGGGATCGGCAGCATCCAGCCGTCATTGCCGTGGAATTTCGCCATGTCCTGATAGGACAGCAATTGCTGGATCTCGGCGCCGAGCCAGATCGCGAGGTTGAGCGACAGCGCATAGCCGTTGTCGAGATCCGTCAGGATCGGAAACGGCGCGCCGGATTCGGCCTTGAGCTGCCCGGTATATTCCTGCGTCTCCGGCATGATCGCGACGACCTGCGCCCCCATCGCCTTGATGCGGTCCAGCGCCTGGACCACGGCGCGGACATTGAGCCGGCAATAGGGACACCAATGGCCGCGGAAGAACATCACCGCGAGGGGGCCGCGCTCCAGCAGCGCGGGCAGCGACACGAGACGTCCCTCCTCGTCGGGCAGCATGAACGGCGGCATCGGATCGCCCGGCCGCGGCGCCGTCTCGCCACCGCCGTTGCCGTTCAATCGCGCGACCAGGCGATCGACCGCCTCGCCATAGGCCGGAAAGACCTTGCGGCTGGCATCAGCATAGGCGCGGAGCTGTTCGTTCAGCGTGCCGTCCATGTCGCGGCAGCGCTGGAACGCGAGCCTGAGCTGTTCGGTGTCGGCTGGCGAGAGAGACATCATCTTCCTGCTCCGGCTTCCTTGCGGGCAAATATTAGTTTCCCGGTTCGCCAGCCCGCAAGGGGCGACCGCAATGCCAGGACATCGGAAATGCTGCGAAAGCGGAAATGCCGATGCCCAATCGGTTCGATAGCTGCCGCCTATCGGCATAGCGCGGGGCTATCGCATCGAAAGCAAACCGGCATTTCGAGATGGAGATGGTCTCGACCAAGCTCCTGCCATCGCCCGCGACCATCAGGGGTTGCCGGCCAACAGAGGAGACTTTCCATGTCTAGCCATCTCACAATGTCGCGCGTGGTTTGGACGAGCGCTGTCGTTCTCGGCGCGCTGACATTTGCGACGCCGGTCTTCGCCGGCGAATGTCCGGCCGGCAAGACCAGGCCGAACGCGCAGCAGATGGTCGACTACAAGCCCGTCGGCGTCACCGACGTGACGCTCGGCACGATCGACCTCGGCAAGCAGCCCGCCCATATCGAGGGCCGCGAGCTGCGCTTCCGCAAGCTGACCATCGCGCCCGGCGGCATCGTGCCCTGGCACAGCCATGACGACCGTCCCGCGCTGATCTTCGTGCAGCAGGGCGAGATCGTCGAATACGCCTCCAACTGCGTCGACCCGATCGTGCACAAGGCCGGCGACATCCGCCCCGAAGTCTACGGCACCTCGCATTGGTGGAAGAACCTCGGCAAGGAGACGGTCATTCTCTATGTCGGCGATGTCCGCAAGGATCCCAACGACAAACATATGTAATGCGTCGCGGCCATCCTTCGAGACGCCCGCTTCAGGCGGGCTCCTCAGGATGAGGACCGGGCGCGCGGCGGCAGCCTCAGCGAGCACAATGTCGCTTAGCCTCATCCTGAGGAGACCGCGAAGCGGTCGTCTCGAAGGACGAGGCGCGCGCTCGGCGTCGACAAAGCGCCATATGCGATAGCCTTATCGCGGAGCCGCCGCATCCGCAATGACAAGTCGAGGAGATGCCGCGCCATGACTGATCTGTCAGCACATATCAAACCGACCGCCATGACGATGGATGCGCATTCCCCCGGCCTCGCGCTGCGCTCGCTCGTGATCGGCCTCACCGCATTCCTGACGGTCGTCGATCTCTTCGCGACTCAGGCGATCCTGCCCTCGCTGACGCGGCACTACGGCGTTACACCCGCGGCAATGGGCTTTGCCGTCAACGCCAGCACCTTTGGCATGGCCGCAGCCAGCCTCGTGGTCGGCTTCTTCAGTCCGCGTATCGACCGGCGAACCGGCATCCTGCTGAGCCTCGCTCTGCTTGCGGTCCCCACCAGCCTGCTTGCTGTCGCACCCAATCTTGCCGTCTTCACCGCCCTGCGGGTCGCGCAGGGCCTGTGCATGGCATCCGCCTTCGCGCTCACCCTCGCCTATCTCGGCGAGCAATGCAGCGCGATGGACGCCGGCGGCGCCTTTGCCGCCTACATCACCGGCAATGTCGCCAGCAACTTCGTCGGCCGGCTGATCTCGGCGGCGGTCGCCGATGGCCTCGGCCTCGCCTGGAATTTCTATCTGTTCGCGGCGCTCAATCTTGCCGGCGCGGCGCTGGTCTACTTCACCGTCAACCGCGTGCGGCCGATGCATGCGACGATGCCGGCGACTTCGCCGCTTGCCGCCACCATCGCACATTGGCGCAATCCGCAGCTGCGCGCCGCTTTCGGCATCGGCTTCTGCATCCTGTTCGCCTTCATCGGCACCTTCACCTACGTCAATTTCGTGCTGGTGCGGCCGCCGCTGTCACTCGGCATGATGGATCTCGGCCTCGTCTATTTCGTCTTCCTGCCCTCTGTCGTCACGACGCTTCTCGCCGGCAAGGTGGCGGCACGGCTGGGAACGCGGCCCACGATCTGGGGCGCGCTCACTGTTGCCGGGCTCGGCCTGCCCTTGATGCTGGCGCCGCATCTCGGCGAGGTGCTCGCCGGCATGGTCCTGGTCGGCGTCGGCACGTTCTTCGCACAGGCCGCCGCGACGGGTTTCGTCGGGCAGGCCGCAGCCGACAATCGCGGCATCGCCAGCGGGACCTATCTCGCGTGCTATTTCTGCGGCGGGCTGGTCGGTACGGCCGTGCTCGGCCGCCTGTTCGACAGCTTCGGCTGGCAGGCCTGCATCTGGGGTGTCGGGGCCGCCCTCGCGCTGGCGGCCTTGCTCACTTTCGCCCTGAAACGCTAACGTTTCGCCGGCGCTTCCTGCGGCGGCTCGTCGTCCGCGATCGCGCGCCAGGCGGCGCCGTCGAGATCGTCGTACTGGCCGCTCCTGAGCGACCAGAGGAAGGCGACGAGACCGGCACCTCCGAGCATCAAGGCGAGCGGGACCAGGATGACCAGGATCTCCATCACACGATCTCCCGCGAGGCGCTGCGGGCGCGCAGCGAGTTCAGCATCACCAGGATCGACGATCCGCTCATCGCGGCAGCCGCGATCAGGGGCGTCACGACGCCGCTGATCGCAACCGGCACCGCGAGCACATTGTAGCCGATCGCAAGCCAGAGATTCTGCCGCATCAGATGCAGCGCCTTGCGCGAGGCATCGATGGCGGCAACCACCGGCGCCAGCGGCCGACCGAGGAAGACGAGATCGGCAGTGGCCTGGCTGAGATGCGCGGCCGAGATCGGCGACATCGAGACATGGGCCGCCGCGAGCGAGGGCGCATCGTTCATGCCGTCGCCGACCATCAGCACTTTCGCGCCGCGCCGCTTCAATTCTTCGATCCGCGCGATCTTGTCGGCCGGCGTGACGCCGGCGCGCCATTCGGGAATGCCGAGTGCATGCGCCGCCGCCTTCACGGCCTGCTCGCGATCGCCGGAGAGAATTTCGACGCCGATGTTGCGCGCCTTCAGCGCCGCGATCACTGCCTTGGCATCGGGTCGCAGGCCCTGGCGAACCGAGAGGATGAACCTTTCGCTGCCTTTGCTGAAAGCCACGATGGAGGCCTCGGGATCGAGCGCGGCGACGCCGACCAGCGCCTCGGCACCGCAGAAGGAGGGACGGCCGAGGCGAAGTTCGACGCCGTCGACGGCCGCACGGACCCCCTGCCCGGCCTCCTCCACCGCACTCAGGATCGGAGACTTCGCACCGGCGGCTTGAGCGACGGCGGCGGCCACCGGATGATGGCTCGACAGCGCGAGCCGGCCGGCGAGCTCGAAAACATCGGCGGGGATGTCGGCAGCATTCATCACCTGGAGTTCGGGAAGCGTCAGCGTGCCGGTCTTGTCGAAGATGACATGATCGGCTTCGGCCAGCCGCTCGATCGCATCACCCGCATTGAGCAGCACACCCGCCCTGAACATCGCGCCCGAGGCCACCGTCTGCACCGTCGGGATGGCGAGACCGAGCGCGCAGGGACAGGTGATGATCAGCACGGCAACGCCGGTCACGATCGCGTCGTGCCAGCTCGCACCGGCGACGACCCAGCCGAGGATGGTCAGAAGCGCGGTCGCGTGCACCACCGGCGCATAGAGCCGCGAGGCCCGATCGGCGAGCCGCATGTAGCGCGAGCGGGCCTGGAGCGCATTGTCGAGCAGCCGCGTGATCTCGGCGAGCAGCGTCGCCTCGGAGGCCGCCGAGACCCGCACCCGCAAGCTGCCGGAGATGTTCATCGATCCGGCATAGACCGGCGTGCCCTGCTCGGCCGTGACATAGAGCGTCTCCCCGGTGATCAGGCTCTGGTCGATCTCCGAACGCCCTTCGATCACGGTGCCGTCGACCGCGCAGCGCTCGCCCGGCCTGAGCAGCACGATGTCGCCGGGATGGATGGCCGCGACCGGCACCTGAGAGATCTCGTCGGGCCCGACGAACTTCGCCGCCGTCTCCGCCTTCAGCGCGGCGAGATTGCCGGCGACCGCGCGGGTCCGCCGCCGCATGTTCTGGTCGAGGAAGCGGCCGACCAGCAGGAAGGTCAGCAGCATGATCGCCGCGTCGAAATAAGCATGCTCGGCGTGATGGATGGTCTCGACCACGGACATGCCGAGCGCCAGGATCACGCCGATCGAGATCGGCACGTCCATGTTGGTGGTCTTGGCCGACAGCGCGCGCCAGGCCGAACGGAAGAACGGCTGGCCGGCATAGGCCGCCGCCGGCAGCGCGATCAGCGCCGACAGCCAGTGGAAGAAATCGCGCTGCTCCGGCAGCATGTCCGAGACGTTGCCCGACCACACCGGGATCGACAGCATCATCACGTTCATGGTGGCGAAGGCCGCAACGCCCAGGCAGCGCAGCAGGAAGCGGGATTCGGCGACCTCGGCGACCTCCGCGCTCTCGGTCTCGAACGGATAGGCCTTGTAGCCGAGCTCCTCGAGGCGATCGATGAAGCGGCCGGGCTCGAGCGTGCCCGCCTTCCATTCCAGCGCGACGCGGCGGTCGGTCAGGTTGACACGCGCCAGCGTGACGTCGGGGATGGCCGAGAGCCCGCGCTCGATCTTGGCCATGCAGCCGGCGCAGTGAACGCCCTCGACGGCGAGATCGATGTGGCGGAGGCCCTCGCCCGCATCGCGGACGTAATGAGAGAAATCGCGCGTGACCTGCATGACTGAAGCCTTCAATTCAGAATCACGCGGTTGCGCGACATGAACACGCGCGTCCCTCGCGCCTCACCCTCGATCACTAGGTCCCATTGGCCCGGCGCGACGGACGCCGCATTGCCGCGATAGAGACCGCCGCCGGCTTCGCTGAGCTCGACCGCGAGGTCGGCGCGCTTGTCGGTCGGCCGCTCCAGCCGGCCGCCGAACTTCAGCCCGGCGATCGGCTGGCCGCCGGCATCGCGGGCTTCGACCTGGACCGCGGCGCCGCCGTCGTTGCGGCGCTCGATATGGGCGTTGACCTTCCATTTGCGCGAGTCCTGGTCGTGCGCCGCCGAGATCTCGCGCTCGTAGCTCAGGCCAGCGGCATAGGGGCTGTCGACGTCGGTGCCGGGCAGCGTCGCGATCGCGAGCTTCATCATCGTGACGTTGACGCCGATCACGAGGCCGAAGAAAGCGACCAGCATCAGGAAGACTTTGGTTCCGGTCAGCGGCTTGGAAGCCATGGCAGTCTCCTGATCGTTCAAGGCGAGACGAAATTGTCGGTGGCGGAAGCGACGACGCCGAGCCCGATGTCCGTGACGTGGAAGTGGACCGGAATCGACTTCTCCGGATTGTTGTCGGCCGGCGCGGTGACGAGAAGCCGCAGCTCGCTCGTGGCATCGCGCGGGATCACGATCATCGGCCGGTCCGGCGTCACCGAATCGACGCCGACGACGTGAACGGTCGAATTGACCGGCCCGTTGGCGTCGATCGCGATGACGCGGTCGTAGCCGCTCTTGTTCAGGAGCCGCACCGTATAGGCGTTGCGGATCGAGCCGTCGCTGAGCTTGACCGCGACCGGGTTGCGGTCGTGCAGCACGTTGACGTCGAGCAGGCTGCGGGTCGCCAGCGTATAGATCATGATGCCGCCGACCGCCGCAATGATCGCGCTGTAGACGATGGTGCGGGCGCGGACGATGCGGTAGATCGGCGCCTTGCCTTCCTGGCGCCGGTGGATGTTGATGTCGTTGTCGTAGCCGATCAGCCGCTTCGGTCGGCCGATCTTGGTCATCACGTTGTCGCAGGCGTCGATGCAGAGCCCGCACTGGATGCATTCCATCTGCGGTCCGTTGCGGATGTCGATGCCGGTCGGGCAGACCGCGACGCACTGGTAGCAGTCGACGCAATCGCCGACCTGCTGGCCGAGTGCGCGCAGCTCCGCGGCTTTCTTGACCGAGGTGCGCTTCTCGCCGCGGTCGTAGCGATAGGTGACGTTGAGCGCCCATTCGTCGGTGAGCGCGGCCTGGATGCGCGGCCACGGGCACATGTACGTGCAGACCTGCTCGCGCATGTAGCCGGCGAGCAGATAGGTCGTCGCGGTGAGGATGCCGATCCAGATATAGGCGATCATCGGCGCCTGGAACGTGACGAGCTCCTTCACCAGGGTCGGCGCGTCGTTGAAGTAGAGCACCCAGGCGCCGCCGGTCCACCAGGCGATCAAGAGCCAGATCGAATGCTTGAGCACGATCTCGGAGATGCGCTCGAGCTTCATCGGATCGCTTGACGCATCCTTCTTCATGCGCTCGCGCCGGTCGCCCTCGATCAGGCGCTCGACGGCATAGAACAGGTCGGTCCACACCGTCTGCGGACAGAGATAGCCGCACCAGATCCGGCCGCCGATGGAGTTCATCAGGAACAGCGCCACCGCCGCGACGATCAACAGGCCGGTGAAGTAATAGACCTCCTGCGGCCACAGCTCGATGAAGAAGAAATAGAAGCGGCTGTTGGGAAGATCGATCAGCACCGCCTGGCTCGGCGCGCCGAGACCCCGATTCCAGCGCACGAAAGGCAGGAAGTAGTAGACGCCGAGGCAGAACGCCATCAGGCCCCATTTGATCCGGCGGAATGTACCGGACACGCTCTGGGGATAGACTTTCTTGCGGGCTGCGTAGAGCGGCCCGTAATCGTCACCCGATATGAGGTCTTTGGGGTTCACGGTCTTGTTCATCGCCTGGAGCTTCTCGAAAAGGTGCGATTAAACCTAGACCCGACACCGCCGCGTCAGTTGATCCAACGCAAACGGGGGCGCTTTTCTTCGCCCCCGCCGGAAGTCGTCGGTCGCGGAACGGCCTATTTGCCGCCGCCCAGCGAGTGGACGTAGACCGCCATCGCCTTGATGGTGGCGGGATCGAGCCGGCCTTCCCAGGCCGGCATCACGCCGGCGCGGCCCTGGCTGATCGTCTCGATCAGGCTCGCCTCGTCGGAGCCGTAGAGCCAGATCTTGTCGGTCAGGTTCGGTGCGCCCATCTCCTGGTTGCCCTTGCCGGCGTCGCCATGGCAGGCGGCGCAATTCTCCGCGAAGATCTTCTGGCCCTTGCCGACGTCATAGCCGTTGCGGGTGGACAGGCCCGACAGCGACCGCACGTAATTAGCGACCGTGACGATCTCGTCCGGCTTCAGCACGCCGTCCTTGCCGAAGGCGAGCATCTGGCCCTCATGGGTCTTGGCGTGACCGGAACGCGCGCCGAACTGAATGGTCTGCATGATCTGGTCGAGCGTGCCGCCCCACAGCCAGTCGTCGTCGTTCAGGTTCGGGTAGCCCTTGGCGCCGGCGGCGCCGGAACCGTGGCAAGGCGCGCAATTGTCGCCGAACACGGTCTTGCCCTTGGCGCGGGCGAGCGCCAGCAGAGCCGGATCCTTCTCGATGTCGGCGAGGGAGGCCGTGCCCAGCGCCGCCATCTTGTCACCCCGGATCTTCTCGAGGTTGGCAAGCTCGACCGCGACGTCGGCGCGCGAGGAATAGCCGAACAGGCCGGTGGTATTGCTTTGGATCAGCGGCCAGGCCGGATAGACAACCCAATAGCCGATCGCCCAGACGATGGTGAGGTAGAAGGTGATCACCCACCACCGCGGCAGCGGCGTGTTGAGCTCCTTGATGCCGTCCCACTCGTGCCCGGTCGTGGACTTGCCCGAGACGGAATCGATGTCGCTAGAATGATCGGTCATGGTTTCTCACTCCTCCCGCAAGGGCAGGTGCGCTGCCTTGTCGAACGCAGCCTTGTTACGGGGCCAAAATGCGTAGGCGATGATCGCGAGAAAGATCGCGACGAACGCCGGTGTCCAGATCGTCGTCACGAGATCGGACGCAAGATTATGGACGGTCAGGATGGCTTTCATCGTTCATGCCTTCTCAGCGAAGATTGGCTTTCTCGTTGTAGATCTTGAAGTCGACCAGCGTGCCGAGCATCTGCAGGTACGCGACGAGCGCGTCCATTTCGGTCGGCGTGCCGGTCTTGCCGTCGAAATTGCGTACGACGGCCTTGGCGTAGCGCTTGGTGAAGGCGTCGGTGCCGGCATTGTCCGGATCTGCCTGGGCCTTCAGGTCGGCGGCGGCATTGGCGATCTGCTCGTCGCTGTAGGGGACCCCGACGGTCTTGAGCGCGCGCATGTCGCCGGCGATCGCATCCGGGTCGACCTCGGTCTTGCTCAGGAACGGATAGCCGGGCATCACCGACTGCGGCACGATCGCGCGCGGGTTGGTCAGATGGGTGACGTGCCACTCGTCGGAATATTTGGCGCCGACGCGGGCGAGATCCGGACCTGTGCGCTTGGAGCCCCACTGGAACGGGTGGTCGTACATGCTCTCCGCGGCGAGCGAGAAGTGACCGTAGCGCTCGACCTCGTCGCGCAAGGGCCGGACCATCTGCGAGTGGCAGAGATAGCAGCCCTCGCGGACGTAGACGTTACGTCCGGCGAGCTCCAGCGGCGTGTAGGGCCTGACCCCGTCGACCTTCTCGATCGTGCTCTTGAGGTAGAACAGCGGGGTGATCTCGACGAGACCACCGACCGCGATCACCAGCAGGATGCCGACGATCAGGATGATCGAGTTCTTTTCGAAGATTTGGTGGCGTGTCCAGAACGACATTGCTTGAGCTCCTCATTCCGCCGGCTGAAGAGCGACGGGCATCTGGACTTCCTGCTCGCCGACGCGAACCGTCATCCAGAGATTGTAGGCCATGATCAGCGAGCCGATCAGGAACAGGCCGCCGCCTGCGGCGCGGATGATGTAGAAGGGATGCATCGCCTCGACGGTCTCGATGAAGGAATATTCGAGGAAGCCGAGCGAGGTGTAGGCGCGCCACATCAGGCCTTGCAGGATGCCGGAGACCCACATCGCCGAGATGTAGAGAACGATGCCGAGGGTGGCGATCCAGAAGTGCCAATTGACGAGCTTGAGGCTGTAGAGACCCTTGCGATTCCAGGCCCACGGCACCAGGCAGTAGAGCGCGCCGAAGGAGACGAAGCCGACCCAGCCGAGCGCGCCGGAATGCACGTGGCCGATGGTCCAGTCGGTATAGTGGCTGAGCGAGTTGACCACCTTGATCGACATCATCGGTCCTTCGAAGGTCGACATGCCGTAGAAGGCGACGGAGACGACGAGCATGCGCAGCACGGGGTCGGTGCGCAGCTTGTCCCAGGCACCCGACAGCGTCATCAGGCCGTTGATCATGCCGCCCCAGGAAGGCATCCACAGCATGATCGAGAAGGTCATGCCGAGCGTCTGCGTCCAGTCAGGCAGCGCCGTGTAGTGCAGATGGTGCGGGCCGGCCCAGATATAGAGGAAGATCAGCGCCCAGAAGTGGATGATCGACAGCCGGTAGGAATAGATCGGCCGCTCGGCGCGCTTCGGGATGAAGTAGTACATGATGGCGAGGAAGCCGGCGGTCAGGAAGAAGCCGACCGCGTTGTGGCCGTACCACCACTGGAACATGGCGTCCTGAATGCCGCCCCAGGCGATGTAGGACTTGGAGCCGAACACGGAGACGGGCAGCGCGGGATTGTTGCCGAGATGCAGCACCGCGATCGTCACCATGAAAGCGAGAAAGAACCAGTTCGCAACGAAGATGTGCGGTTCCTTGCGCTTGATGATGGTGACGAGAAAGACCAGCAGATAGACCACCCAGACGATGGTCAGCCAGAGGTCCGAGTACCATTCGGGCTCGGCGTATTCCTTGCCCTGCGTCACGCCGAGCAGATAGCCGGTGCCGGCGATCAGGATGAAGAAGTTGTAGCCGAGCACGACGAACCACGGCGCAAGGTCGCCGGCAAGGCGCGCGCGGCAGGACTTCTGCACCACGTAGAAGGAGGTCGCGATCAACACGTTGCCGCCGAAGGCAAAGATCACGGCGGAGGTGTGCAGCGGCCGCAGGCGGCCGAAGCTGATCCAGGGCAGATCGAAATTCAGCGCGGGCCAAGCCAGCTGCGAGGCGATGATGAGGCCGACGAGGAATCCGGCAATGCCCCAGAACATCGCCATGAAGGCCGAGAACTTGATCGGCCCCATGTTGTAGTTCGGGCGGCCGTTGATTTCCTGGGGCGGCAACGCCGCCGGCCGCTCGAAGTAGCGGTTGACGATGAAGAACACCGCAGCCACGCTCGCGGCCGCGCTGAGCGCGGCGTGGAATGCGAAGGGCGCATCGAGCGCCTTGGCCGAGGCGATCACGCAGAGGAAAGCGGTGACTGCGAATACGACAGCCAAGCCGCTTTCACCGATGGTCATGGATTTTGAGATGGAGGGCTGGCTCATGCGGATTCTCTCTGAAAGAACACGCTGCCAGAAACCACATCCACCCTCGCGGGGAATTGATTGAAATCAAGATGGATGGATTTCTGTTAATGTGAGCCGATGTGAGGCCAGCTGAGGTGCCTTCTCTCCCCGCGCGCGCAGCGCCATCGCACGCGAGAGCTTGGTTCTGAAGGCATACTTCGAAACACCTCCGTGAAATCACGGAGGTTGGAACCGAAGGATCCAGACGTCACTCCCGCGCCGTCGCCTTGAGCGCCGCGATGACGTCCTCGCGCGCGATGATGCCGGCCAGCTTCTGCGTGCCGTCGAGCACGATGATGCTCCTGATACGGTGCTCGACCATGATCTGGAGCACGCGTGTCAGCCGCGTGTCGGGGCTGACATAGATGAACTCGGGCGTCATGATGTCGCCGATCTTGCGGCTCATCAGGTCGTCGTAGCGCGGCAACATCTGGCTCGGCGTGAAGGCGAAGCACTTCAGGATGTCGAACTTGGTGACGATGCCGACCACCTGCCCGTCGTCTTCGACCGGATACGAATTGAAATCGTCGGTCTCGAACATCTCGCTGAGCTGGAACAAGTCGAGGCCGCGCTGCACCGTCTTGACGTTGCGCGTCATGTAGCCGTCGACGGTCTGTTCAAGAAATTGATACACGGCGCGTCCTCCTCGATTCCTCACCTGGCCGGCCGGTGGTCAGTGCGACAGCAGCACGCTGCGGGCAGTTTGCGTCACCAGATATTGGGTGACGCCTCCGAGGATCAGTTCGCGAAATCTCGAATGACCATAGGCGCCCGCAACGATCAGGCCGGCGCCGATGTCACCGGCGACTTTGTCCAACCGCGCAGCAGGGGTTTCGTTTCCTGCGACCTCCAGGACCTGCGCCGTCGCGGTGACGCCGTGACGGCCGAGCCAGGCGGCAACGTCGCTGACGCCGGCCATCACGGCCGAACGATCGTCGCCCCACTCTGGGATTTCAACGATGGTGACGTCCTTCGCCTTGTGCAGGATCGGCAGCGCGCCCGCCACCGCCCGCCGCGCTTCCGGCGTATCCTTCCACGCCACCAGCACGTTGCGCAGGTCAAGCCAGTTGGCCCGGTCGGGAACGACGAGCAGCGGGCGGCCGGCCTGCATCACCAGGTCCTTGGCGCTCGCCAGCGAGAAAGCATCGGAGAAGGCCGGGCTCTGCCCACCGCTGACGACGATATCGGCGCAACGCGCCTGCGCCGTGACGAAGCGCGCCGGATAATCCATGGCGCTACGCCACTCCGCATGCCCGCCGCGATTCTTCACCGCCGCGCGGAATTGTGCCTCGAGGCCGGCCAGCCGCCGCTTGATCGAAGCTTCGCCCTCGTCGATCAGCGCTTGCGCCTCTGCGCCGTCGGTGAAATAGAGCGGCGGGGCGAACTGCGCTGCGGCGACACCGATGATGGCCGCCTCGAATCGTTCGGCGAGCTCTCCTGCGACCTGAAGACGCGCTTCGTTGGGCTGATCCAGCGCCAGGCTGACCATGACGGTCGCGTATGTCATCGGATATCTCCAGCATTACAGAACTTTCTCGAATCCTAGACCTGCTGCCGCGCAACAGGCTGAGATAGATCAAATCGAGCGCTGCTGGTGGCCCGCTCTCCGTGGAATGGGGAATCCGCCAGTGGATTCAACGTCCGCGCTTGCCTCCGGGCAAGCCTTGGGCGACATTGCCGGAGCGGTAAAGGCATCCTGCCGGCCCGCCAGAGACAGGAGCAGAGCTTGACGCCGACCCGCGTGACCCATCCGGCAGACGATGGTCGGGGCGAGCATTTCCGAGTCCGCATCGAGGGATTCGGGGTCGGCACCTGGGACCTCGACCTGCAGACCCGCGAACTCGAATGGTCGGACACGGCCAAGCGGCTGTTTGGGCTGCAGCCGGACCAGGCCGTCAGCTACGATCTCTTTCTTTCGCTCTTGGAGCCGGGCGATCGGGACCGCCTCCTGAAGGCGATCGGGCGCGCCTCGGAAGGCGGCGGGGGTCTCGACCTGTCCTTCAAGATCGGCGGCGCGTCCGGTAACGGTCAATGGATCCGGGCCAGGGCCGGGGTGATCCGGGACGATGCGGGCACGCCGCGTCACCTCAGCGGGATATTCCTCGACATCAACGAGGAGAAGCAGCTCGAGGAGGCCCTGCGCTCCCAGGAGAATCATCTTCGCTCGATTCTCGAAACGGTGCCCGACGCCATGATCGTCATCGATTCGCGCGGCATCATGCAGCTCTTCAGCAGCGCCGCGGAGCGGCTGTTCGGCTACAGCAAGCAGGAGGCCATCGGGCGGAACGTGAGCATTCTCATGCCAGAGCCCGATCAGTCGCGTCACGACAGCTATCTCGCGCGCTATCTCAGGACCAATGATCCGCACATCATCGGCATCGGCCGCATCGTGACGGGCAAACGCCGCGACGACACGACGTTCCCGATGCACCTGTCCGTCGGGAAGACGCAACGCGCCGGCGAGCCCTATTTCACCGGCTTCGTGCGCGATCTCACCGAGCACCAGCAGACCCAGGCGCGGCTCCAGGAGCTGCAATCCGAGCTCGTGCACGTGTCGCGGTTGACCGCGATGGGCGAGATGGCTTCCGCGCTCGCTCACGAGCTCAACCAGCCGCTGGCGGCGATCAGCAATTACATGAAGGGATCGCGGCGCCTCCTCGCCGGCAGCACCGATCCCAACATGCCGAAGGTCGAAAGCGCGCTGGATCGGGCGGCGGAGCAGGCCTTGCGTGCCGGCCAGATCATCCGCCGGTTGCGCGACTTCGTCTCCCGCGGCGAGTCCGAGAAGCGGGTCGAGAGTCTGTCCAAGCTGATCGAGGAAGCCGGCGCGCTCGGGCTCGCCGGCGCACGCGAGCAGAACGTGCAGCTCCGCTTCAGCCTCGATCCCGACGCCGACCTCGTTCTCGCCGACCGCGTGCAGATTCAGCAGGTGCTGGTCAACCTGTTCCGCAACGCGCTCGAGGCGATGGCACAGTCGCAGCGGCGCGAGCTCGTCGTCGCCAACACCCGTGTCGCCGACGGCATGATCGAGGTGGAGGTCTCCGACACCGGCATCGGCTTCCGGGAAGACGTCATTCCAAACCTGTTCCAGACCTTCTTCACCACCAAAGACACCGGCATGGGCGTGGGACTCTCCATCAGCCGCTCGATCATCGAGGCCCATGGCGGCCGCATGTGGGCCGAGAGCAACGCAGCGGGCGGAGCGACATTCCGCTTCACCCTGCCGGCAACCGACGAGAGCTGATTCATGACGACCAAGGGAAATGTCTACGTCATCGATGACGACGCGGCGATGCGGGACTCGCTGAACTTCCTGCTGGATTCCGCCGGCTTCGCCGTCACCCTGTTCGACGACGCGCTCGCCTTTCTCGAAGCCCTGCCCGGCCTCGATTTCGGCTGCATCGTCTCCGACGTGCGCATGCCCGGCCTCGACGGCATCGAGCTCCTGAAGCGGATGAAGGCGCAGCAAAGCCCGTTCCCGATCGTGATCATGACCGGTCACGGCGACGTGCCGCTGGCGGTCGAGGCGATGAAGCTCGGGGCCGTCGACTTCCTGGAAAAGCCGTTCGACGACGACCGTCTCACCGCCATGATCGAGTCGGCGATCCGCCAGGCCGAGCCCGCCGCCAAGAACGAGGCCGTCGCGCAGGACATCGCCGCCCGCGTCGCGTCCTTGAGCCCCCGCGAGCGCCAGGTCATGGAGGGGCTGGTCGCGGGCCTCTCCAACAAGCTGATCGCCCGCGAATACGACATCAGCCCGCGGACGATCGAGGTCTACCGGGCCAACGTCATGACCAAGATGCAGGCGAGCAGCCTTTCGGAACTGGTTCGCCTCGCAATGCGCGCCGGCATGCTCAACGATTGAGGCAGGTCAAGGCGGCTTCACAGCGCCGTGCTAACCAGACAGCATGGTTGATGTCAGCCCACATTGTGCGTGGTCATCGTCCTCCCCACAGCCAACCGTCTTTGTGGTCGACGATGATGCTGCAGTCCTCGGATCCCTGCGGTTCCTGCTGGAGACCGACGGCTTCGCCGTGCGGACCTTCAGAAGCGGCACGGCGCTGCTCAATCTCGGCGCCGCGGCCGGGCCGGACTGCTACGTCATCGACTACAAGATGCCCGACATCAACGGCATCGAACTGACCGGTCGCCTCCGCAAATCCCACCGCGACGCGCCCGTGATCCTGATCACCGGCTATCCCGACGAGAACATCTCGGCCCGGGCCGCGACGGCGGGCATCAAGGACGTAGTTTTGAAGCCGCTCCTGGACGAAAACCTCGTCAAATGCATCCGCCACGCGATCAAGGACCACCCCTGCGCCTGACCTACGGGATTCTACGTAAGGCGACCCCCTTAAGATATCTCGCGAAATTTTCGAAGCACCCGATACCGCGTAGGAAAGCGTCATCACAACGGAGATGGCGCAGATGCTGACCCAGACGCTCAACACTCAAATCGGTGGCAAGATTGCCCCCGCCCACCCCGTTACCGACCAGTTCGGCGCCATCGCGGGTCATGTCGGTCTGGTCGCCACCGAGTTCTCCTACGGCAAGGACGAGGAGATCTATGGCGAGGACGAGGCGGCCGAATATGTCTATCAGGTCGTCACCGGCGCGGTGCGCAGCTACAAGCTTCTCTCCGACGGCCGCCGCCAGATCGGCGCCTTCCATCTTCCCGGCGACGTGTTCGGCCTCGAATCCGGTCCCGCTCACCGCCTCGCCGCAGAAGCCATCATCGACACCACCGTTCGCCTCGTGAAGCGCGCGAGCCTCGAAAAGGCCGCCGGCACCGACGTGCAGGTCGCCCGCAAGCTCTGGGCCATGACCGCGGGCGAGCTGCGCCATGCCGAGGATCACATGCTGCTGCTGGGCCGCAAGACTGCGATGGAGCGCGTTGCGACCTTCCTGCTCGAAATGGACCGCCGCCTCGCCGTTGCCGGCATGATGGCGCTGCCGATGTGCCGCCGCGACATCGGCGACTATCTCGGCCTCACGCTGGAGACCGTGTCGCGTGCGCTGTCGCAGCTTCACGCTCAGGGCATCCTCGGCTTCTCCGGTGCCCGCCAGATCGTGCTGCGCAACCGCCAGCGCCTGCACAATCTCGACGCCTGACCCTCATCTTCCTCCCCACCCACTTTGGCCGGCTGAAGTCGTTCAGCCGGCCATTTCTTTGGTCGCGACCAGACCCATGCGCCGCGTCTCCGGCATCACAAACAGGATCAGCAGGAGTCCCGCTGCTGCAACGCCGGACAGCCCGATGAACGCGGTGGCATTGCCGAACTTGTCGCTGACGTAGCCGCCAAGCACCGTGCTCAGCGACGCGCCGATGCCCATTGCGGTGCCGACGATCCCCTGCGCCAGATTGAAATGCCCGCTGCCGAAGGCGACGTCGGCGACGATCAGCGGAATCATCACCGCGAAAACCGCCGCGGTGACGCCGTCAAACACCTGCACCAGCACCAGGAGATACGGATCGCGCACGGTCGCAAACAACAGGCCCCGAATCGCCAGTGCGCCGAATCCGATCAGCAGCAGGGGCCGGCGGCCCCACGCTTGGGCCTTGCGCCCGACCGTCGGCGACAGCAGCGCCACGATCGCTTGCGGAACCACGATGCAAAAGGCGACGAGCACGGTCGCCCATTGGCTCGACCGCGCCGTCACCGCGCTCGCCATCAGCGGCATCATCGCGGCATTCGCGAGTTGCAGCAGCAGCACGCTGAGCGCGAACACGATCAGCGGCCGCTGCCGGATCAGGTGCCAGATATTGGGGTCGCCGCGGTCGGCGGCTTCAGGCGGCATTTCGCCGTGACAGCGTCTGATGTCGACCTCGTTCTCGCGGATGCGCGACAGCGCGATCAGGGTCGGGATCGCGAGCAGGAAGGTGACCAGGAACACCGAGCGGCTCGACAACAGATAGCCCGCGGTGCCCATCACCGCCGCCGCGACGCCGTTGCCGAGCGAGGCGAAGCGCGCGTTGCGGCCGAGCCGCTCGCCGATCGCGAGCGGGCCGACGAGCCCGAGGCTGATCGCGGCGATCGCCGGCCCGAGCACGCAGCTCGCCATCGCGTGCAGCGTGGCCGCGGTGACCACGACGGGGAAGATCGGCATCGCCGCATAGGCCAGCGCGCAGGCGCCGATGGCCGCGATCGCGAGGGCGGCGACGAGGCGCTCCGACTTCGCGGCATCGATGATGGCGCCGCCCGGCATCTGGCCGATCAGTGCGACGATGCCGCCGATCGACAGCACGAGCCCGATCTCGACCTGGGTCCATTTCTGCGTCGTCAGATAGACCGCGATGAAGGGACCGAATCCGGTCTGCACGTCGGCGAGGAAGAAGATGAACCAGTCGAGGCCGCGCAGGCTCTGGCGCGACGGCGCTGGAATGCCTGCAGCCGATGGCGCAACGACGTTGTCCTGCTCGACGACGCCGCCGCGATCTGCATGGTTCGGCTTCCTCGACAACAGCACGGGCGGTCAGCCCTCCCTGCACCTCACTGAATCGCTTGCAGCGGCTGAAGGCTGCCGGACGCGCCGAGCACGACGATCGGCGTGTCCTCCTTGTATTCCGGTGCGGCCGCGACCTGCGCCTTGGTCAATTCCAGCGTGATGCTGTCCTTCTTGTTGGCGATCTTGCCGAAGCGCAGCGCGTTCCAGTCCACCACGATCTTGCGGCTGCCGACGCCGAGGAAGCCGCCGAAATCAATCGCCGCAGCGCGGACATGACCGGTGCGGTCGACGATGACGTCGACGATGCGGCCCATGTCCTCGCCGGCGGCGCTGCGAACGTCGCGGCCGAGCACGCCGTGGGCCTCGCTCGCGCCGATGATGGTCACCGATGGCGGCGGCGCGGCGTCCTTGGGCGTGACGGGCACGGTGGAAGCCGGCGGTTGCACCGTTGCCGGTGCGTTTGCTTCACTCGGGGGTGTTGTAGGTGGCGCTGCGGGCGGCTCCTCCGCCGCGCGCGCTACGGCGACCGTCAGGCCCGTGACGATCGCCACGCTCAGGACCAACCATCCGGTGGCGCGCATGACCTCCTCCTTGCGCAGCTAGCGCGCCAGCACGATCGAGACCTGAATCTGACCGCGCGTGCGCAACACTTCCAACGCCACGTCGTCGCCGTGACGACTGACGCGTAAGTCCACGCTGGAGTCGCCGAGGCGCAGATCGCGCAGGATCACCTCGTTGAGGAACGCCGGCAAATGCGGATTACGCAGGCGGATCTCGCCGCGCGCCACGTCGAACTCGAGGCCGAGCGCCGCCTCCAGCAGCGTGAACGGCGTCGCACTGGCCCAGGCCTGCGGCGCGCAGGCGACCGGATAGAGCGTCGGGCCACGCCGCTTCTCGCGCCGGAAGCCGCAGAACAATTCGGGTAACCGGCGCAGATCCATATAGGTCGCGGCGTCGAACAGTCCCTTGAAGACATGCGCCACCGAATGCTTGAGGCCGTAGCGCGCCAGCCCGAGCGCGATCAACGCATTGTCGTGAGGCCAGATCGATCCGTCATGATAGGACATCGGGTTGTAGCGCACCTCGCCTTGCGCGACGGTGCGGATGCCCCAGCCCGAGAAGAAATGCGGCCGCATCAGGTCGGCGGCGACGAGGCGCGCGCGGTCCTCGCGGACCATGCCGCTGAACAGGACCTGCCCGGCATTCGAGGTCCTGACCTTGCAGGGCCGCTTCTTGCCGTCGAGCGCGAGCGCATAGGTGCCGAGCTCCTCGCACCAGAACGCCTGCTCGAAGTGCTCGGCGAGCGCCCTCGCTTCGGCCTCGAGCTTGCGCACGCGGTCCGGCTTGCCGAGCCGCAGCGCGCAACGCGCGGCGAGCTGCTTGGCGGCAAAGACGTAGCCCTGGACCTCCGCGAGCGCGATGTTGCCCTCGGCAAGCTGGCCGTCGGCATGGAAGATCGCGTCATAGGAATCCTTCCAGCCCTGGTTCGCCAGCCCCTTCTCGGTCGCGCGCTGGTATTCGACGAAGCCGTCCTGGTCGGGATCGCCCGGACCATCGATCCAGGCGAGCCCCGCCTCGATCGCGGGCCACAGCTCGATCAAGGTGGCCTCGTCGCCGGTGCGCTCGAAATAACTGCCAGCGAGCAGCACGAACAGCGCGGTCGAATCGACGCTGCCGTAATAATGCGCGAACGGCACCTCTCCGAGCGCGGCCATCTCGCCGCCGCGCATCTCGTGCAGAATCTTGCCGGGCGCGGCGTCGGCGAGCGGATCGACCGCCGCGGCCTGGAAATACGCGAGCCGGCGCAGGACGCCCTTGGCAATGCGCGGATCGACCCAGAGCATCTGCAGCGCGGTGATGAGGCCGTCGCGCCCGAACGTCGTCGAGTACCAGGGAATGCCGGCATAGGGATAACGCCCCTGCGGCGTCTCGGTCATCAGCATGTTGAGGTCGGCCATGGCCTGGCACAGCACCTCGTTGAAGATGTTGTTGGAGGTCTCGATGCTCGCGGTGCCGACCGCCTGACGCCGCATCTCGCGGCGGTGCGCCAGCAGACCCGGGAAGAACCGCACCGGCTTTTCCGTGACCGGCCGGTTGCAGGATACGGCGACGAACAGCGATTTGGCCTGGTGCGGCTCCAGGTCGAGCTCCCAGGTTGCGGCATCGACCGAGAGCCGTGTCGGACGCGGATCGAAGTGCAGTCCGGTGGTCCGCTCGGTGTCGTCGAGACCGCGATATTCGAACAGCACGTCGGTCGGTCCGAGCAGCCGGCTCGTTCCGATCCCACGGCGCGGTCGCCGCTCGCCGCGGACCTCGAACAGATCGGCGAAGTCGTTGCCGAACAGCAGCGTCAGGTTGAAGCTGGTGCGCCGGTCGCCGTGGTTCTGCACGCCGATGCGCTGGTAGGCGGTGCCGCGCCACAGGAAGATCGTGCGCACGACGTGCAACAGGTCCTTTTGCAGAACGAGGTTGCCTTGCCGATAGATGTCCGGATTGGTGAGGTCGACGGTCAACGCCGAATTGTCGTCGCGCAGATTCGAGCCGAGCAGCAGCGGCTGGAGATCGTCGAGCACGAGCTCGAGCCGCGCGAGGTAGCGCGTGTCGTGATGGAACAGCCCGTCCGGCCCGCCGGCGGACGCGCCGATGTCGCCATGGCTGTCGAGCACGATGAACGTGTCGTCGTGCTTGAGCGAACGCCGCGGCCGGGCCGAGGGCCCGGTCATCGGAATGTAGAAGGGCTGTTCCGCGACCTGTTCCGAGGTCCGCGTCACGGAGACGAACTTGGTTACGGCGTCGGCCGACATGAGCTGCTCCCCTGCGCTTGGTTCGAAACGCAACCGACTCGAGAACGACTGTTGGTTTACGCGGCGGCTTGCGCGAGCCGGCTCATTTCCTGCGTGACCAGCTCACGATACGGCCCGTGGCCCTGCATCAGACGCTCGGGCGAGCCGTCCTCGATGATCTTACCATTCCTCAACACCACCACACGGTCGAAATTGCGCAGTGTCGCGAGGCGATGCGCGATCGCGATCACGGTGCGGCCGCGCATCAGGCGCGACAGCGCCTCGCGGATCGCCTCCTCGGATTCGCTGTCGAGCGCGGCGGTCGCCTCGTCCAGCAGCAGGATCGGCGCGTCCTTCAGGAAGGCGCGCGCGATGGCGATGCGCTGGCGCTGGCCGCCCGACATCTTGACGCCGCGGTCGCCGGCCATGGTGTCGAGACCCTCGGGCAGGCTCTCGACGAAGTCGCAGCGCGCCGCGATCGCCGCGCGCAGCACCTCGTCGTCGGTCGCGTTCGGCCGGCCGTAGCGGATGTTCTCGCGGATCGACCGATGAAACAGGGAAATGTCCTGCGGCACGACCGAAATCGCCTCACGCAGGCTCAGCTGCGTCACCTTCGAGATGTCCTGGCCGTCGATGGTGATGCTGCCGTCGTCGACATCGTAGAAGCGCTGTAGCAGCGTGAACAGCGTCGATTTGCCGGCGCCGGACTGGCCGACCAGTCCGACGCGCTGGCCGGGCTGGAGGCGTAGGCTGAAGCGCTCGAAGATCTTGTCGCCGCCGGGATAGCCGAAGGTGACGTTGTTGAACGCGATGGCGGCGCCGCTCTTCACCAGGGGCTCGGCCTCGGGGTGGTCGCGGAGCTCGTGCGGCACCAGCAGCGTGGCGATCGCCTCGGTCAGACGCGCGACGTGCTGGGTGACGTCGACCAGCGCCACCGCGAGATCGCGCGTGGCGCTCAGGATGGAAATGCCGAGCGTACAGACCAGCACGACGTCGCCGGTGGTCGCTTCGCTCTTCTGCCAGAGCGAGATGGCCCAGGCCATCAGCGCGATCGTCAAGATCACGGTGATGGCGGCATGCAACAGCCGCAGCTTCTCCAGATAACGCAGGCTGCGGCTTCGCGCGGTCAGCTCCTGGTTCACCGTCGCGTCGAACCGCTCATGCTCGTGGCTGATGCCGCAGAAGGCGCGCACCAGCGGCATGTTGCTGATGACGTCGATCATCTCGCCGTCGACCAATGCGGCCTTGTCGGCGAAATCGTCGTGCAGCGGCTTGCCGGCCGCGGCGAGACGAAACATCGCAGCCACCATGCCGCCGGCGATCAGGATCAAGCCGAGCGCCATATAGGGGCTGACGGTTCCAATCAGCAGGATTGCCGCAATTGTGGCAATGCACGGCGGCAACACATTCCAGACGAACATGTTCTCGACCGTGAACACCGCGTTCGACGTCGCCGTGATGCGGCTCGTCAGCATGCCGGGCATCCGGTCCGAGAAGTAGCGCGGCGCGTGTCCGGTCAGATGACGAAATATGTCACGCCGTAAGTCGCCCGTGACACGGACGAAGGTGAAGCTCGCGGTCCAGCTCGCGATCCGCCACAGGAAGTTGTCGGCGGCAATCAGTGACATGAGCAGAATGAATGCCAGCCATACGCCGCCGCCATGCGAGGGCCCGGCAGACAAGGCGTCGACCAGGGCTTTGACGCCATATTGGGTGCCTACGGAGCAGGCAACGGCCCCCACGACCGCGGCCAGGATCACCAAATGCGAGGCGAGACGACGCCGGAGATAGCGCAAGACAAAGGCAAATGGCCTGCGCGCGTATCCAGAAAGCTGATCCATGTGGCTATCGCCCCGTTATGCTGATTTTGATTTCGTTACTGGTCGAGTGAACATCGACCGCTTCGCCTCGGTTCCCGGGCAACGCCATCACGACATGCGGATGCGGACGATCTGCGAAGATGTGGTGGCAGCATCGCGACGATCCCTCAACGTGTCGAATATGTAACGTTTGGGAGAAGGAACTTCGCAGGTGCGGGAACGTTCCCTCGTCTGGCATTGCCGGTGCCGTAAAGGCGGGGGTTTCAACATTCATGATC
The DNA here is from genome assembly GCF_025200925.1 of Bradyrhizobium sp. CB1015. GTDB lineage: Bacteria > Pseudomonadota > Alphaproteobacteria > Rhizobiales > Xanthobacteraceae > Bradyrhizobium. The sequence goes on along the minus strand of NZ_CP104174.1, from coordinate 3,144,254 downwards.
GCAGAGGAGATGGTGAGATGCGCATCGCGCAGGTAGCTCCGTTGACGGAGGCTGTTCCACCCAAGCTGTATGGCGGCACCGAGCGGGTGGTGCATTGGTTGACGGAAGAGCTGGTGGCCCTGGGACATGACGTGACGCTTTTCGCCAGCGGCGACTCGCGGACATCTGCAAAGCTCGATGCATTATGGCCGCGGGCGCTTCGGCTCGATGGTTCCGTGCGCGATCCCAACGCGCTGCATATGGTGCTGCTGGAGCGGGTGCGGCAGAAATGTGACGACGAGGAATTCGACTTCCTCCACTTCCACCTCGACTATTATCCCTGGTCGTTGTTCCACCGCCAGCCGACCCCGTTCGTGACCACGCTGCACGGCCGGCTCGATCTTCCCGAGCATCAGCCGGTCTTCAACACCTTCGCCAAGATGCCCGTCATCTCGATCTCCAATGCGCAGCGGCGGCCGGTGCCGCAGGCGAACTGGGTCACGACGATCCACCATGGCCTGCCGGAGAACCTGCTGACGCCGAAACCGGTGAAACAGGAATATCTCGCCGTGCTCGGCCGCATCGCGCCCGAAAAGGGCGTCGACCGCGCCATCAAGATCGCGACCCATTGCGGCATTCCGCTCAAGATCGCGGCCAAGGTCGATCGTGCCGACCAGGATTATTACGACGAGCTGATCCGGCCGATGATCGAGAACAATCCGTTGGTCGATTTCATCGGCGAGATCAGTGACCACGAGAAATCGGATTTCCTGAGCGGCGCGCTAGGCCTGCTGCTGCCGATCGACTGGCCGGAGCCGTTCGGCCTCGTCATGATCGAGGCCATGGCATGCGGAACGCCCGTCGTCGCCTTCAACCGCGGCTCGGTGCCGGAGATCATCGACGAGGGCCTCACCGGCTTCATCGTCGAGGATGTGATCAGCGCCGCAGGAGTGGTGAACCGGCTTCCGCAACTCGACCGCACCGCGATCCGCAAGCAGTTCGAGACGCGCTTTACCGCGCGGCGCATGGCCCTGGACTATCTCGCCGCCTATCGCAGCCTGACCGAGGCAAAGGCGCCGCGGATCAAGCTGGTGAGCAGCGCGGAGTAGGGGCCACCGCCACTCTCGTGTCCCGGACGCGCTGCAACGCCCTTCGCGTTGCGGCGCAGAGTCGGGACCCACGCGGCAGGCATGCCTTCGGAAGCATGGGCCCCGGCTCTGCAGCGGCACAGTTGACCGGACGATGCTTCGCATCGCCGGGGATAGCGCTGCGCTGCGTCCGGGGCACGAGCCGCCCTACCCCACCCTCGCCCGCTTCGGCTCGACGATCTCGAACATCCTTGGAAACTCGTCCATCAGGCCCATCAGCTCGGCAAGCTTCATCGGATTGCCCGACAGCTTGACCTTGCCGGCCGCAACGGCCTCCGGAAAGCTCGTCAGCTTGGCGATCACCTCGTCGAGCGTGGAGCGCTCCAGCGTGAAGCCGGCACCGTTGCTGATGCCCGTCAATTTTGTTTCCTCCCCCCTCCGTCGCGCGGCATCTAACCGCATCTCGCGGTCGATTGCCATTGACAGGGAAGGATGCGTAGCCCGGATGGAGCGAAGCGTAATCCGGGACTCTTTCGCGTCAGGACCAACTCCCGGATTACGCTTCGCTCCATCCGGGCTACAAGTCTTCCTATGCCGCTCGCCTCGCTACATCCCGAGCAGCCGCGGCAGCCATAACGACAGGCCGGGCCAATAGGTCACCACCACCAGGAAGCCCAGCATCGTCAGCAGCCACGGCCACACCGCGACCGTCAGCTCGGTGATCCCCATCTTGGCGATGCCCGAGGCGACGTAGAGATTGAGGCCGACGGGCGGATGGCAGAGGCCGACCTCCATGTTGACCGTCATCAGGATGCCGAAATGAATCGGGTCGATGCCGAGCTTGACCGCGACCGGAAACAGGATCGGCGCCATGATCAGGATGATCGAGGACGGCTCCATCACGTTGCCGGCCAGCAGCAGCAGCAAATTGACGAGCAGCAGGAATCCGATCCAGCCCAGGCCCTGGTCGATCATCCATTGCGCCAGCGCCTGCGGGACGTTCTCGTAGGTCATCAGGAACGAGAACAGCACGGCGTTGGTGATGATGTAGAGCAGCATCGCCGAGAGGTTCGCCGACGACAGCAGCACGCGCGGCACGTCGCTCAGCTTCAGGTCCTTGTAGATGAACACGGCAACGATGAAGGCGTAGACCGCGCTGACGGCGGCAGCTTCAGTCGGCGTGAACAGGCCGCTGTAGATGCCGCCGATCACGATCACGATCAAGAGGATGCCCCAGATCGACTTGCGGAACGCATCGAGACGCTCGACGAAGGTGGCCTTCGGCATCCGCGGATAGTCGTTGCGCCAGGCGCGATAGAACGTCGTGGCGCCGAGCAGCGATGCCAGCACGAAGCCCGGCACGATGCCGGCGATGAAGAGCTTGCCGACCGAGCTGTTGGTGGAGACGGCGTAGAGCACCATCGGGATCGACGGCGGAATCAGAATGCCGAGCGAGCCCGACGTCGTGATCACGCCCGCACCGAACCGCTTCGGAAAGCCTTGCGCCACCATGGCGGGCAGGATCACCGAGCCGATCGCCACCACTGTGGCCGGTGAGGAGCCGGAGATCGCGGCGAACAGCGCGCAGGCGACCACGCCCGATAGCGCGAGGCCGCCGTACCAATGGCCGACCAGCGAGGTTGCGAAGGTGATCATCCGCCGCGCCACGCCGCCATGGGTCAGGAAGTTGCCGGCGAGGATGAAGAACGGGATCGCCATGATCTCGAAATTCTCGATGCCCGTGAACAGCTTCAGCGCCACCGATTCCGTTCGCACGTCGGTCAGCGTGAACATGAAGCTGAGCACGGTCAGACCGAGCGCGATCGAGATCGGCATGCCCGTGAGCATCAAGGAGAGCAACAGCGCGAACACGATGAAGACGCGCAGGCCCTGCGGCAGGGTGATGATATGGGCCGCATGCGCGAAGCACAGGGCGACGATCAGCACCGGCAGCAGCATCAGGATCCAGCCGAGCGGGCTGCGCTCGTCCCGGACCACCTGACTATGCGTGACCGGCGCCGGATGCACCGGATCCGCCTCGACGCCCTCGACGCCCGCCATGTCGTGATGCGGCAGCTCGCCGGTGCGGTAGAACGACCAGGCGACCTGCAGGAAGCGGAAGCACATCAGGCCGGAGCCGAGCGGGATGGTGAGATACACCATCCACATCGGCGCTTCCAAATCGTTGGACTGCTGGCCGGTCTGCCACATCTGGCTGACGAACGCGGCGCCGAAATAGGCGACGATGGCGGTGAACAGCGCGCCGCACAGCAGGCCGAAGGTGATGACGCGCCGGCGCGAGCCGCCGGGCAGGATGTTGACCAGCACGTCGACGCCGACATGGATGCCGGTCCGCACGCCATAGGCGGCGCCGAACTTCGCCATCCAGATGAACATGTAGATGCAGAGCTCCTGCGCCCAGGACAGGTCGAGCCCGGCAAGCCAGGTGAACGTCGCGCGCGCGGGCCCGGCGAGGAAGGCCAGGTTGCGGGCTTCCGCCCATTTGGCGATGTCGATCGACAGCCCGGCGCCGTAACGGTGCAGCACCGCGACGAAGATGAGCGACGTCGCAGCCGCGATCATCGTCGCGATCAGCCATTCCTCGAGATGATCGAGAAAACGATTCAGCACACGCAGCAACTTGGTCCCCCCCGGATTGGATCGTTCAAGCGCAACGGTCGGGAGTGCGATCACCCCCGACCGTTGGTATTGTTGTTATTGGGGCGCAGCCCGTCAGTTCATCTTGACGTCGAGTTCCTTGGCGATCAGGTCGAGCACCTCCTGCCCGACCCGCCCCTTGGCCCATTTATAGGTCGGCTGCATCGCCTCCTGCCAGGCCTTGCGGTCGGCCTCGGTGAGATAATGCAGATTGGTCTTGCCGGTCTTCTTGATCTCGGCCAGCGCCTCCTCGTTCTCCTGGCGCGCGATCGAGTTGGTGTAGTCGGTCGCCTCCGCCATTGCCTTGTCGAGCTGCGCTCGGATATCGGGCGGCAGGCCGGACCAGAATTTCGAGTTGACGATGACGGCATATTGCAGATGCGCGTGATAGGACACGGTGATGTCCTTCTGCACCTCGTAGAACTTCTGCGTCAGATAATTCGACGCCGTGTTCTCGCAGCCGTCGACCACACCGGTCTGCAAGGCCTGGTAGACTTCCGAGAACGCCATGATCTGCGGGATCGAGCCCATGATACGGAGATATTGGTCGGCGACCTTCGATCCGGAGATGCGGAATTTAAGCCCCTGGAAATCGGTCGGCTTCAGCAAGGGGCGGTTGGCGGAGAGCATGTGAAAGCCGTTGTCCCAATAAGCGAGGCCGGTGATGCCCTTGGCCTCGAGCTTCTGAAACAGCCACTTGCCGACCGTGCCCTTCATCGCGTTGGAATAGGTCACGTCGTCCTTGAACAACCAGGGCAGGTCCAGCGCCTCGAACTCCTTGATGCCGAGCGGCGCGAATTTCGCGGTCGAGGGCGCAAGCATCTGCACCGAGCCGAGCTGGAGCGCCTCGATCTCCTCCTTGTCCTTGTAGAGCGTGGAGTTCGGATAGACTTCGACCTTGACCTTGCCGTCGGTGTATTTTTCGGCAAGCTCCTTGAACTTCAGCGCGCCCTTCCCTTTCGGCGTGTCGTTGGCGACGACGTGGCTGAACTTGATGACGATTGGGCTCTGGGCTTGGGCGATGGCGGGAGCCAAGAGAAGAACCAAGAGAGGAGCCAAGAGAACAGCCGCGGCGGCGACCGCGACAAGCAGCTTGCGCATGAACGTATCTCCCAACAACCTCTAACCGGGCTCTTGTTGTTTTTCAGGCCAGTAGTGGCAGCAATCCGCCAGCCGAACAACTAGACCTAAGCCCAATTTTTGCCGCAGCCAAGCTAACGTGACGACCGCCGCCTGCGCAAGCCGGCCCGCGCCAGGCCAAGGGGACGAGCGCTTATGCCGCATTGCGGCAGTGCCATTAGCCCTTGCGCTGCGCGACCATAAAGAGGCGGCGGAACGGGAACAGCGTCTGCCCCGCCGCATTCTTCGGATAGGCCTTTGCCACGCGCATCCCATAGGCGGCTTCGAACGCGCCTTTCTCCTGGCCTTGCAGAACGTCGAGATAACGCGTCAGCCAGGTCCCCTTGGTCCATTCCTTCACGGGGTTGTCGCCTTCGAGCACCTGCAGATATTCGGTCTCCCAGATGTCGATGTTGGCCGACATCGGCGCAAGCAGATCGTGATAGAAGCCCGGCCCTTCCACCGGGGGCGGGGTGACGAGATGCTCCACCTTGGACCGCCATGGGCCGTCGAGCGCGGTCTCGCCGATCAGCACATGCGAAGGCGCGAGGAAATTGCGCGGCATCTGCACCGCGAGCATGCCCCCCGGCGTCACCTTCTCCATCAGCGACGGAAACAGTGCCGCATGATTGGGCAGCCAGTGCAGTGCGGCATTGGAATAGATCAAGTCGTACCGTCCGGCGGGACTCCAATGGCCGAGATCCTCATGTGACCATTCCACGTCAGGGGCGGCCTTGCGTCCTGCCGCGACCATCTCCGCCGAGCCCTCGACACCGGTGACGCGTGCCTCCGGCCAGCGCTCCCTGATCAATTTGGTGACGTTGCCGGCGCCGGCGCCGAGATCGGCGATCGCGCGCGGGGCAAAATCCGGAATCCGCATCAACAGGTCGACGGCGGGTCGGAGCCGATGGCCGGAGAACTTGAGATATTGCTGGGGATCCCAGACCATCCTTCGACGCCTTTTGTTTTTCGTGTTTCCTTCGCCAAGGCTCTTGTCCTTCGGCAAGCCTCTTGGTTACCACTGCTCGTCCCGGTCGGGCAATTCGCAAGCCCGCGGGACTGGGCAGGAAACCAACAGCAAAAAGCAAGCAACGACCAAGAGAGCGTGCGACCATGGACCTCGGGCTTACATCGAAAACCGCTGTCGTGACAGGCGCGAGCATCGGCATCGGCCGCGCCATCGCCAAGGGCCTCGCCGCCGAAGGCGTGCGCGTCGTCGGCGTGGCGCGCCGCACCGATCTCCTCACAGAGCTGGTGCAAGAGGTCGGCGGCGGATTGATCATCCCGTTGGCGCAGGACGTGATGGCCAAGGACGCCGCCGAGACCATCGCGGCCTTTGCCGTGAAGGAGCTCGGCCATGTCGACATCCTCGTCAACAATGCCGGCGGCAGCCGTCCCCTGCCCGTCGATGCGCCCGACAGCAAATGGGACGAGGCGATCGCGCTCAACTTCACCAGCTACCGCCGCATCGCCCATGCACTGCTGCCGCAGATGATCGCGCGCAAATGGGGTCGCATCGTCAACATCACCGGCAAGTCAGAGCCGGAAGGCCTCAACGCCGCTTTCGCCGCGAAGGCCGCCGTGCACGCCTGGGCCAAGGGGCTGTCGCGCGAGATCGGCAAGCACGGCATCACCATCAACTGCATCCCGCCCGGCCGCATCATGAGCGAGCAGATCCGCCGCAACTACCCGCCGGATTATCGTGAGCGCTTTGCAGAGGAGGAGATCCCGGTCGGCTATTGGGGCGAACCGGAGGATCTGGCTGCGCTCGCGGTGTTTCTGGCGTCGCCGGTGGCGCGGTACATCACGGGCACGGTGATCCCGGTGGATGGGGGTCTGCGGAGGTATCAGTTCTAGGGGCGCAGGCTCTTGATGCACGTCCGAAACCTTGCTGCGTCGCCGAAGAGTGGAAGCATCGACAAGGTTGATTTGCGTCAAGGGTCGGTCGAGCAGTTGCGAAAACCTCGCGCGTTAGCGGCGGAGTGAGCGCGGTGAGCGGTTGGACGCGTTGGGTGCCCGGGATCGATACGCTTCGCCATTACGAAGCCGATTGGCTGCGACATGATGTTTTCGCAGGTCTCGTGCTGGCGACCATGCTGGTCCCGGTCGGAATCGCTTATGCCGTCGCGTCGGGCCTGCCGGGCATCCACGGCCTCTACGCAACCATCGTCCCTCTTCTGGCCTATGCGATGTTCGGTCCGAGCCGCATCATCGTGCTCGGACCCGACTCGGCGCTGGCAGCTGTCATCCTCGGCGTTATCGTCCCTTTGTCCGGCGGCGATCCGGTCCGCTCCGCAATGCTTGCCGCGATGATGGCGCTCGTTTCGGGAACGGTGCTCATAGTGGCGGGGATCGCACGGTTGGGGTTTGTGACCGAGCTGCTGTCCAAGCCGATACGGTACGGCTACATGAACGGGATCGCGCTGACCGTCTTGATCAGCCAGCTGCCAAAGCTGCTCGGCTTCTCGATCGAAAGCGAAGGACCGCTGAGAGACCTGTGGGCGATCGCCGTCGGGATCAGCGATGGCAAGATCAATTGGGCCGCATTCGCAGTCGGACTTGGCACGTTGATCGTCATCCTGCTGCTCAAGGATAATAAACGGCTGCCGGGAATCCTGATCGCTGTCGTCGGAGCGACCCTTGTCGTTGCACTACTCGATCTCGGAACTGGTTATGGTGTGAAGGTCTTGGGCCCACTTCCGCAGGGGCTGCCGGCCTTCTCCATTCCCAGGATCGGTTTCAGCGATCTAGTCCCGGTGCTGGCCGGCGGGTGCGCCATCGCTCTCGTCTCGTTCGCCGATACCAGCGTGTTGTCGCGAACCTATGCTGCTCGTTTGGGCGACAAGGTCGATCCGAACCAGGAGATGGTGGGTCTCGGTGCGGCCAACCTGGCAACCGGGTTTTTCCAGGGCTTCCCGATCAGCAGCAGCTCCTCGCGTACGCCCGTTGCCGAGGCTGCCGGCGCGCGCACCCAGCTGACGAGCGTCGTCGGCGCGCTCGCGATCGCTTTCCTTCTGCTGCTTGCGCCGAATCTGTTGCAGCACTTGCCGAATGCCGCATTGGCGGCGGTGGTGATCGCAGCCGCGATTGGCCTGATCGAGATCGGCGATCTCAAACGAATCTACCGGATTCAACGTTGGGAACTCTGGTTGACCGTGCTGTGCTTCGTCGGGGTGGCCGTTCTCGGCGCAATTCCGGGAATCGGCCTTGCCATCGCGGTGGCCATTGCCGAGTTTCTGTGGGACGGCTGGCGTCCGCACTCCGCGATTCTGGGGCGGGCGCACGGCGTCAAGGGCTATCACGACATCACGAGATATCCCGATGCCCGCTTGATCCCCGGACTGGTGCTGTTCCGCTGGGACGCGCCGCTGTTCTTCGCCAATGCCGAGTTCTTCAAGGAGCGTATTCTGGCCGCGGTCGAGAAATCACCGACGCCTGTGCGCTGGCTGGTCGTCGCCGCCGAACCGGTCACGAGCGTCGACGTCACCGCCTGCGACACCGTTGCCGAACTGGACGAGGCGCTCCACGCCAGGGGCATCGAACTTTGCTTTGCCGAGCTCAAGGATCCCGTGAAGGACAAGCTGAAGCGTTTCGGTTTGTATGCGCAGGTCGGCGAAGCCCACTTCTTTCCGACCATCGGCTCGGCCGTCTCGAGCTACCTGGACATCAACGATGTCGAATGGGAAGACTGGGAGGATCAGGTCAAGGTTGGCCGTAGGACGGGCAACCCGTAGGATGGGTAGAGCGCAGCGAAACCCATCGACAGCATCCAAGGAGAGATGGGTTTCGCAAGTGCTCTACCCATCCTACGAGCTATCGCATATGACTGATGGCGGCAGCCTGCGCGCACGCCGGGTCCTTCGAGACGGCGCTGACGCGCCGCCTCGGGATCAGGCCAATCAGCGTCAGTGGCGGTTGAAACCGCTGCCGCTCACGGTTTGACGTAGCTCCAGCCCTGTTCCTGCAGCTCCATGACGCGAACGACACCCGATTTGACCACCGTCGCCTGCGGAATCAGATTGATGTCCTTGTTCTCCGCCTTCCGCATATTTTCCTGGGTGTTGCCGCAGGCTTTGAAGGAGATTTCGGGATTGCTCATCGCGAGCACCTCGATGCGTGGCTTCACCGGCGAGGTATCATCGCGCAGCATATGAAGACCCGGACCAAAGGTGACGACCTCGATTGACACTGGTTCACCGAGATCGCGGTAATATTGCGCGACATTGGTCGCATTGTTGAGCGTGAGGTTCATCATCGCAGGATCGTTGGAATTGACCTGCAATACCAGCTGATGCGGCTTCTTGGCGATCTCGGATTTTGTCGCCTGAGCCAGCGCCGCCCTGGTCGCAGGGGTTTGCTTGCTCGTGCGAGTCTGTCCCGGCTTGCTCGCCTGCATCTGTCTAGTCGGTTGTTTCTGATTGCTCGCCTGGTTCGTCTCGCTCGCGTGGGCGATCGGCAGGTTATCGAGCTCCGCCTGCGCGCGTGATCCGACCAGAAGCACCATCGCCATGCCGCTGATGATTGCCATCGTCCACTTCGGATTGATCATCTCGTGTCTCCCGTTCCCTGACCATCACCTTCCTGGTCTGGCGACGCTATGTGGCCATTTGCATGCAGCCGCCATTTTCTTGCGCACGTTCTCGAATCCGCTGAGCAGGAATTGTCCGTCTTGCACCTGACCAGTGCGGGCGAAAAGGCGCACAACGATGTGACCGTTCTCGGGTAGCGCGTTCAGCAACTTTACGACGTCGCCCCCGAAAGCGACGCCGGAACCGAATGACGGCGACGCTGCCGCGAGTTGCATTGGCGTGTCCGCATTCAGCCGAAAGGAGATGACGTATTCGTTGGCGCTCCGTGACAGCGCCGGTCCCGCGACCGTGACTTCGGTGCGGCCTTTGCGGCAGTGGATTGCGAGCTGCATCGCGGCTCCATCAGAGCCGCTGACAGAGGATGTGGTGGCGGTGACGATCGGCGAATAGTCGACCGGCGAGGTGGTCTCGCTGATCAGCCAGTTATCGTCCGACACCTGCCGGGCAGGCGGTGACAACTTGCGCGATGAATCTTGCAAACATTCCAGCCGGGCCGATCCGTCGATTCCTGAACAAGCCCGAAGTGCTTCCATGGAATCGCTCGTGCTTTGCGCGTAGGCAATTCCGCAGGCAACGTTGAAGGCGACGGCGAGCGGAGCAACGGCAGTGTTCATGGCTTCGCCTGGGCGCTGCGCGCCTGGCGATCCAGCCATTCCTGCGCTGCCTGGAAGCGGGTGAGCCCCGGGATGGTTGCGGCGAGATTGATCGACCGCCATTTCGGATCAAAGCCTGGCGCCTGCAGGCGATCGATCCGCGAGAACAGGTAATCGACGAGGCGCGCCACGCGTTGATAGCGATTCGAGCCTGGCCGCCAGTTGAACGCAACGAGCGCTGTCGGCACCGCGATGGTCGCGACCCGATCGCCCTGCTTGATCAGATTGGGATACTCGATCGCGTCCAACGTCGCGGGCAGATAATAGTCCTCGAATCTCCTGTCGTAGTGGACCGGGAGAAACTTGAATCCCGCCTCCCAACGACCGCGTACGAAGGCGTCGACGGGTTTCGACGTGATGAACACGACGGCCGACATCTCACCCTTGCGCATCTGTTCCAGGGCAAGCTGATGCGGAATGAACGTCTTGTCGACGTCGATGCCGAGGCGGCTGAAGATCAGCGGTCCGGAATAGGCGGCTGCGGTGCCCTGGGTATTGAAGTTCACTTTCTTGCCGGCAAGATCCTGCAGGCTCGTGATCTCCGGCCGCACGAAGATGTGCAATTCGGACGGGAACAGATTGAGCAGGTAGGTGATGCGGCTTTGGATCTGCGGAACCTGAAGCTTGTACTCGTCGAGCGCATCGGAATTGATGATCGCGGTATCGACACCACGCAGATAGAGCAGCGCATTCAGATTGTCGGTGGCGCCCCGGGTGACGATCGGCAGGAGATGCAGCTCTGCTCCGTCGTCGACGACACGGGCCATTTCAGCCGCGAGGCGAATCGGCGCGCCCTCGAGCAGGCCGCCGGCGAGCCCGACGGTCCAGGCGTTCATCCGGTCTTTTTCGCGCTCCTGAGGGAGCGGCCGTCGGACCATTTGTGCCTCCGCCTTGGCGGATCTTGCGGTTTGTGCTTCCAGGCAAGCCGGTTGAAGCAGCACGGCGATCGGCACCAGCGCGGCGAGCAGGAGCGACGAGAGCGATCTTGGCATCTTGTTCATGTCGTTCCTTTCCGGATGACCCAGCACAACCACTCGTCCCGGCGTGAATGCAAAGCCAACGCTCAGTGATGCAATGCATCCAGTCGTTCCTTGGCTCCGCGAATGCCGCTCCTCTGTGCTTTCGCGTAGAGCTCTCGCGCCTTGGCCGCCTCGCCGCGCGTTCCATAGGCACCCCAAGCGGACAGAACCGCTGGATCGTATGTCTCCGCGAGCATGAAGGTCGCCTGCGCAATGTTCTTCTCAGCCGCGAGCTCGAGTACGATCCGCGCTGCACCGATATTGCCCTGATCGAGCAACGCTTTGGCACGCGGGATCAATCGGGCCTCCACCTCGTCCTGGCCTGGATTCGTCGACGCCTCCGCTGCGGTCACGTTCTGCGCCACCGACATGATCGGGCCGTCGTTTCTTTGCGTCGCCGGGGCGCGCTGATCGGTGAGGCGCGACGCCGAGGCGAGGTCTCTCTCCTTGGCTTCAGTCCTGCTCCGCTCCTGCTGCAGCGACTGCCGCAGTTCGGCGATCTCCCGGTTCGCCGCTTGTCTCTGCTGCGAGGCCGCATCGTTCGCCTCGCGCAAACGCCCGTTCAGGATTTCGATGTCCGCGCGCGTTTGCGCAAGTTTGCCCTCCAGCGCGGCAGCGTGAGCCTGGGCCTCTTCGACGGCACGGCGTTGTTGCTCAACGTTCGCCGTTGCCGACCGGGCGGCGTCCGCCTGTTGCGCGAGGACTGCGTTCCTTTCGCGCTCCTGCTGCAGGGACTGCCGCAATTCCGCGATCTCCCTGCCCGCCGCCTCGCTTTGCTCCGCCGCCGCACCGTCGGCCATGGCCGATCCGCGGGGCATGCCGGCAAGCTCGCTCGCGAGTGCCGCGGCGCGTGACTGCGCCTCGTAGCGTTCCTGCTCGGCGCTTGCCGCTATCGCCTGCGCGGCGCTCGCTCGCTTCGCCAGGACGGCGCTCTTTTCCCGTTCCTGCTGCAAGGACCGCTGCAGCTCATCGATCTCCCCCGCTGCCGCATCCCTCTGCTGCGTGGCCCTCTCGTCCACCTCGCGCGCCTGCGCGATACGCGCCTCGATTTCGCGGCGGGTTCCGGCAAGTTCGTCCGCGAAGGCGGCGCGGCGGGCCTGCTCTCGTTGGAGAGACTGCCGCAGCTCCTCCGAGGCAATTTCCGCCGCGTGCGTGCGCTGGACCGCCTCTTCAAGCTCCCTGCGCGCGCCGGCCAGCTCACCGGAGAGCGCGTCACTGCCCGGAGCGTCGGCGTCGAGCCGCTGTCGAGGTCCCGCCGGGCTTGCCGAGACCGCTTGCATCAGAGCCTCGGACCTTTCGCTCTGAAGGAGTGCTAGCGATCCGGTCCCGATGTCAGACCGCTGGTCGAGGCCGGCGGCGCTCCCGCCGTCGATGCGCATCATTTGCAGAGTCGTTTGTGCCTTGAACGGGTCGAACGCACCGAGCAGGCCCACCCCAATGAAGATGAGGGGCACCAGAACGACAGCCGCAACGAGCGAACTGCCCGATGTTGCCTCCTCCGGATCGACATCCTCGGTCTCAGGATCCGGCGACCCGTGACCGAGCCCAGCGGCCCCCGGCGCATCATCTATCCGGGTGCTTTCTCGACCCTTGGGTGCAGTATCGATTGATCGGCGCATGCATCACGCCTCTCTCAAGAGCAACTCCATTGGAGCGATCGCCCAGCCTGTTTGCATGGTTTCGGCACCCGATCAGAACACGCGTAGATCATGATGTTGCAGCGCAGCGAGACGTCCAAATTAAATATAATAATTAACTCAAGTACATATAATTTTGACCAAATTCAAAAGTCAAATTAAATATGCTCGCCCCATGCGATTAAACGGCTCATACATCGCATGGAATATAGGGCTAGCGCCCCGAATCTGCGTATCTGACCATGTTCTCGTCGCGTCTCGGCATCGAGGAGTGACCATGCGCATTGCATTGCCGTATTTGGGAATTGCCGTCTGTTTGTCTGTTGCCACCTGGTTGGCGCTGGGGCTTGTGCTCTAGCAGCGGTTTTCCGCAAACGAGTTCGGAAATCGACTTAGGGCGGTCGCCCGAAATCACCGGTCCAACGGCGGTTTGACCTTTGGCCCGTCCGACCCGCCACGCTTCCTCCCGCGGGTGTCGGCCCAATTCACACCTTGTGAATGAACCTGTGCTATGGTCATTAAGACCTATAGGTTTGAGCCATTCTGTTTCGTCCTGTTTTGTCGCCCAAGTCGGTCATTTCTTACAAGTCGGTCATTTCTTAACAGTCACAGTTTTGGGGCGCGTCATGAGTACTCGTGGTCGGTGCGACCGTATTGCGATTCTGCGTCAACGTGTTTCGTCTCTCAGCTCTCAACTGGCAGAGCTTCAGAACCTTCGTATCCGCCTGGAAAAAGCTGAGGAAAGACGAATCCGCAGACGTTCAAGGGCCACTGGTACCTCGGCCACGCGGCGCCGGTCTTAGCAAGAGACCGCCCGAAGGCGGTCTCGCAGGCACGAGCGAAGGCGCTCCCTCAAAGATCAACCTGGACGGCAACGTTGGAGCGCACCCAATCCGATTGCCCTGCCTTCAGCCGCTTGGCTTGAAATTCAACGAAAGCCGGATCGGCGCCCAGCGACGCCAAGGTGCGACCATAGGCTTCGACGCTCTCAAAGCGGGCCACGAAGGCGTAGTTCCCGATCTCGCCACCGATCACCGACCAATAGCTAACATCGGCCCCATGTTTCCTCCAGAGTGTCGCGCCCTCCTTTGCCAGCTGCAGGACCGTCGCAAGATCGCTACCGGGCCTTGGATGCGAAACGAACTGCATAACGACTGAAGGCATATTCCCCTCCAATGATGAATGATGGCGCCAGACAACCCGGTTTGGTCGTTTGGCCCGAGGAGAATTTCAAGCAGTGCACGCTCAAGCTTGATCTGGATCAATCCACCGTTCAAGCTCGACTGCAGTCTGCCTCCCTTGCGCTGAATTGCGGCATTGCATGGAGATTGCCATGATGGAGCAGCGCAATCGCGTTGTTCAGGTCAGCCGCTTCGGTGATCCCGAGACACTGGAGGTTGTCGATGCTCCCCTGCCGACCGCTGGCCGGGGCGAGGTGCGCGTTCGCGTGCTCGCGTCGAGCCTCAACTACACCGAGGTGCTGATCAGGCGCCACCTATACCCGCAAACGATGCGCCTCCGGCCGCCGTTCGTGATGGGCTACGACGTAGTGGGAGCAATCGATCAGCTCGGCGAAAGCGTGCGCGACTTTCAGATCGGCGACCGCGTGGCCGACATGACGGTGGTCGGGTCAAACGCCGAGTATCGCACGCTTCGGGCCAACGACCTGACCCGCGTGCCGGTGGGCGTGGACGCCGCTGAAGCGGCCGCTCTGATCTTGAGCTGGACGACCGCGTACCAGCTTCTACACCGCGCGGCCAAGGTGCAGCGAGGCCAACGTGTGCTCGTCCATGGGGCCGCCGGCGCGGTCGGCCAGGCTCTGCTCGTGCTTGGGAGATTGGCCGGCCTCGAGTTGTGGGGCACTGTACGCAGCGAGCACATGGCCCTCGTCCAAAATCTGGGGGCAGCGCCGATCGACTACCAGCATGAGGACTTCACGCGGATTCTGCCGGGCGGATTCGACGTCATCGTCGACGGCGTTGGCGAAGACGGCTATCGCCGCTCATACGCGGCGCTCAAGCCCGGTGGACTGCTCTGTGCCATCGGCTTTTCGGCGAGTGTGCAGGCACAGCGTCGGATGCTCCCTATCGTGATGGAGATCGCGCGACTGTACCTGTGGAGATTGTTGCCCGGTGGCAAGCGAGCCCGCTTCTACTCGGTCAATGCCATGCGGGCGCGACATCCCAGCTGGTTCAAGGAGGACCTGGAGCAACTGTTCGGGCTGCTGGCAAGTGGTGCCATTCGGCCGCGCATCGCCGAGCGGATCTCCTTCGAGGAGGTCGCCGATGCTCACCGTCGCCTCGAGGCTGGCGGTCTCGAAGGCAAGCTCGTGCTTTGCCCGGATCTCTCCTGAGCCGCGAGGGAAAGCCGCAGTGCGTAGCATGGTAGAGCGCAGCGAAACCCATCGACAGCATCCGAGGGGCGGTATGAAAGCCGACATCAACCGTTGCGATCAATCGGGCAGCCCGGCTCGGCGCAATCCGTCCTCATATCGGGAAACGTTCACGGCCTTCTGATAAGGCCCCAACATATCCTTCAAATTGGAGAGGACCAGCGCTGGATTTAGCTCTCGCAGCCTCGCCAATAAACGGCGGGCCTGATCAATATGTCCGGCCATCGCGTTGCTTGCGGTGGCGATACGCAGGGCAGGCTGGAAGTCCGGATTGTCCCGCAACGCCATCGCAGCCCAGCCCGCCGCCTCTTCATAGCGGCCGGCAAAGAAATTTGCGTGCGCGATCCCGCTTCGCATTCCGCCGATCCGTGGGTCCAGCGGATCCAGGCGCATGGCACGCGCGAAGCGTTCGATCGCAGCTTCGGGCTCTCCGAGCCAACATTTCACCCAGGCGCCGAAACGCCACGCTTCCGCCAGATTGGGGTTCAGCACGAGCGCCCGCTCCGTCAAGTCGGCAGATGCGCCGAGATCGTGGACGACAAAGGCCAACGCCCACCCGCTCGCGGCAAGCGCAACTGCGTCATCTCGGCCCAGTTCGATCGCTCTGCGCGTGAGCCGCACGACCTCGGCCCTCTCGTCTGGCGTGACGGCAATCCGGCCATCGGCCTTGAGACGGGCGAAGCAAGATGCGGCACGCCCGTACGCACATGCGAACTCCGGATCGAGCTCGATTGCGCGATAGAACAGGCTTAGCGCCTCTTCGTTCGCCGGCAGACTGGCAAATTGGTACAGCTTGGCGGTGCCGCGCAGATAAGCGGTGTAAGCATCCAGCCGCTCCGTCGGTCTACGCTTGGCGTGCTCGATCTCCGCCTTTTCCACCGCAGGTGCGATGGCGGCGACAACGCTCTCGGTCACGCGATCCTGCAGATCGAATATGTCGCCGAGTGTACCATCGAATCGGTCCGCCCAAAGGTGCGCCCGGGTTGCACTATCGAGAAGCTGTGCCGTGATCCGTATGCGGTCTGCTGCTCTGCGGACGCTTCCTTCCAGGACATAGCGCACCCCGAGATCGCGCCCGACCTGTTTCACGTCGACCGAGCGTCCTCTGAAAGTGAAGCTGGAGTTCCGAGCAATGACGACCAGCGCCTTGAAGCGCGACAGCGCAGTGATGATGTCATCGACCATTCCGTCAGCAAAATAGTCCTGCTCGGGATCAGGGCTCATGTTGACAAAGGGGAGAACGGCGATGGAAGGCTTATCCGGCAGCCTGAGAGCCGGCTGACCTGGTTCGATCTGGCGACCGGCGATGATGGGATCTGCGTCTCCCTGGCCCTCCTGGACGCGTCCGATGAAGCGATAGCCCTTGCGCGGCAACGTCTTGATGAAGCGCTGCGCCTCGCCGGAATCGCCGATCGCGTTTCGAGCCGCGTTCAGCCGAGTGGTCAGCGCGGCGTCGGATACGACACGACCGTTCCAGACCGCCCTGATGATCTCTTCCTTGCTGAGGACGCGTTCCCGGTTTCTGATCAAGTAGTCGAGCAGATCGAAGACCCGTGGCGGTACGACAACCATGTCCGTCCCGCGGCGCAGTTCGCGCCGTTCAGCGTCAAACACGAACTCATCGAAGGAATAGCGCAAGCTGTCACGACCTGGATTACGTGAGACGATCCCAGCACCGAAAGATAAGTCATCAGTGAGCAAATAGTAAGCCGGAGGTTAAGCACCTCCGGATCTGACCCTGTATGGTCTTCGTAAACGTCCAGCTCGTTGAACAGAGGTCGCTACGGAGGACCCCATGAACGGTTTCAGTCGCGCCTCCGTCGCCATCGGCATCCTTCTCGGAATCGTCGTTTCCTTCAGCGCTGCCGCCGCCGACTGGCCGCATCGGACGGTCCGATTGATTCTACCCGTGCCGGCCGGAAGTGCAGCAGATTTCAGCGCCAGGCTCTTTGCGGAGCGGCTTTCCCAACGCTGGGGACAGGCCGTCATCGTCGACAATCGGCCGGGAGCCGATGGGGTGATCGGCGTTTCAGCCTTTCTCGGCGCCGAAGATGATCACACCCTGCTTTATGCAATCTCGGCCATATATACCGTGCACCCGATTGCGCGCGAGAAATTGCCCTATGATCCGGTGCGTGAGCTGGTCCCGATATGCCCGACTTCGGACGTTGTCCTCGCGATAGCGGCTAGCGAGAAGAGCTCGATCCGCTCGCTCGACGGTCTGGTTCAAACCGCTCGCGCTCAACCGGGCAAGCTGAACTGGGGCGGCTCGCCTGGACTTCCGCCCTTCGTCGTCGGAGGGTTCTTCAAGACCTCGAAGCTGGATCTCGCCGTCGTCCCCTATCGCGAGATTGCGCCTGCTCTCCAGGATCTTGGCGAGGGCCGTATCGATATATTCGTTCACGCGCTGGGTGTGATCATGCCGCAGGTGCAGTCGGGCAAAGCGCGGCTGCTTGCGGTGGCGAGCGAGCATCGCATGCCGCTCGTCCCTGACGTGCCGACAGTCACCGAAGCCGGATATCCCCAACTTCGAATGGACGGCGTGGTGGGCTTTTACGGCAAGCGCGGAATGCCGGATGCGCTGCGCGACCGGATTGCGTCCGACGTCCGCGACATTGCAGGCGATCCAGCCATTCGTGAGAGACTGGCCGCCGTCGGACAGGCCGCCCGTCCCGGCAGCCCGTCCGAATTCGCCGCTTTGCTGGAGCAATACCATCGGCGCCTCGCTGATCTTGCGAAGACAATCGATTTCAAGGCGATCCCGTGACCGAGGTCCGTCAAGTGACCCTCGACCCTCGGCTCGATCTGCTGGCCCTGATCAATGGTTTTCAGATCACGCAGGCAATCCGTGTCGCAGTAGTCTTGCGAGTAGCCGACCATTTGGGTGACGGCGCTCGTTCGGCCGGCGAACTCGCGGCACTGACAAGAAGCCATCCTGATTCGCTCTATCGGCTGTTGCGGGCGCTCGCTGCAGTAGGTGTTTTCCGGGAAGGGAAAGACCGAACGTTCATGCTCACTCCCATGGGTGAATGCTTGCGTACGGGTTCCGGGACGCCGCTCGGAGCGTGGGCGGAATTCGTCGGAAGCTCCTATGTTTGGCAGGCTTGGGGTCACTTGCTGCATAGCGTGCGAACCGGCGAGAATGCGTTTCAAGACCTGAACGGCAAGGACGTCTGGCAGTTCCGTGCCGAGCACCCCGAACTCGGCGCCCTGTTCAATCGGGCGATGACACAATTTTCAATCGCCGGTGCAGAGGCAGTGATCCGCGCCTACGATTTCTCTCCGTTTCGCCACATCGTGGACGTGGGCGGCGGACACGGCTTGATGCTGGCCGCGATTCTGCGCGCTCATCCCCTTATTCGCGGCACGCTCTTCGATCAGCCCGAGGTCGTGGCGGAAGCAAGGGCCGTATTGGCGGAAGGCAGCGTCATCGAGCGATGCGATATCGTGGGTGGAGGCTTCTTCGAAGCGGTCCCCGAAGGCGCCGATGCTTATCTGATGCGAGCGGTCATTCACGATTGGAAGGACGATGAAGCCATCGCCATCCTGAAAGTATGCCGGCGCGCGGCTGGGCAAGCCGCAACACTGCTTCTCATTGAAAGGATCGTCGGCCCCCCGAATGAAATGCCGGGCACCAAATTCAGCGATCTGAATATGCTTGTCTCGCCGGGAGGACGAGAGCGAACGCACGAGGAATTTTCAGATCTTCTTGGCAAGTCGGGCTTCGAATTGACGCGCGTCTTTCCGGCAAGCACGCACAATGTGATTGAAGCCCGACCGCGTTAAGCCTCGCGGAGCATCGCCCCCGCCTCGATCGCGCGTGCAGCCTCTTCAAAGTGCACTGCTTGATCCAGATCAAGGCCGCCACGGCAGCGTCACAACGGAATGGGCCCGATGACCGCGCAGAACGCGCCGCCCATAGCCAAGGAGATGATCGATCATGACCTCCTCGAATTCCCTGCGCACCCTCGTTCTCGCAGCTGCGAGCGCCCTGCTGCTCGGCACGGGCGCCCAGGCCGGGCCGCTCCCGACGCATCTTTCGACGATGAAGTCGATTGTCGATCAGTCCACGACGGAAGTGCGCTGGGTCGGCGGCTGGCGTGGCGGCTACGGCTATCGCGGCGTCGGCTGGGGTTACCGCGGCGGTTACGGTTATCGTGGAGGCTGGGGCTATCGTGGCTACGGTTATCGCGGCCTTGGTTATGGCTTGGCCGGCGCCGCCGTCGGCGGCGCGATCGCGCGAAGCGCCTATTATGGAAGCTATGGCGGCTACTATGGCAGTTATCCCGCCTACGGCTATCCGCCTGCATCGTATTACGGTTATGGCGGCAACTACGGCTATGGCTATAGCGGCGACTATTGCCCGCCTTCCGGAACCTACTGGGCCTATTAGAGCATGATCCGGAAAGTGTGCAACGGTTTTCCGAAAAGATCATGCTCAAACGATAACCTAAAGCGCGATGACGATTCATCCTAATCGCATCGCGCTTTAGTTAGAGCTTGGACTCATAACGCGCGGCCAGCCATGGCCGGATAGATGCGAGTTGGACAAAGGCAAGGTCGTTTCCCACGAGCCCGTCGCAGCACGTCGCGACGCCCTACCGTTCGCGTCGGAAGGTGGACCGCCTTTGACCCACACATCGACAGCATGGACGCACCCGTCGCAACCGCCAAGTGTATGGCCTGGACTGGCACGACCGGGGGCTCTCGGAGCTACACGGGTCGCCCGCTCACGGCAATTGTGCGATGTTCGGTCAGATACCGAACCGGAGGTTTGCCCACAGTCTTTCTGAACATGTTGACGAAACTGCTTGCGTTCTCGTATCCGAGTTCCAGGGCGACTGTCTTGACGCTTTCGCCGCTCGCCATTCTTTGCAATGCCAGGATAACATGAAGCTGGTGTCGCCAACGTCCGAAACTCATCCCTATTTCCTGGACAAGCAGGCGGCTTAAGGTGCGCTCGCTCACACCAAGCGTACCTGCCCAGTTCGCGAACGAGGTCTTCGCGCTTGGATCGGCTATCAGCATCTCCGCGAGACGCCGAAGGCGCGCCTCTCGTGGCATCGGCAAGTTCAGCTTACTGATTGGTGCATCCGACAGCTCGTCCATCAAGGTCATCACCAGCCGATCCTCGCGACCTCCCAGCGGATAGCATTCCGGAAGTTGAGCCAGCTTCAGGATCAACTCCCGGACCAGGGGTGATATCGAGATGGTGCAACACGTCGTCGGGAAGCTCTTGGCGGAGTTCGGTTCGATATACAGGCAGTGGCACTCCACGAGGCCATCGCCCCGAGCCGAGTGCGCCAGTTGAGCGGGGATCCACAACGCGCATCCGGGCGGTATGAGCCAAACGGTATTGGCCGACTCGCAACAGAGAATACCCCGTTGCGAGTACAGCAACTGAGCCTTGCGATGCTGGTGCCGCGCATAGGTCCACTCATTCGATAGCATCCCGCTTCGCAGCGTAACTGTGCGGGGCACGTTGTCTATGTCGGCACCAGGAGAGGGGGACAGCATTTCGCCGCCTTTCGGAAGTCTTGTGTCGGCGACTAGCCATCAAACCGTTCAGAGACATTATCGCAAATGGACAGAAGAGCGGCCACCCGCAACTGCGTCGCCTTCGAACTAATCTAGGCCAGCAGCGGCAACTCGCTTCAGAGCCCTTTAAGTGTTGATCCATTGGCGAGATGGGCAGCAGCACCCGTAGCTCGCAAAAGTCGCCAGGATGCGCTAATTGCACAAGCGCCAGGCAGGGCTACGGCCAGAACAGCTGTCGCTGCTATATGCAGGCCATCACGCACCCCGTCGAAAACGCCGCCTGCAACGCTGGTGACGACCAGAAAGCTACCCAGGAACGACGAGCCCACAATGACAGCGCGACCCCACGTGACAAGAGGAAACAGAGCGGGCACGATCCATAGCGAACATGCGACGCCGAAGTACCAGAGGGCCATCGCATCGAATGCCGTCGACGCCGTACCGGAGCTATCGATTTGGTGGTTCACGAATGTGAGGATCTGGATGGCTGCGTAGATCGTGTTTCCGAGCCCACAGAGCGACCACAGCAACGCCACCTTTTGCCGGGCAAGTTGAGCGGCGAGTTCAGCTGTCACATCAGTCATTGCGATAACCCAGTTTGAAGTGGACGTATTGGACTGTAGAACCAAGTCGTTTGAAAGCGTCAGAGCCGCCCTCACAGCTCCGCCCATCGTCTCAGAAGATTGTGATAGACGCCGGTAAGCATGAGGATGCCTTGAGCATCGCCGGACACGGATTTGCGCAAGTCAACAATGCCACGGTCGAGATCATAGAGCGTTGCGCGAAGCCCCTCGTCCCTGATCATCGATTGGGTCCAGAAGAACGATGACAAGCGCGCACCTCGGGTGATCTCGCTCACGCGATGCAGGCTCCCCGCTGGATAAAGGACCATGCTGCCGGCCGCCAACTTTACGGCGTGAACGCCGTAGCTATCTTCGATGATCAGTTCGCCACCGTCGTAGTCATCGGGTGCTGTGAGGAAGAGGGTTGAAGACAGGTCGGCGCGCATGCGAATGCCGAGTCCATGCGCGGATCGCACTGCGCCATCGACATGGGCATCGAAGAACATCCCGGTGTCGTATCGATTGAAAAGCGGCGGGAGGACGCGCAAGGGCAGAGCGGCACTGTTGAACAGTGCATTCCGGCCGAGAGCTCGCAGAATGATGTCGCCGGCTTGGCGCGCCTGAGGCGACTCTTCAGGGAGTTGAACATTGCGTTTGGCGAGCGATGCCAGCTCACCCGCAGTTGCCCGTCCATCAACCCAGTCGGCGGCTTCAATGATGCTGCGTATGGACTTGACTTCCTCGGCGGATAGCAGGTCTGGGATTTCGATGAGCATGTGTTTTCAGAATCTGATTGCTGCGGTGAGGGTGAAGCTACGGCCCGCGACGGGAGTCGCGTAGCCGCTTCCGAAAGCCGAGCTGTAGGTCAGCTTGTTCGTGAGATTCGTAGCCTTGAGCGCAAGATGGTGCCGCTCGTTGGGATCGTAGGAGAGCATCGCATCGATTGTGGTCGCCGCCGGGATCACCATCGAATTGAGGTTGTTGAGGTAATAGTCCGAACGATAATTGAGCCCACCCCCGACAAGCATGTGACCCGGCACGTTTCGCAGCAGGTGAGCTCATATGTGGTCCAGATCGCCAGGCCATGCTGAGACACGAACGGGACCCGGTTGCCTGCGGCCGAGACGGGCGTGAACGGGCTGATCGACGAGGCGATGATCTTGCTGTCCATATAGGAATAGGAGGCCTGAACGTCCCAGTTCGCCGTGAGCTTGCCAGTCAATCCGAGCTCAACCCCCTGTACTTGCACCTTGTCGTCGGTCGTCGTCTGTATTCCCGATGCTTGGTCGGTATAGGAAGCGTTGTTCTTCTCGACGCGGAACAATGCTGCCGTCACGCCGAGGCGGTCCTCGAACAGGCCCCACTTCGCGCCTACCTCGAAGGTCGTATCCGCTTCCGGCTGGAGGTTTGCAGCGCTTGGCGCCTGAGACAGGCCAAGCGATGAACTCAGCGAAGTGATGTTGTTGCCCGGCGGCGTGAATGAACGCGCATAGCTGAAGTAATAACTCTGATGCGTGGTGGGCTCGAAGATCAGGGATGCTTTTGGGCTGGCGAACTCAGTCGTCGTCGCGAGCGGAGATGCGCCGACCTGACCGTCGACCCGATAGTGATCCCATCGAACACCCGCAAGGATCGACAGCGTGGGCGTCAACCATATGCGGTCGCTTATAAAGGGTCCGATATCCCAGCTCGTGGCCGACAATTGATTGCCGGGCGACACCGTCAGTGCAAACCCGGGTGAGTTCGCAAACACGGGATCGAGAAGAGTGCCTGCCGGCTCGGGGCCTGAAGGAAGGTAGAAGCCGGTCGTCGCATGTTGAGAATAGACATCAAAGCCGGCGACGAGCTTGTGCCGAAACGGTCCGGTGTCGAAACGCATCGTAGCAGTCGTGACGTTCTCCCCGCCGTGACTGACCTGCTTCGTCCCGCCGACGGACCAGATTGTGTAGGGCGTCGCCAGATTGCCGGCGAGAACGTCCGTTGCGCAGCTGCTTGGAAAAGGGAAGCCGGGAGAGGCGCAGAGCGCGGGCGTAAACTTCAGATCACGTGTGTAGTAACCGACACGCGTGTCGTTGGTTAACGTGAGCCAATCGCCGAATTCACCCTTGTAGAGAGCGGTTGCAACGTCGGCCGTCGCGCGGTCGCGATCACTTTCCCGGCCGAAATAGTTTGAGCGGGGAACTCCGTACTCCGTCACGGGCTTCCCGACGACGCCCGGCGCGCTGACGATCGGAACGCCGAAATCGGGGCGTTGAACGCTGTCCTGATGCAGATAATTGAAGATCAGGGATTGGTCGGTGCCGAGGCCAAGTCCTAGCGAGCCGAGGAAGCCGCCCCGGTGGGAATAGACATGGTCGCGATCGACAACATCCTGCCCGTTCGCCATGGCGATGAATCTGAGCGCCGTCGTGTCGTTGATCTGCTTGTTGACGTCCAGAATGCCGCGTCCGTAGGGGCCCGTCCCAGCCGAGGCCTCGAACGTTGATTGGTCGCCGAGATGGGCTTTCTTGCTCTCGATCTCAATGACGCCGCCTGTCGTGCCATTGCCGAAGCTCTGTGACGAGGGTCCCTTCAGCACCAATACGTTTTCGGTTGCAAAACTATCGCGCACATAGGAACCAAAATCGCGTAAGCCATCGACGTACACGTCGCCAGAAGCGTCAAAACCCCGGATGCGGAACTGATCTCCGTTGATGCCACCGCCGCCTTCTCCGGTCGCGACGGTGATTCCCGGCACATATTGGAGCACCTGATTGATGGTGGCTGCCTGCTGCTGCTCGATGACGAGGCGCGGTATGACAGTGACGGTTTGCGGCGTGCTTTGTAGAGAATCGGAAAGACGGCTGAGACCAGTGCTCCGCTGCAGCGAATTCCCCGGCGAAAGGGCCGAGGACGCAGCCTGCGGACGCGGTTCGGCCGGTTTGCTCTGATGGCTGGCCGAGACAAGTCTCGAGGCCGGCTTCGAGCCGGCGTTCGACGCTCGTCGCCGCTTGGTAACAGGAGCCTCCACCTCGACCGGTGGAAGCGCTGTAGCCTTGTCCGCAGGCGCCGATGTTGGTTGATTGTTCTGGCCTTCCGCGTTGGCGGCGGTAACGAATAGAAAGCCGTTTGCAAGGCTCGCTGTCGCCGCGAGTCCGGAAAGTGCTGGTCGCAAGGTTTCGATGGTGGTCACAGAGCCCTCTCTGAGTACGATGATGTTGCATTGGATGGTCTTGCAATGCGGCGTGAAATGGCTTCGAAACGGCAAGCAAGAATGCCAACGAGACGTCGGCCGATCGACGTCAGCCGGTACCTCGGCGCAGCCGGAGGTGTTTCGGTTGCAGGTTGCTCGGAGTGTCGCCTGGCTTGTTCGCGCTTCGAACCTATCGTTGCAGCTTCGCCGACCACGGAGGCATAGGCCCGGACATCGGCAGCACGGCCGGAAGCTGCTACGCGTTTGAGTGCTTCGAGGCCATGCCGCCGTAAGGCGGGTTCGCTGCGCGCCAGCAACAGCGGCGCAATGCGCCGGCGGAATTCGTCGTCGCTACCGGCGACCGCCCGTTCCAGCCAAGCATCAGCAGCGGACAGGTCACCGCCGGCAAGCAGGATCGTGGCCAGATTGTACTGGGCCCAGTGATCGCCCAGCACAGCCGCGCGCCTGTACCAATGCAAGGCACGTCCTGGATTGGCCGGCACGACCCAACCTTCTTCAAGAAATCGGGCGAGAGAATTCATTGCCTTCAGGTTTGCCTTGGAAGTGCCGCCTTCGGCTGCTGCCCGAAAGAGCTCAAAACTCCGCGGCCGATCCGCCGGATCTCCGCCACGCATCAGCATCTGCGCCAGATTGACCTGGGCCCAGACGTGGCCGGCTGCTGCTGCCAATTGGAAAAATTCCGTGGCGAGTTTCGGGTTCGGCTCGACACCCCAGCCCTGTTCGTAGCAGCGGCCGACCATATTTCGCCCGTCCAAGTCGCCGGATTGGGCGGCACGTTTGAACCAGACGAAGGCAGCCGCCGGATCCCGCGCTACGCGCGTCCCATCGAGGAGCAACTGACCCCACACGATCTGTGCGGGACTGATATCGGCCTCGGCTGCGGCCTTGATCCATCGTGTTGCGTCGTGTGGACTTCGGATGAGCAAGTCACGCAACTGCTCGGTGCTCAAACGCTGGGGCCGAATTTGCAAGACTTGTTGGGGCACGACGACCGAGGCATAGGGACTTGCAACTCTCTGAGACATGCGCTCGGGAATAGGTGTGGATCGCGAGTGGATTGGCATCTTGCTTCGCTTCGCTTCGGGCATGCCGCGGTGTGACGGAATGGCTACAGCAGCCTGGTGTGGCGCTGCATCGTGCAATCCCGCCAGACCATTGCTCAATCCGGCCAACGGCCAAGAATTCTTCCAAAATGCCACCGGGCCCCGGCAAAGCCAGAGCCAGCGTCGCAGTGATTGTCTGTTTTTGGCAACGCTTTGGCGCTGCTGGTGAATGCGCCGAGAGATCAGCTCGACTATCGTCACCCGCCATGCTCGCGCGGGTCGAACCGTCCTGCGCCAACTGACCGGTAGGTTTGAAAATGCTGTTGAATGCCGCGACTTTTCCGATTGTGAGGCTGACTTACGACCAGGGCCCTTCTGGAACGGCTGACGAGGCCTTCGCCGCGTTCGAAGCCTTGCTCGATCGTGGCACGCCCTTCGTCATCATAGGGCAAGGGGCGAACGCCGAGAGCCCCCAGCACGAGCACGATGCAGATGACCGTAGAAGGCTCGCGCTGTGGTCAAAGAAGCACAAACCGCGATTGCGTGAATTCGTGAAAGCCCTGATCTATGTTGAGCCATCGGTGGCGAAGCGGGTCGGCATGAAAACCTTCCAGATGGTCTCCGAGAAATTCTGGGGATATCCGATGCTGGTCGCCGCTTCGGAGGCAGAGGCTCTGGAGATGGCGCAAGGGTTGCTGAATTCTTCGTCCACAAGCGGGAAGGTGGGTGAGGCAAGCTGAGGACCTGTCGACCTGTCCGGACGTGAGCCTTGGCCATCTCGGACGACGCAGATCTGGTGGGCTGCGTACACCTCTTACCAACCGCCGGGCGGACCATGCTGCGCGATCGGTTCGTGGCACCTCTTGAAGCTAATCATGTCCCGAGCGGCCTCAGATCCTTTATCGCATCATGCTCCTGTACACGGCCTGGCAGAAACGAGTTCGCCTCCTCGGAGGATGGCTGGCCACGGCCGCCATTCTCCGGCCAATCAATTCAACCTGCGACGCGAAGGCGCACCTCATCCCTGGCCCGCCGGCGGGACGACATACAGCGTCATCGCGAACACCGCATAGATGAAGATCATCAGGGCGCCGACGAACCAGGCCGAGCGCCCGCTGGCCGTGATGAAGGCCGAGGTCACCGTCGCGATCATCACCATGGTGACGGCCCCCGGCCAGAACTGCAGGTCCATCGGCTTCGGCCCGACGACGTAGCTGAGCAGCACCAATGCGGGTGCGACGAACAGCGCGATCTGCGAGGCGCTGCCGAGCGCGATGCTGACGGCCATGTCGAGCCGGTCCTTGCGCGCCGCGGCAAAGGCCACCGCAAATTCGGCCGCGGCGCCGACTAGCGAGACGACGATGAAGCCGACGAAGGCCGGGCTCATTCCGAAGGTTTCCGCCGCCTTCTGTACCGATTCCACGAAGATCTCGCTGACCAGCGCGACCAGCACGGTGACGACCAGCAGCGTGCCGACGGCTATTCCGATCGGCCAGTGCGCCTCCTTGTCGTCGTCGCCGTGATCGGCGCTTGCGAACAATTCCTTGTGCGTTCGCAGCGAGAACAACAAGCCGAGCCCGTAAGCGAGGATGAGCAGCACCGAAATGCCCAGGCTGAGCTTGTTCAGGATGCCCCCGCCTTGCGGCAGGTGCTCGAGATCGGCGACTGCCGACGGCGCAAGCAGGGCGACGGTTGCCATCAGCAACAGGCCGGACGAGAGCCGCGCGCCGGCGCGGTTATACTCCTGCACATGGTAGCGCAGACCGCCGAGCAGCAGGCAGGCGCCCAGCATGAACACCGCGTTGGTGACGATCGCGCCCGCGATCGAGGCCTTCACCAGCATGTACTGGCCTGCGCGCAGCGCTGCGATGGCGATGATCAACTCGGTCAGGTTGCCGAGCGTTGCATTGAGCAATCCGCCCACGGCATCGCCGGTCTTCGCGGCGACCGCCTCGGTGGCATGGCTGAGCAGCGCCGCCAGCGGCACGATGGCCAGCACCGACAGCACGAACAGCAGCGTGTGGAAATGCGGCGCCACCGCCTCGGCCACCAGCACGATGGGCACGAAGGCCAGCATCCAGAGCAAAGGGGTATTCCGGATTTCCCTGAGCAGAGTCTGCATACGGGCCGTCCTTCCATCGATGCGCCGATGGAAAGGTCGGGCGGCCGCGCAGGGCGAGTGTTGATCTGTCTCAACGTCGGCGTGGTGGAGACGGTGCGCCCAGGACGCGCATGCGGCCGGCTCCCGACCCGATCGCTGGCACGTTGGCATCCTGCCAGTGTTTTGCCCGACGGGTCAACTTGATCGCGGCCGTGACCGCCGCCGCGACACGGCAGGAAAATGCCTTATCGATCAAAGGGCCTTCTACTGTGCATGGGGTTGTCTTTCGAGTTTTGCTTGTGGCCTCGCCATGCGCCTGACGGGGCAGACGACCGGCGCGGCGCTCGCCGCCGCCTGCTTCGCGCTCGCGGGTCATGGCGGCGCGACACTGGCGCTGGCGCTCGGCGCGGGCTTTGCCGCGCTCGGCAGCGTGATGAGCTCTTCTTGCGGCTCGCGGTGATGTAAGCCGTCAGGCCGCCGTCACGCCGACAGCAGGCGTGATGGTCTCGTTGTCCAGCGCGGCCAGGCGCTCGTCGATGGCCGCGATGACCTTGCGCGAGTACGGTCCGAGATGCGCATAGGCCGCGATCATCTGTACGGCGATGCGCGCCGATGACGTGTCGCGCTTGGCGCAGTTCATGAAGGTCTGCCAGAGCGCCCCCCGCGCCTCGGGAAGGGCGGAGACCACCTTGTGCACCGTCTCCATGGCGCCGAGCTTGGAGCGGATATCACCTTCGGCCAGCTCGGAACGCTGCCTGGATCGGTCGAGCAACGTCATCAGGCGCTCGACGCGGGCTGCGTAGGCGGCCGGACTGTAGATGTGCTCCAGCACCCGCTTGTAGTCCGTCAGGATATCGCGCAACGGGCGCACCGGATCGAAATTGATGCCCGCCATGCACTGGTCGGCGCCGATGGTCGGCGCCACGTCATGGCCCGAATGCAGCCGGCCTTCGCGCTCCAGGCGGCGCGTGAGCTGCGTATTCGGCAAGGCATAGAGCAGGCCGACCATGGCCACGGGAATCGCCGCCTCCTCGATGAACTCGATCATCGACTCCGCCATCGAGACCTTCTCGTTGTCGAAGCCGACGATGAAGCCCGCGGTGACGAGCATGCCGGCGGCGTAGATCTTGTGGATGCTCTCGGCGATGTTGCGCCGCGTGTTCTGCTTCTTGCGCATCGCGACCAGCGTCTCGGGATCCGGACTTTCGATGCCGACGAAGATGCCGAAGAAATTCGCCGCACCCATCAGCTCCAAGAGCTCCGCATCGTCGGCGAGATTGACCGAGGCTTCCGTGGAGAATTCGAACGGATAGCCGTGCGTGCGCTGCCATTCGGCGAGCTTCGGCAGGAATTGCCGCAGCGACTTCTTGTTGCCGATGAAATTGTCGTCGACGAAATCCAGATGGCCGCGATAGCCCATCTTGTAGAGCGTCTCGAGCTCGACGAACATCTGCTCGATCGTCTTGGTCCGCGGCACGCGCCCGTAGAGCTCGATGATGTCGCAGAACTCGCAGGTGAAGGGACAGCCGCGCGAATATTGCACACCGAGATAGAGGTAGTCCTCGAACTTGAGCAGGTCGAAGCGCGGCACCGGCGTCTTGGTGACGTCGGCCTGGAACTTTGGTGCGGTGAAGACGCCGGACCGCGCGCCACTCTCCCAGGCTGCGATGAATTCGTCGATGACGCTCTCGGCCTCGCCGAGCACCCGGAAATCTGCCCGCTCGTAGATGTGGGGGCTCGAGGTGGGATCCGGTCCGCCGACCACGACCGGCTTGCCGGCCGCGCGGCAGAGCTCGATCAGGCGCAACGTGTCGGCCTGCTGGGGCAACATTCCGCCGGTGAACACGACGTCGGCCCAGGCGAGATCCTCCTCGCCGAAGGACGCCGTGTTGCAATCGATCAGTCGGACCGTCCAGCTCTTGGGCAGCATCGCGGCAACGGTGATCAGGCCCAGGGGGGCGGCCGGGCGCTTGACCCCCAGCACTTTGCAAGATTCGCCGAAGGTCCAGAAGGACTCTGCCGAGAACAGCGGGTAGAGCATCAGTACGTTGCAGGGACTCGGCACGTTCATGGAACTCCTTTTGCGTCGGCGCAGTGTACCAAAGTGCCCGCGACTTGCACCCCGGCAAAAGAGACAAACTGTCGCCGCTGCGCAAGCCGTGCGGGGCCCTGGAACCGGCATTCATAGCCGGACGTCGCCTCAAGCCGCGGATTGGCGCCCTCGGAATAAGGCGTCAACCCGAATCGATTGCGAAGGGATGAGGCAAAACGACGTCCCGGTCCATACACCAGAGCGACAGGGCCATGCGTTCCGGCCACCCCTCGGACTGTTGATTTGAACCGTTCCAGTTTGCCCGACACATTGCGCCCCTGAGTTCAATCGGTGGATTGGGCCAATCAGGGGACTTGCGATGGCAAACCTAACAATCAACGGAAAAACCTTCACGCTCGACGTCGAGCCGGATACGCCGCTGCTCTGGGCGATCCGCGAGAATGCTGGCCTGACCGGCACCAAATACGGTTGCGGCATTGCACAATGCGGCGCCTGCACGGTTCACCTCGACGGCGTTGCGATGCGCTCCTGCGGGATCTCGGTCAGCGAGGCCGAGGGCAAGAAGATCACCACCATCGAGGGGCTCGCCTCGGGCAATGCGCTGCACAGGGTGCAGGAGGCCTGGATCGCCCAGGACGTGCCGCAATGCGGCTATTGCCAGAGCGGCATGATCATGGCGGTGGCTGCGCTCCTGAACGAGAAGCCGAAGCCGACCGACGCCGACATCGACGAGGCCATCACCAATATCTGCCGCTGCGGCACCTTCCAGCAGGTGCGCGAGGCGATCCACATGATCGCGAGCGCGTAAGGAAATCCCCACATGAACAAGCATATCTCGCCGCGGCTCAATCGCCGCGCCTTCGTCATCGGCACGGCCGCGGTCGGTGCCGGCCTCGCCATCGGTCTCGACCTCCCCTTCGGCGGCCCCGCCGTGGTCCGTGCCGCCGACGGCTCGCCCGAGATCGGCGCCTGGGTCGTGGTCAGGCCCGACGACACCGTGGTGATCCGCATCGCCCGCTCGGAGATGGGCCAAGGCTCGCTGACCGGCCTCGCCCAGCTGGTCGCCGAGGAGCTCGAGTGCGACTGGACCAAGGTCACGACCGAATATCCGACCCCCGGCCAGAGCGTCGCCCGCAAGCGCGTCTGGGGCGATTTCTCCACCGGCGGCAGCCGCGGCATCCGCTCCTCGCAGGACTATGTCCGCAAGGGCGGCGCCACCGCGCGCGTGATGCTGATCCAGGCCGCAGCGGATGCCTGGAAAGTGCCGGCCTCCGAATGCAGGGCCGAGAACAGCGTCATCACCCATACGCCGTCGGGCCGGACCACGACCTACGGCAAGGTCTCCGAGGCTGCGGCGAAACTGACGCCGCCGGCGGACGTCAAGCTGAAGGATCCGAAGGACTGGAAGCTGATCGGCAAGGGCGTCAATCGGCTCGACACCGCCGACAAGACCACCGGCGCGATGGTCTACGGCATCGACGTCAAGCTGCCGGGCATGCTGAACGCCGCGATCAAGGACTGCCCGGTGTTCGGCGGCAAGCTGAAGAGCTTTGACGACGCCAAGATCGCCAACATGAAAGGCGTCAAGAAGGTGATCAAGGTCGGCGACACCGCCGTCGCCGTTGTCGCCGACACCTGGTGGCACGCCAAGACCGCGCTGGAGGCGCTGCCGATCGTCTGGGACGAGGGCGACAACGCAAAGGTCTCCAGCGAGTCGATCGCGAAATGGCTGGCCGAGGGCCTCGACAATTCACAGCCGGCCTATGTCGGCAACAAGAACGGCGATGCGAAGGCTGCGATTGCCGGTGCCGCCAAGAAGGTCGAGGCCGTCTACTCCTATCCCTACCAGAACCACGCCACGATGGAGCCGATGAACGCCACCGCGCTCTATACGGCAGATAAGTGCGAGGTCTGGTGCGGCACGCAGAACGGCGAGGCGGCGTTCGCGGCGGTCCTGGAGGCGTCCGGCCTGCCGGCCGAGAAGTGCGACGTGCACAAGGTGATGCCAGGCGGCGGCTTCGGCCGGCGCGGCCAGACCGACTATGTCCGCCAGGCCGTCATGATCGCCAAGCAGATGCCGGGCACGCCAATCAAGCTGCTGTGGTCGCGCGAAGAGGACATGGCGCACGGCAGGTATCACCCGATCACCCAGTGCAAGATGACCGGCGCGTTCGATGCCAACAACAACCTGATCGCCCTGCACTACCGCCTGTCCGGGCAATCGATCCTGTTCTCGCTCCGCCCCGAAGCGTTGCAGAACGGCATGGATCCCGCGGCATTCCAGGGCGTCGCCCAATCCGGCGAAGCCGCGATCGGCTATTCGGTGCCGAACCTTCTGGTCGAGCATGCGATGCGCAACCCGCACGTCCCGCCCGGCTTCTGGCGCGGCGTCAACGTCAATCACAACGCGATCTACATGGAATGCTTCATGGACGAGCTCGCCCATGCCGCAGGCCAGGACCCGCTCGAATTCCGCCGCAAGCTGATGGGCAACCACCCCAAGCACCTCGCGGTGCTCAACGCGGTTGCCGAGAAGATCGGCTGGAACACGCCGGCGCCGCAAGGCGTCTATCGCGGCATCGCGCAGGTGATGGGCTATGGCAGCTATGTCGCCGGCGCCGCCGAGATCTCGGTAACCGACGGCAGCAAGATCAAGGTGCATCGCATCGTCGCCTCCACCGATCCCGGCTACGTCGTCAATCCGGCGCAGGTGGAGCGACAGGTCGCCGGCTCCTTCGTCTATGGCCTCTCCGCGCTGTTCTACGGCGGGTGTACGGTGAAGGACGGCAAGATCGAGCAGACCAACTTCGACAGCTACAATTCGATGCGCATCAACGAGATGCCGAAGGTGGAGACGGTGATGGTGCCGAGCGGCGGGTTCTGGGGCGGCGTCGGCGAGCCGACCATCGGCGTCGCCGCGCCGGCCGTGCTGAATGCGTACTTCGCCGCGACCGGCAAGCGCATCCGCCAGGTGCCGCTGCGCGACCAGAACATCACCTTCGCGTAAAGCATGATCCGGAAAAGTGTGGAGCGGTTTTCCGAAAAGATCATGCTCAAACGACAAATCGCGGCGGCCGTATCGGCCGCCGCAGCATTTTCCGGACAGGTCTCATGAATGCGCCGGTGACGCGGCGGAACGCCGCCCTCAGCATCGCCGCCGCGGCCACATCGCTCGCCGCACCTTCGATCCTGCGCGCGCAGTCGGCGGGCCGCGTCGTCGTGGTCGGCGGCGGCTTTGGCGGCGCGGCTTGTGCCCGCGCGCTCAAGCGCGCCGATGCAAGATTGCAGGTCACCCTGATCGAGCCGAACAAGACCTACATCTCCTGCCCCTTCAGCAACGAGGTGATCGCGGGCCTGCGCGAGATCGAGGCGCAGCAATTCGGCTATGACAAGCTTGCCGCCGGGGGCATCGGCGTCGTCATCCAGGCTGCGACGGGCATCGACACACAGACGCGTCGTGTGACGACGGGCGACGGCAGCACGTTTGGCTATGATCGTCTCGTGCTCTCGCCCGGCATCGACTTCCATCTCGAAGCCCTGCCCGGCTACGACGACGCCGCGTCGGAGACGATGCCGCATGCCTGGAAAGCCGGCGCTCAGACTCTTTTGCTACGCAGGCAATTGGAGACGATGGCGGACGGAGGCACGGTCGCCATTGCAATCCCGGCCAATCCTTCCCGGTGCCCGCCAGCGCCTTACGAGCGCGCGAGCCTGATCGCGCATTACCTGACGTCGAGAAAGCCGCGCTCGAAAGTTCTGATCCTCGACGCCAAGGACGCGTTCTCGCAGCAGCGGCTGTTCGAGAAGGCATGGAAGGAGCTCTACGGCGACATGATCGAACGCGTCGCACTGTCGCAAGGCGGCCGCGTCACCTCGGTCGATCCGACGACACGAACCATCGTCACCGAGTTCGGCAACTACACCCCTGATGTCGCCAACGTCATCCCACCGCAGCGTGCCGGCCGCATCGCCGGCATCGCGGGCGTTGCCGACGCGACCGGCTGGTGCCCGATCGATCCCGGCACGTTCGAGTCGAAGCTCGTTCCGAACGTCCACGTCGTTGGCGATGCCTGCCTCGGCGGCAGCATTCCCAAATCGGCCTCCGCCGCGAGCGCGCAAGGCAAGGCTTGCGCCAGCGCGATCGTGAATCTCCTTGCCGGCCGCGCGCCGGACATGCCACGCCTGACAGGCGTCTGTTACAACGTCGTCGCGCCCGGCTACGGCTTCTCGCTTGCCGGCCACTACCAGCCGCGTGGCGACATCTTCGCCGAGGTCGAGGGCGGCACCACCAGCCCGGTCGATGCACCGCGCGAATTGCGCGCCCGCGAGGCCGCGGAGGCGGAGCGCTGGTTTCAGGCCATCACGACGGACACCTTTGGCTAGAGCAATGATGGAGCGAGCTTGCCGCCACGACCACATTGCGCTCCCTCCCCCGCCTGCGGGGGAGGGTTGGGGAGTCTCAACAACAAAGACTCCCTCAGAAGAAAGAGCCCTCACCCGGCGCTGCGCGCCGACCTCTCCCGCAAGCGGGAGAGGTAAGTGGAATTCGCGGCTCGATCTCTCGTCTCACATTCCATTGATTGTCGCCGCGGTGATCACGCTAAGCCTTGCACTTGCCCCTGGCGCAAGAGCCGAAGAGCTCGTGCCCTACGCAATCGTCGGCGACGGCATTCCAGAATCGCTCACAGGCTCACCCGGTGATGCCGCGCGTGGGCGCGCGCTGGTGCTCGCACGCACGACGACCTGCATCCTCTGCCATTCCGGCCCATTTCCGGAGACCCGGTTCCAAGGCGACCTCGCGCCTGATCTCGGCGGTGCGGGGAACCGGTGGTCCGTGAGCCAGTTGCGGCTTCGACTGGTCGATGCTTCGCGCTTTAATCCGGAGACCATCATGCCATCCTATTATCGCAACGACGGCTTCGTCCGCGTCGGACGCAACTTCGCCGGGAAGCCGATCCTGTCGGCTGCGGAGATCGAGGACATCGTGGCCTTTCTTGCAACGCTCCGGGACTAGGTTCATGCCAACCACGCGACGACAATTTTTGAACCTCGCCGGAGGCGTGACAATCGCCGGGACGATCCCAATCGTGACGCTGCGGCCGCTTCAAGCGACGCCGGCGATGCTCAACACCGCGATCCGCAACGTCGTCGGCGAAGCACAGCTTCGCAGCGGCAGGATCAAGCTCGACATTCCGCCGCTGGTCGAGAACGGCAATACTGTGCCGATGACGGTCAGCGTTACGAGCCCGATGACGGCGGACGATTACGTCAGGAGCATCCACGTCTTCAACGAGAAGAATCCGCAACCGAACATCGGAAATTTCTATTTCAGCCCATCTTCCGGCCGAGCCCAGGTGTCGACCAGGATCCGGCTCGCCGACACCCAGAAGGTGGTCGCGATCGCGCGCCTGTCAGACGACACGTTCTGGCAGGTTGCCGCCGAAATCGTCGTGACGCTGGCGGCCTGCACCGAGGAGATGAATTGATGGCCGCCCTCATCAACGTTCCCTCGAAAGCCAAACGCGGCGAGATCATCGAGATCCGCACGCTGACCTCGCACATCATGGAAACAGGCTTCCGCCACACCGCGGACGGCAGGCTCGTGCCGCGCGACATCATCACGAGCTTCATCTGCCGCTACAACGGCGCCGAGATCTTTCGTGCCGATCTGTTTCCGGCGATCACGGCGAATCCATATTTGTCGTTCTTCACGGTGGCCAAGGAGAGCGGCAAGTTCGAGTTCGAATGGATCGGCGACAACGGCTATTCGTCCACCGCATCGGCCTCGATCACGGTCGAATGATTGTTTGGCGCGCGATAGCGGCGGCAACATTGTTCGCCGCAGCCCCTGGCCTGCTTGCCGGAGAAGTCCCGCCGGACGCGCGCCGCTCCGGCTATGCCTTCATGGGTCCGGACACCCGCGCGATGCAGGATGACGACACTGCCAATGCCGGCATGCTGTTCGTGCTCGATGGCGAGCAGCTGTGGAATAAGACGACCGGCACCGCCGACAAGGCCTGCGCAGACTGCCACGGCGATGCGCGCAGCAGCATGAAGGGCGTCGCGGCGCGTTATCCCGCCTTCGACAAGGCGCTGGGGCGCCCAATCACGCTCGATCAGCGGATCAATCTCTGCCGTGCCAATCACCAGCAGGCGACGCCGCTTCCCTACGAGAGCCGCGACCTGCTCGCATTGTCCGCCTTCGTCGGCCACCAGTCACGCGGCATTCCGATCACCGCCGGCGACGATCCGCAGCTCAGGCCGTTCGTCGACCAGGGCCGCGACCTCTTCATGCAGCGCGAAGGCCAGCTCAACCTTGCCTGCACCAATTGCCACGACGACAATTTCGACAAGCGCCTCGCCGGCGCCCCGATCACGCAAGCACAGCCGACCGGCTATCCGCTCTACCGCCTGGAGTGGCAGACGCTAGGGTCAATCGAGCGCCGGTTGCGCAGCTGCATGAGCGGGGTCCGCGCCCAGGCCTATGATTACGGCTCACCCGAGCTGGTCGCGCTCGAACTGTACCTGATGTCGCGGGCGCGCGGCCTGCCGATGGAGACGCCGGCCGTCCGTCCCTGATGGTCGATTAGGGCTAGGCAGGCGTGGTACGGCCGCTAGTATCCCTCCCAAAGAAAATGAATCAGAGGGAGGGATCTAAATTGGCCAACCACAACATCTCGCGCCGCACGCTGCTCAAGGGCACCGCCGCGGCCGGCGCGCTCAGCCTGACCGGCCTGCCCGCTCGCGCCGAGGTCAACTGGAAGAAATACGCCGGGACCAAGCTGGAGGTGATCCTCGCCAAGGGTCCCCGCGGCGACAACCTGCAAAAGAACATCAAGGAATTCACCGAGCTCACCGGCATCCAGGTCGAATCCGAGCAGATCCCCGAGCAGCAACAGCGCCAGAAGGTCGTGATCGAGCTCACCTCGGGACGGCCGAGCTTCGACGTGGTGCATCTCAGCTATCACGTGCAGAAGCGGCAGTTCGAGAAGGCCGGCTGGCTCGCCGACATAACGCCGTTCATGAAGGACCCGACGTTGACCGCGCCGGATCTCGTCGAAAGCGATTTCTCGGCCGCCGGCCTGCAATACGCCAAGAACGACAAGGGCCAGATGCTGTCTCTGCCCTGGTCGGTCGATTATTTCATTCTCTACTACAACAAGGAGCTGTTCGAGAAGAAGGGCGTCGCGGTCCCCAAGACCTTCGACGAGATGGTCGCGGCCGCCGAAAAGCTCACCGACGCCAAGGACGGCACCTACGGCTTCGTCGGACGCGGCCTGCGCAACGCCAACATGACGCTGTGGACCAACTTCTTCCTCAACTATGGCGGCGAATTCCTCGACGCCAAGGGCAATATCCAGACCGATGGCCCCGAAGCGATCGCGGCCACAAAGCTCTATCAGACGCTGCTGACCAAGGTCGCCCCACCCGGGGTCGCCGGCTTCAACTGGATGGAGTCGATGGCCTCGTTCACCCAAGGACGATCCGCGATGTGGATCGACGGTGTCGGCTGGGCGCCGCCACTGGAAGATCCCGCCGCCTCGCGCGTCGTCGGCAAGGTCGGCTACACCGTCGTGCCGGCCGGGCCGAAGGGACAATATTCGGCCACTTACGGCGACGGCATCGGCATCGCCGCGGCGAGCAAGAACAAGGAAGCCGCCTATCTGCTCTGCCAATGGGTGGTCTCGAAGAAGCAGGGTGCGCGGCTGCTGCAGGCCGGCGGGGGCGTGCCGTTCCGCAACTCGATCCTGAACGATCCCGAGATCCAGAGCGGGGTGAAGATGCCCAAGGAGTGGCTGCAATCGGTGATCGATTCCGCCAAGATCAGCAAGCTCGGCCTGCCCGTCGTGATTCCAGTCGCCGAATTCCGCGATCTCGTCGGCGCGGCGCTCACCTCGACACTGTCAGGCGCCGATCCCGCGACCGAGTTGAAGAAGGCGCACGAACAATATCGGCCGATCCTGGAGCGTAGCGAAAAGGCGTGAGTGCGTTGATACAATCGACTCCGGCCGCGGCTTCGACCGAGGCCGCGCCGGAGAAGGAATTGCGACCGCCATCCTACTGGCCGTTCGTGGTGCCGGCGCTGGTCGTCGTGCTCGCCATCATCATCTTCCCGTGGATCTTCACGATCTGGATGAGCCTGAACGAATGGAAGGTCGGCTCGGCCACCACCTTCGTCGGGTTCTCAAACTATCTGCGGCTCACGAGCGATCCGCGCTTTCTCGAGGCGGTCGGCCACACGCTGGTCTACACCGTGCTGTCGGTGGTGCTGCCGCTGATCCTCGGCACACTCTCTGCCGTGGTGTTTCACCAAAATTTCGCCGGCCGCGGATTTCTGCGCGGCGTCTTCATCATGCCGATGATGGCGACTCCCGTTGCGATCGCACTGGTCTGGACCATGATGTTCCACCCGCAGCTCGGCGTGCTCAATTACCTGCTGTCGCTGGTCGGGATTCCCGCGCAGCTCTGGGTCTTTCATCCCGCAACCGTGATTCCCTCGTTGGTGCTGGTCGAGACCTGGCAGTGGACGCCACTGGTGATGCTGATCGTGCTCGGCGGCCTGTCGGCGATCCCGACCGAGCCCTATGAGAGCGCGCAGATCGACGGCGCCAGCTTCTGGCAGGTGTTCCGCTTCATCACGCTGCCGCTGATCATGCCGTTCCTGTTCATTGCCGGCATGATCCGCATGATCGACGCGGTGAAGAGCTTCGACATCATCTTCGCGATCACGCAAGGCGGACCGGGCTCGGCATCGGAGACGATCAACATCTATCTCTACAGCGTCGCCTTCACCTATTACGACCTCGGCTACGGCTCGGCCATCGCCGTCGTGTTCTTCCTGCTGATCGTCCTGCTCGCGGCGGTGATGCTCTACGCCCGCCAGCGCATGCTGTGGACCGAGATCGCGAGCGGCGCATGACACTCCGTCAGATCATCGGCAAGATCGGCCTGTGGCTGTCCGTGCTCGTCATCGTCTCGCCGGCGATCCTGTTCTTCCTCTGGATGCTCTCGCTGTCACTCAAGTTCGAGGTCGACAATGCGGCCTACCCGCCGGTGTTCTTTCCGGATCGCATCGCCTGGAAGAACTATGCCGACGTGCTCGCCTCCAACCGCTTCCTGACCTATTTCATCAACACTCTGATCGTCACCGGTAGCGCGACGGTGCTGGCGCTCATGGTCGGCGTCCCCGCCGGCTACGGCATCGCACGCATGGCCGCGCATAAATCCGCGATCGTGATCCTGATTGCCCGCATTACGCCGGGACTGTCCTATTTGATCCCGCTGTTCCTGCTGTTCCAGTGGCTCGGCCTGCTCGGCACGCTGGTGCCGCAGATCATCATCCATCTCGTCGTCACCGTGCCGATCGTGATCTGGATCATGATCGGCTATTTCGAGACGACGCCGATGGAGCTGGAGGAAGCCGCCCTGATCGATGGTGCCGGCCGCTGGCAGGTCTTCCGCCACGTCGCGCTGCCGATTGCAAAGCCCGGTATCGCGGTCGCCTTCATTCTCGCCGTGATCTTCTCCTGGAACAACTTCGTGTTCGGCATCGTGCTGGCGGGACGCGAGACCCGCACGCTGCCGGTTGCGGTCTACAACATGATCTCGTTCGACCAGCTGAGCTGGGGGCCGCTGGCCGCCGCCGCGCTGATCGTCACCTTCCCGGTGCTGCTGCTGACGGTGCTGGCGCAGCGGCAGATCGTGGCCGGGCTGACGGCTGGGGCCGTCAAGGGTGGATAACAAATGAAGCGGCCGGACGCCTCTCGTCGCCCCGGCCGCTCTTGTTGCGATTTCGCCCTATTCCGCCGGCGCGGCCGACATCTCCGGATGCGCGGCGTAGTGCTCACTGGCGCCGAGCTTGCTGGCGGCAAACAGGCCGGCAGCCATCACGGCGTAGGCCAGCGCGACCGCGGGGGTCACGCCAAAGCCGCCGCCGATGCCGACGGCCTCGCCGTGCATGAAGCCGAAATAAGTCAGCACCGCACCGACCAGCGCGAACGCGGAGGCCTTCTCGAAGTCGCGCTCGATGATGAAGACGCCGATCGCACCTAAGATGAGGCCGCCGAGGATGGAGCCGCCGCCCATCACCTCGAGGCCGTGATAGAACACGCCCTGCTGCGGCAGCGCAGCGATCGCGGCAGCCTTGACCGCGTCCGCCTTGTCGGCGGCGAGCCCGCCAACCGATGCCGCGGCCATCATGGTCGAGCCCAGCATGGTGTCGATCTGGAGCTTGGCCCAGGCGGCCAGATGCGGCGTCAGCGCCAGCACAATGGCAGGCGCATGCTTGACCGGCGTGGTCTGGAACGCCTGCGCGCCGATCAGCATGCCGATGTAGAGCAGGATCGGCGAGATCGCGACGACGGGCACGAGCGCCAGCAGCACCGAGATGATGCCGAACCAGGACAGCACCACCACCATGATGCCGGTCGCTGCCGAATAACCGATCCGGCCGCCCATCGCCTTCCAGCCGGGATGGCCGATATAGACGGCGTTGATGAAGGGATTGCCCATCAGGCAGCCGATCAGGCTGACGACGCCGTCGGCGGTGAGCACGCGCGTGGTCGGATAGTCGTCGCCGGCCGCTTCCGCGCTCTCGACATTGTCCATGGCCTCGACGAGATCGTAGATGCCGAACGGAATGGCGGTGACCAGGATGATGCCGAGGAACTCGAAGCCGGAGAAGACGTAGCCCACCGCCGGGATCGGCACCGAGAAGCCGAAATTGGCAAAGGCCGCACCGACACCCGCGATGCTCAACCCGCCGAGGCCGAGCCCGAACAGGTTCGAGCCCCAGGCGATGACCATGCCGGCCGCGATGGCGACGAGGCCCGCGGGAATGCCGCGCCAGTATTTCACG
This sequence comes from Bradyrhizobium sp. CB1015, assembly GCF_025200925.1. GTDB lineage: Bacteria > Pseudomonadota > Alphaproteobacteria > Rhizobiales > Xanthobacteraceae > Bradyrhizobium. Next base: position 3,103,771 of record NZ_CP104174.1, on the reverse strand, counting down.
CCGCCGAACCAGCTCACCAGGATGATGGCGAAGCAGACGAGACCGATCTGCGGCGTCATGTACATTTCGAGCGCCGGCCGCATCGAGATGAAGGTGACGGAAACGCCGGCGAGCGTGCCGAGCAGCGCCGCGCGCGGCGTGATCTTGCGGATGAACGGCGCGATGAAGCCGCCGATCATCAGGATGAAGCTCTGGAAGAACACCCAGACGAGGCCGGCCGACCAGCCCTTGAGCGGATCGCCGGTCTTGAGCGTGATCGGCAGCATGATCACGAAGGTGACGATGAACATGTGCGGCACGCTGACGCCCGACGGCAGCGCGCAGACGTCGTTGCGGCCGGTCTTCTGGGCGAGGCGGTAGGCGAGATACGCGTAATAGAAGGTGGAGAGGCACATCATCAGCCCCAGCGCGGGCAGGATGCGGCCGAACACGAGGCTATCGGGCATCTTCAGCACGAAGCGCAACAGGCCCGTGAGCACCAGCATATTGACGAGGATGTTGGTGCCGAAGCCGAAAAACGCGTTCCAGTCGCCCGATGTCCATAGCGCCGGCTTGAACCCGGACTTGTTCAGATCAGAACTGCCGGCCGCCTCCGTCAATGTGCTCATGATAATACCCCTATGTGGTCGAAACCTTCATTGCCTCCAGAACTGCGGCTGAATCCGCGACCCAGCCGAAGATGCCGCCCTGGGCCTTGATCATCTTCAGGCCCATCTCGTGAAACTCGGGGAAGTAGGACGCGCAGCCGTCGGCGATGACAACGCAGCGATAGCCGCGGTCATTGGCCTCGCGCACCGTGGTGTTGACGCACACCTCCGTGGTGACGCCGCACACGAGCAAATTCTCGATGCCGTATTTCTCAAGGACGTCGCCGAGCTCGGTCGCGTAGAACGCCCCCTTGCCGGGCTTGTCGATCACGATTTCGCTGTCGAGCGGATAGAGCTCGGGAATGATGTCGTGGCCGGCCTCGCCGCGAATGAGGATGCGCCCCATCGGACCGGGATCGCCGATGCGAAGGCTCGGCGCGCCGCGCTTGATCTTCGCCGGCGGCGCGTCGGAGAGATCGGGCAGATGCCCCTCGCGCGTGTGAATGACCAGCATGCCGGTGTCGCGTGCCGCCGTCAGCACCGCACCGATCGGCTTCACCGCGCGCGCGAGCTGGCTGACGTCGTTGCCCAGCGTCTCGCCAAAACCTCCGGGCTCCATGAAATCCCGCTGCATGTCGATGATGAGAAGCGCGGTGGCGGGCCAGTCGAGCGTGATCGGCTCGGGCTCGGCGCTGACGACGCCCTTGGTGGGTTTGGCTGAGTTCAACATGACGGCCCCGCGAGAACTCTCTTGGCCGGGAGTTCTGCAAGCGCCGTGCCATTGTGTACAATTGCGGAGGGGCGCGGGCGGAGAACGAATTTACAGCGTACTCAGAAGGTTACGCCGGCGATCGACGCCTGCTCATTCCCTGTGCGACGGCATTGCGCCACGCAATTGCTCAAGTATTGGGCGGATTGTTTGCTCTCTCGCCGAGGCGCCGGGTGCGGGCGGGTGTTGCGTCTCCCTTGCGGAAGCTAGAGCATGATCCGGAAAAGTGTGCAGCGGTTTTCCGAAAAGATCATGCTCAAACAATAACCTGGAGCGCGATGACGATTCATCCTAATCGCATCGCGCTTTAGCCAAGCTCGCGCAGCGGGTTGCGCCGTGAGGCGCAGGAGCGCGCGGCTATCAAGGCGCCGAACATCTTCTGACTGGCCTCCAGCTCAGGACCACTGGCCGATCCAGAGATTATGCCCCGAAACCCCATCGAACTGCGTTCCGCCCTGGCTGACATAGATGTCGATGGGCGTCGGATTGAGATTGGTCTGGAGAGAGAACTTGTTTCCCGAGACCGTGTAGGCTGCGTTCGCATCTGTGCTGTTGTTGAGCGTCACGTTGCAGGTGCCGGACGTGGCATTTTGGGCATGCACAAGCTGGATGGCTATGGTGAAGGTGCCGCTGCTTCCGAATGCATTGTACGAGCCGGTAAACGCCGCCATGGTAGCGTTGAACGAAGTGAAGCTGCCAGACCCGACCTTGAACACCCACATAGATCTTCAAATCTCCCGTATGCGTTCCGAAATATTGATGTAGCCCAACCATCGCCGCCCTCCTCAAAGCGCTTCCACGAGATCCTTGATTGCCTTCGCCACCTTGTCGCGGTTCTCCTTCGAGTTTGCTTTCTCGATCTTTTCGCCGATCGCGATGATCCGCATGGCCGCCTGCCAGATCGCGTTGAAGGAAGGCGCATCGTCCTGGCCCGACGCGATCCTGGCGAGATTGGTATTGATCTTCTCGAACGCACCCAGTTCCTGCTTGGTGCCGACGTCGGCATGCTGGTCATAGTCCGCGGCAGCCTTGGCAAGATCGATCACGGGGTCCTTCATGGTGCCCCAGATCGCTGCGAAACACGTCACGAACTCGCGAGACGGCAATCCGGTCGCGGGCAGGCCGCGCTTCTCCGGGGAAAGGCTGTTGAAGTCGGCGCACTCCTTCACATCCTTGGCCGGCTTGACGCTCGCGCTCAGCCTTGCGTGGGCCTCGACAAAGTGCCCGACAGCTTCGGCCGTCTTGATCTGCTCGACTTTGACCAGGAAGTCGCGCAGATTCGCGGCATTTGCCGTGATGAGCTTCTGGTTCTTGTCCTCCTTGAGGAACTTCTTGATCCGATCGAGGCGCCTCTGTTCATCGATGAACTTCGCGCCTTCCACGATCACCGGCGCGACGATCGACTTGAACAAGTCGAACAGGGTTGTGAAGGCCGCGATCACTCCGGATTCGTCGACCGGCTTCAGGCCGTAATAGGTGCCGGCGAAGCTGTCGATGTCGCCTTCGCAGCTCTTCTTGACCTGTGCCTCCACCTCGTCCGTGGTCATGTCCTTGGCGTCGACCTGGATCTGGTAGTTCGCAAACAGCGACTTGAACGCGAGGACGATGTTGTTGAAATCGGTCGAGTCCGTGATCTCGGATTTCGCGGTCTTCTTGACCTCCGCCGTCACCGCATCGAGATAGGTGATGGATGCGCGCAATGCCAATTGCTTGACGCGCGGATCGCATAGCAGGTTGCTGATCTTGGGCAAGGAAGGTGGTTGCGCCAGATCCTTCTCCGTCAGGTACAGAGAAAGCGCCTGGCGTATGCGATAGGCCCGGACCTCGGCCCGCCTGCCCTCGAGAGGCGGTGCGGCCGACTTCGTCAGGGCTCCGGCGGCCTGGACAAGCGCTGAAACCGTCGGCGGGAGGCCTTCGGGCTGATCCTCATCACCCCGCGCCGATCCGGTGGCTACGATCGTCAGCAGAGCAAATACCGCAAGCCGTCCCTTCCACATGGTCATTCCTCCCAGAGTATCAAAGCCGCTTCGGGGATCTTTGGTGCCCCCAGAGCGTCGTAGAGAGCGCTGCGAATTTCGGAGCTCGGAAGCGCGCAGTTGGAATCGTCCTCGATCCGTCCATTGGTGTGGACCGCGACGATGCTGCTTCCGCCTCTCAGCAGGATGGGGGAACCACTCGAATCTTCCGTAGTGTCGCAACCGTGAACACGCCGGCCGCGCTCACCCACGCAAGTGGCTTTCGTCTTCGTGACACATTGCGAGTCCGCCGACACTTTCTTGGTGACGCGCTTTTCGCTCTCATGCCAGGTCACATAGGCTTCCAGGTCAGCGCCATCCTTGCACGCCTTCCATGGATCACCGACCGCCAGCTTCAAGAATGCTCCGGCGAATTCGTCCGGCAGGTTCTGAATTTTGATCAGAAGAAAGTCCAGTTCGCGTGCCGATGGATCGTCGCCATTGAGAGGACTGGCGGACAGGCCGCCCGGCCACGGCGACTTCAGCTCGTCGGAATTGAAGTAGACGCGATACTTGTCAGCCACAAAGGAGTCGTGCCGGTGACAGTGATGCGCAGATAGAACGATACCGTGCCCGAGATGGGCTCCGGTGCATATCTGGGCTCGGCCATCGGTGCTGTCGACGAGGATCGTCACGGTCGCGAGGTTCGCAATCGCGTCGCGCCGCCTGAAGACATCCTCCGGAGGATCTCCGACCGGAAAGGCACGGTATGGCGGCAGGTCGAACGCACATGACGGGTCCTTGGGACGGCCGATCATGCCGACGCAATTCAGGGCTGCCGACCCGGCCGGCCGTTCGGAGAGCTTTGGCAGCGGCTTGGTCCCGTCATCGCCGACAACGAAGAAGGGCGAGGCGATCTGCTTGCTGGACCGAACAATGTCGGCCGGCCACGGCCTCGTCTGCACCCTTGCAACGGCATCGCTGAATGACGGGTTCAGCCGGAGCGGATCCGCGGTCAGTCGAAGGCGGTCATGCTCGCTCAGCTGGGCGATGTTCATCTGCCCACCACTGAGGTTACGAAACGAACGCAGAGCACTGTCATCGAAGCGCAAGATCGGCCTGCTGCCGCCCGATCCGGTTGCCGACGCACCGTTATCAAGAAGAGAATTGAGCGGATGGAGCACCCGAGCCTCGATGTTCACCAGGCTCATTGCCTTGGATCGGATCTGTGCGGTCTTCGCGGTTTCGAGCGAGCACGGACCAGCGATCGCGAGGTCGGGCACAAGCCCCACAGCGAACAAGGCAAGGATATACGAATGGCAAGGGACCAAACGCATAGGATGCTTCCATCGGCCAGCAGAATGCGGCTCTTCAGGAGGTGCCAGACGATTGCAAAACAATGAGCTGGGACGGCTGGGCTATCTTCACCCGACTTGAAAAAGATTGCTTGTAATGGGACTGAACGAACCGCGAATATCATTCTCCGCTAGCGCGCAATATTCTCCAGAAGCTCGCCGCTCGCCGGGATTCACGATGTCACGCGGACACGCCTTCGAATAGACATTTGCTTCCTACCTCAGGTTGCAGTCTTTCGAATTCGAGCGAGATTGTCAACCGTGTGGCAGCTCGATTGCTGACCCAACGACTGCCTGTCAATCTCCCCCTGCCCCATACAGCCGCCGATATTCCTCCTCGTACGGAGCATAGGAGTCCTTCAGCGTCGCCATGTTCAGCAGCATGGTCGCCACTATCGTGCCCGCCTTGTCGAACACGCGCGTCTTGACCCAGGCGCTTTCGGTGCGGCGGCTGCCGGAGAGTGCGACCACTTCGCGCTCGACCTCGTACTCCTCGCCCTCGAAGAGCGGACCCTTCAGCAGGCGGATCTCCTGGTCGGCGAACAGGCCGACGGCCGGGCCCTTGGCCGGCAGCGGATCGTCCTTGGAGCGGTACTGAAACAGCACACTCAGCATCTCCATCGGGATGATGGGCTTGCCCCATGGATTGTCGGCGGTCGCGTAGTAGGGCGAGCTCTCGGTGATGACGGCGAGCTTCTGCAGAAGCGAGAACGGATAGAGGTTGCCCATGTTCTGGTCGAACGCCATGCGCACCGATTGGCGCTTGCCGGTCTGCGCCACCTTTACATCGCGCAAGATCACGGGATCGGTGAGCGGCTTGAGCTCGCCGAGGCGTGCCTCGAGCGCCGTCGCAACCGGCGAATCGCCGATCGAGGCCGTACCGCGCAGCACCTCGGTGCCGTCGCGCTTGACCATCTGGATCTGGCACTGGCGCGTGCCGGGCAATGGCTTCGCCAGGATCGCCTGCACCTCTTCGCCCTCGTAGCAGACGCTGCGGTAATGCGCGGAAAGGCAGCCTGTCTCGAACCAGGCGTGCCCCCACAGCCGCTCGCCGAGCGGGGCGAACTGGCTGAAATGCGTCGGGCCCTCGATGGTGCCGCCCTTGAAGCCGAGCTTCTGCGCGGTGGCATCGTCATGGATGGAGGCGTGCGCGTCGTAGGTCTGCGCCTGCAGCATCTGGCGTGGCTGACGCCACGGCCCGATCAGGGCCTCGGCCGTCTCCGTGATCTCGGTGTCGAATGCGTTTGCAATCATGATCTTCTCCACAGCAAGCCATGACTAGCAGGAGCGCCACGGATGCGGCCAGCGGTATTGACTTCGCGGGCCCATCTCTTTGACTGTCACAATTCGCGTCGCGCAGCCGCGATCCCTCCCGCAGTGCAAACCTCCCGCCGAACGAAAGACGAGGACTTCCGAAATGACGCTGTTGCAGGTCGAGCTGGACGACAAATACCGGCTCGAATCGAAGCGGATCTTCCTGTCCGGCACGCAGGCCCTGGTCCGCCTGCCCATGTTGCAGCGCGAACGCGACCGGCTTCAGGGCCTCAACACCGGCGGCTTCATCTCGGGCTATCGCGGTTCCCCGCTCGGCATGTACGACCACGCGCTGTGGCGCGCGAAATCGCACCTGCAGCAGCACGACATCGCTTTCGTGCCCGGCCTGAACGAGGACCTCGCCGCAACCGCCGTCTGGGGCAGCCAGCAGGTCGGCCTGTTTCCCGGCGCCAAGGTCGATGGCGTGTTCGGCATCTGGTACGGCAAGGGCCCGGGCGTGGACCGCTCGGTCGATGCGCTCAAGCATGCCAATGCCGCCGGCACCTCGCACAATGGCGGCGTGCTGGCGCTCGCCGGCGACGACCATGGCTGCCAGTCCTCGACGCTGGCGCATCAGAGCGAGCAGGTGTTCGCGGCGGCGCTGATCCCGGTGATCAACCCGGCGACGCTCCAGGACTATCTCGATCTCGGCCTCTACGGTTTCGCGCTGTCGCGCTTCTCCGGCTGCTGGGTCGGCTTCAAGGCGATCAGCGAAACCGTCGAGAGCTCGGCGTCAATTGATAGCGATCCTGAGCGTATCCAGATCAAGCTGCCCGACGATTTCGAGATGCCGCCCGGCGGCCTCAACATCCGCTGGCCCGATCCGCCGCTGGAGGCGGAGAAGCGGCTGTTCGGGCCGAAGATGGCGGCGGTGCAGGCCTTCGCCCGCGCCAACCAGCTCGACCGCATCGTGCTCGATTCCAAGCCGGCGCGGCTCGGCATCGTCGCCACCGGTAAGGCCTATCTCGATCTGCGCCAGGCGCTGGCCGACCTCGGCATCACCGACAAGGACGCGCAGGAGCTGGGCTTGCGCATCTACAAGGTCGCGCTGACCTGGCCGCTGGAGGAAAGCGGCGCCAGGCGCTTCGCCGAAGGCTTGCAGGATATTCTCGTGGTCGAGGAGAAGCGCGGCTTCATCGAAGACCAGCTGATGCGGATTCTCTACAATGTCGATGCCTCCAGGCGCCCGACCGTCACCGGCAAGCGCGATGAGCGCGGCGCGCCGCTATTGCCGAGCGAGGGCGAGCTGACGCCGACCATCGTCGCGGGCGCGCTGGTAGCGCGCTTGCGCAAGCTCGGCCATCACAGCCCGGTGCTGGAGCAGCGCCTTGCCCGGCTCGAGGCCTTCGACAATCCCGTGACCACCAGCACGCCGATCAAGCTCGCGCGCACGCCGTTCTTCTGCTCGGGCTGCCCGCACAACACCTCGACGCGCGTGCCCGAGGGCAGCCGCGCCATGGCCGGCATCGGCTGCCACGGCATGGCCCTGAGCATGCCGACCCGCCGCACCGATCTGATCTCGCATATGGGTGCGGAGGGCGTGAACTGGATCGGCCAGTCGCCCTTCACGAACGAGACGCACATCTTCCAGAATCTCGGCGACGGCACCTATACCCATTCCGGGCTGCTCGCCCTCCGCGCGGCCTCGGCCGCCGGCATCAACATCACCTACAAGATCCTCTATAACGACGCCGTCGCCATGACCGGCGGCCAGCCGGCCGAAGGTGCCTTCAACGTCGCCCAGATCGCGCATCAGGTCTGGGCGGAGGGCGTCAAGCGGCTCGCGATCGTCTCGGACGATCCCGCCAAGTACCCGCAAGGCAATTACTTCCCGCAAGGCGCGACCGTCCATCACCGCCGCGAGCTCGACGCCGTGCAGCGCGAGCTGCGCGACATCAAGGGCCTCACCGTCATCATCTACGACCAGACCTGCGCTGCGGAAAAGCGCCGCCGCCGCAAGCGCGGGCTCTATCCCGATCCCGCCAAGCGCGCCTTTATCAATGAGCTGGTCTGCGAAGGCTGCGGCGACTGCTCGCAGGCCTCCAACTGCGTCTCGGTGCAGCCGCTGGAAACCGAGTTCGGCCGCAAGCGCCAGATCGACCAGTCGAACTGCAACAAGGACTTTTCCTGCGTCGAGGGCTTTTGCCCGAGTTTTGTGACCGTGCACGGCGGCACGCTCAAGGGCATGAAGACCTCGGCGGTGGATTCCGGCCAGCTGTTCGCCGATTTGCCGCTGCCGCCCGCGCATGAGCTCGAGGGCCCCTACAACATTCTCGTCACCGGCATCGGCGGCACCGGCGTCATCACCATCGGCGCGCTGCTTGGCATGGCCGCTCATGTCGACGGCCGCGGCTGCTCGGCGCTGGACTTCACCGGCTTGTCGCAGAAGAACGGCGCAGTGATGAGCCATGTGCGCATCGCACCGAAGCCGGAGGATATCTCCGCCGTCCGAATCACCACCGGTGGCGCCGACGTCATCCTCGGCTGCGACATGATCGTCTCAGCCGGCCCAACGGCGCTGAGCCGCGCCGAGCGTGGCGTGACGAAAGCCTATATCAACGCGGATTTGCAGCCGACCGCGAGCTTCGTGCAAAACCCAGATCTCGATTTCGAGATGGGAGCGATGCAGACCGTGCTGCGCGACGCCATCGGCGACAACAACCTCGACATCATCGACGCCACCGGCATTGCCGCGGCGCTGATGGGCGACAGCATCGCGACCAATCCCTTCATGCTCGGCTTCGCCTTCCAGAAGGGCGGCATCCCGCTCTCGCTGGAAGCCTTGCTCCGTGCCATCGAGATCAACGGCGCTGCGATCGAGATGAACAAGCTCGCCTTCACCTGGGGCCGCCTTGCCGCCCACGATATGTCGCGCGTGCGCAGCGTGCTGCAGTTCAAGGCTAGAGCATCCGCGCCAACCAAGTCGCTCGACGACATCATCGCGACGCGCGCGGAGTTTTTGACCTTCTATCAGGACAAGGCCTATGCCGACCGCTACCTTGCAGCCGTCGCCAAGGTGCGCAAGGCGGAAAGCGCGGCTTCGCCCGGGTCAACCGAGCTCACCGAAGCGGTCGCAAAGAACCTGTTCAAGCTGATGTCCTACAAGGACGAATATGAGGTCGCCCGGCTCTACACCGACGGCAGCTTTGCCAAGAAAGTGTCGGAGAAGTTCGACGGCGACTTCACGCTGAAGTACCACCTGGCGCCGCCGATCTTAGCCAAGCGCGACAAGACGACCGGACATCTGCAGAAGCAGGAGTTCGGCAGCTGGATGATCCACGGCTTCCGCCTGCTCGCCAGGCTCAAGTTCCTGCGCGGCACCGCATTCGATCCGTTCGGCCGCACCGAGGAGCGCCGCACCGAGCGCAAGCTGATCGCGGATTATCTGGCGATGATCGACCAGCGGATCACAGGGCTGAAGGCGGAGCAGATCCCGCTGCTGGCAAGGCTCGCACGCGTGCCGGAGACCATCCGCGGCTTCGGCCACGTCAAGGAGGCCAACATCAAGCTGGCAGCGGCCGAGACGGCGCGGCTGGAAGCGGAGCTTGAGAACAGCCGCTTTGCCGCCGCGGCGGAGTAGAGGTTAGGCGCCAGCCTCTCTCTCCGCGTCATTGTGGAAACGCACTCGCCACAGACCCGGTGTCATCGCCCGGCTTGACCGGGCGAATTCGCCCTGGATGCCCCGGTCAAGCCGGGGCATGACAGCAGCGGAGATGGCTAGGCGGAAGTCGCCGCCTACCACGCCCTAGCGCGCCGGCTTGCGTTCGATCGGGTCGATATCGATCGCCCGCAGGCGGCCGAGGCGCAGCACGTCCATGGCGAGCCGGCGACCGATCCGATCGCGGTCGAGCACGCGGATCAGGTCGTCGACACCGTTGATCTCGACGCCATCGAGCCTGATCACGACGTCGCCGGGCAGCAGGCCCGCCTTTGCCGCCGGACCGTCCGGCTCGATCTGCATCAGGAGCGCGCCCATCTTGTTCTCGACGCCGGCGAGCACCGCGTGCCGCCGTGGGACCGGCGCGGTCTGTCCGGCAACGCCGATATAGGCGCGGCGGACATAGCCGTGGCGGATGATCTCCGACAGCACGAATTGCGCGGTGTTGCTGGCGACCGCAAAGCAGATGCCTTGCGCGCCGTTGATGATCGCCGTGTTGATGCCGATCACCTCGGCGTTCGACGACACCAGCGGCCCGCCAGAATTGCCGGGGTTGAGCGCGGCGTCGGTCTGGATCACGTCCTCGATGGTGCGCCCGCTCACCGAGCGGATCGAGCGGCCGAGTGCCGAGACGACGCCTGCCGTCACGGTGGATTCGAAGCCGAGCGGATTGCCGATCGCGATCACGAGCTGGCCGCGCCGCAACGTCTTGGAGTTGCCGAGCGCGGCATAGGGCAAGTGCCGCACGCCATTGGCGCGCAGCAGCGCCAGATCGGTGTCGGGATCGACGCCGAGCACCTGGGCGTCGCCGACATGACCCTCGACATCGCGCAGCCGGATCTCCTTGGACGTGTCGACGACATGGCTGTTGGTGAGCACGAGCCCGTCCGGCGAGATCACGATGCCGGAGCCGAGCCCGCCGCGCTCGCGTCTATCGGGCACTTTCGGCCCGGTCTCGACCCGCACGACCGCGGGCCCGACCCGGTCGGTGACGTCGATGACGGCATTGGAATAGGCGTCCAGCAGCGCCCGGTCACCGACCGGGGCAGCCGCCGCCGTTCGCGATGACGGGGCGTCATCGGCGATATCTGAGGTGAAGTCCAACATGGCAAGAGTCCTTGAGCTCACACAGATGGTGGCCTGTTCCCGCCGACGCAAGTGGCCCGCCCGGAGCGCAGGGCCGGACTGCCCAAATGGCTAGGGCGTCCGCCTCAGCGCGCCGCCTCTTGCCTTGACCGGATCGAGCAGCGACCAGTCTCCGTTCGGAAGCACATGGCCCTTGGGGAATGGCGCGCGTAGCTCGATCCCGAGCGAGCCCAGCACGCGGTCGTCGCGGTAGTAGCATTGCAGCACGACACGGACGAGGGTTGCGGCGGCAACGCCGCCGGAAGTGCGGAACTGCTGGGCAACGCCGTCACGCGCGGCGGGCTCGAGATCGGCCAAGGGCATGCCGGCCAGCCGCGCCAAATGATCCAGCGCCGCCACGACCTGTTTTTTATCGCGGCCGAGCGTTGCCAGGATGTCGGCCTGGATGATGTCGTCGTCGGCGCCCGGAATGCGATATTCCTCGCTTGGAGGAATGATCATCGCGGCGATGGTGCGGAGGTCATCGCGCTGCCGCGGCGTGAGGGTGAGTTGATCAGACATGGCGTGCTCGCGTGCGGCGATGAAGGTCTGCTCCCTCCCCCGCCTGCGGGGGAGGGTTGGGGAGAGGGTGTCTCCACGGAGGGACTCCCCCAGAGGAGAGAACCCTCACCCGGCGCTCCGCGCCGACCTCTCCCGCACGCGGGAGAGGTGCAGCGAGTGCGTGGCTGAGTCTGAACATCATCGTTCTCAATCAAACAAATTGGCGAGGCGCTGCTTCATCTGGTCGGCGATGTAGAGCGCGAGGGCCTGGATGGTGGAGGTCGGGTTCACGCCGCCCGAGGTGACGAAGATGCTGCCGTCGACGATAAAGAGATTCTTCACGTCGTGCGAGCGGCCCCATTCGTTGACGACGGAGCGCTCGGGGTCGGTACCCATGCGCGCGGTGCCGAGCAGGTGCCAGCCGCCCCAGGGGATCGGCGAGTTGACGCAGATGTCGGTCGCGCCCGCCGTCTCGAGAAACTCCCGGCCGCGCGCCAGCGCATGCTCCATCATCTTCCGGCTGTTCTCGCTGATCGTGTAGTCGACCCTCGGCGCGGGAATGCCGTGGCTGTCCTTCAGCACCGGATCGAGCGTGACGCGATTGTGCTCCTCGGGCAGATCCTCGCAGATTGCGGAGAAACCGAGCCGGTGGCCGTTGAGCTTGCGGAAGACGCGGTGATGATCCTCGCCCCAGGGCAGAATGCCCTTCTGCTCGCTCACGACCGCTTCGAACACCGGCCCGGCCCCGCGCACGAACTGAACGCCGTAACCGCGCACGAAACCGCGCGACAGGTCCGTGTCATACCATTGCTTGCTCCACAGGCAGGTCGGCGGCGCGCGATTAGAGTCGGTCGGCTCCTTCACATAGCCATAGATCTGCGCATAGGGGTGGAACATCAGGTTCTTGCCGACGAGACCCGACGAATTGGCAAGCCCGTTGGGGAAGCGGCCCGATGCCGAGTTGAGCAACAGCCGCGGCGTGCCGACGCCGTTGCAGGCGATGACGACGACATGCGCGGGCTGGAACTGCTCGACGCCGTCCTTGTCATAATAGACCACGCCCGAGGCCATGCCGTTCTCGTCGGTGGTGATCTCGCGCACCCGGCAATGGGTGCGCAACTCGACGCCGGCGCGGATCGCCTGCGGCCAATAGGTGATGTCGGTCGAGGATTTTGCGCCTTGCGCGCAGGCCGGGGTGCAATGGCCGAGATTGATGCAGCGCGCCCGGCCCTCGTAGTCCATCGTCGCGACCGTGGTGTCCGACGGCCACCAGTGCCAGCCGAGCTTGTTCATGGCCTTGGCGATGATGGCACCGGACAAGCCCATCGGCTGCTGCGGCATGGGCGGATGCGTCAGCGGCGAGAGCGGATCGCCTGACAAGCCCGACGTGCCCATCATGCGGTCGTTCTCTTCGAAGAACGGGGTCAGTGCGTCGTAGTCGATCGGCCAGTCGTCGGCGACGCCGTCCAGCGTCTTCACCTTGAAATCGGAAGGATGCAGCCGCGGCCAGTGCGCGGTGTACATTACGGTCGAGCCGCCGACCGCGTTGTAGTTCACGACCTTGATGGGAGAGTTGTCGTCGTTGATCGGATAGTCCTCGGGCCGGCCGCGGACATTCGGGCTCGACGACCATTCGCCGTAGAACTTGGCCTCCCAGTCGCGGCCCGTGCTGGGATATTCCGCCGGGTTCATCCAGCCGCCCTGCTCCAGGCAGAGGATGTGCATCTTGGTCTCGGCCAGCGACCACGCCACCGCCGCGCCCGAAGCGCCGGCGCCGATGATCAGGACATCCACGGGGTCTTTCATCGCAACCTTGTCCTCCCCCTCGCCGCTTACCGGGCGATTCGGCCTTTCGCGCGTCGCGAGGCCGGCGAACGATAGGGGCAGAGCGACGGCGGAGTAAAGCCGCGGGGCGGGAATGTCGCACTTCGCAAGGCGCAGACCATTGGTCTCGCGACATCCGGATGCTAGGAACGGGGCGCACGAGCCATCGACAGCGAGACCGTATGTCCTTCCAGAAATTCTTTGCAGCCACCCGCGCTTTTGCGCTCGTTTCGTTTCTCGCCTTGGCCGGATTTCTGGCCTCGTCCGGACCGGTTTCCGCGCTGACCGGCGCCGCGACGGCTCGTGACGGCAACTCGGTCCAGCTCGGCGACGTCACCTACCGGCTCGACGGCGTCGACGCGCCGGAGCTGGATCAGGTCTGCATCGACGATCACGCTGATACCTGGACCTGTGGTATCGAGGCCCGCGACCAGCTGGCGAAGCTGATCAACAAGCGGACGGTGCGCTGTGACGATGTCGGCCCCGAGAAGAGCTTCGGCAAGCGCCACCGCGCCATCTGCACGGCCGAGGGCGACAAGACCAGCCTGAACGAGCAGCTGATCAAGCTCGGCTTTGCCCTCGCCCGCGAGCCGATCAAGGCCAACGTCAAGCCGGCGGCCAACGAGGCCAAGACGGCGGCAGCCGGGATCTGGAAGGGCTGCTTTGTTGCGCCGCAAGATTTCCGCAGCGGCAAGAAGGACGGTGCACTGCTGGGGGCCGCCTGCCGGCCCGACCGCGACAAGGAGATCCGCGCCGTGCTGTTTCCGGAGGAGCTGACCATGCCGCCCAGCTGCAGCATCAAGGGTAAGCTCGCCGTGCGCGCCCGCGTCACCGGCAATATCGGCATCTATCATCTGCGCGGATGCCCGAGCTATCCCGCAACCACGAAACCGGATCGCTGGTTCTGCTCGGAGGACGACGCCCAGGCGGCCGGCTTTCGCAAGGCCTACAATTGCCGGCGGCCAAAGTGAAGAACCCCCGTCACACATCCGTGAGTGGTAGTCCGAGACCGTATTGATCCGGAATTGAACTTCATCGGCGGTTGCTGCATTTGTAATCCTACGCAAGAGCCTTGCGCGAGCGTTTCCTTGGCAGCAATCCGGCTTCGGCCGATTGTCTTTGCTTGGGCGTTTCCTCCCTAGACTTGGGCCGCTTGTCACAAACAAGCGGCTCTTTCTTTTGTGCGGCGCTTCAAACCGAGCCCGTCATGCCCGGGGCTTGCCCTGGCTTGCCCCGGGCATCCACGTGCTTCGTGCGTGGAGCAGGGCGTGGATGGCCGGGTCAAGCCCGGCCATGACGATGCGGCGAGATCAAAGCATCAAGCTTACGACTTACTCTCTGCGGTGCGCGCTACTGCCGCATCATGATCTGGTCCATCGGCGGCATGTTGGCGTTGAGATGCGCCATGATCCAGACCGTCCCGCCCACCACCAGGAACACCACCAGCAGCCCGAAGGCGAGCGCCAGCACGTTGTTGGTGTTGTCGGGGCCGGTGGTGATGTGCAGGAAGAATACGAGGTGCACGCCCATCTGTGCGATCGCAAGCACGATCAGCGCGACGGGAATCGAAGGCTGCCAGACCAGATCGGTGCCGGCGATGAAGAACGACGTCGCCGTGAGCAACAGCGCCAGAACAAGACCGACGACATAACCCAGGATCCGCTCACCGACGCTATGCTGCTCTTCCTCGCCCGGTGCGAGGTCGTGCCCGGCCGGAATATGCGTCTGATCGCTCATGGGGCACCCCCAAGCAGGTAGACGACGGAGAACACCCCGACCCAGATAATGTCGAGTGCGTGCCAGAACAGCGCAAAGCACATCATCCGCCGCAGCACGTCGGCGCGAAAACCTTTTGCGAACACCTGGGCCATCATGGTGAGGAGCCACAGCACGCCGGCGGAGACGTGCAGGCCGTGGCATCCGACCAGCGAGAAGAACGCGGTCAGGAACGCACTGCGCGACGGGCCGTAGCCCCGGGCGACAAGGTCGGCGAATTCGCGGAACTCGATCACCAGGAAGATGAGACCGAGCACGCAGGTCACGCTCATGCCGAGATAGAACCAGAACCGGTTGCGCACGTCGGCGGCGATGCTGGCCATGCCGCAGGTGAAGCTCGAGAGCAGCAGGCAGACCGTCTCGATCGCGACGTTCCTCTGCTCGAAGATCTCCGCGCCCTTGGGGCCGCCGGCGGTCTGGCCGGATAGCACCGCATAGGCTGCGAAGAAGCAGGAAAACATCACGATATCGGAGAGCAGAAAGATCCAGAAGCCATAGGCGGTCACGATCCGCTTCGGCGCGGGGCCGGGATGCTCGATGACGACGCCGATGTGATGGGGATCGGCATGCGCGTGGCCTGCGGTCGCGGTCATCGCCATCAGACCGCTCCCGCCATGCTGACGAGGCTGCGCCGTTCCTCGATATTGACGCGGTCGATTGCTGCGACCTCCTCGGCCGGGATGACGTATTCGTCATGGTCGCGCCAGGCAAACACGACGAAGGTCGCGAAGGCGCCAAGACCGCCCAGGATCACCATCCACCAGATGTGCCATATCAGCGCGAAGCCCATGATGGTGGCGAAGAAGGCGCAGACGAAGCCGGTGGGAGAATTGCGCGGCATCTCGATGTCCTGATATTCGGGCGCTTCATGCTCGAACGATTGCTGCCGGGCGTGCGCCTTCATCTCCCAATAGGCGTCCTCCCCTCGCACATCGGGGTTGAAGGCGAAATTGAACACCGGCGGCGGCGACGAGGTTGCCCATTCCAGCGAGCGCCCGTCCCAGGGGTCGCCGGTGCGGTCGCGCAACGCCTCGCGATTGCGGATGCTGACCACGAGCTGCACGATCTGGCAGATCACGCCGATGGTCAGCACGGCCATGCCGAATGCAGCGATGATCATCCAGGGCCGCCAGGCCGCGACGTCATAGTGCTGCATGCGCCGGGTCATGCCGAGCATGCCGACAATGTAGAGCGGCATGAAGGTGACGTAGAAGCCCGTGAAGGTGAACCAGAACGCCGCCTTGCCCCAGCGTTCGTCGAGGCGGAAGCCGAACGCCTTCGGAAACCAGTATTCGAAGCCGGCGAACGCGCCGAACAGCACGCCGCCGATGATGACGTTGTGGAAGTGCGCGACCAGGAACATGCTGTTGTGGAGCATGAAGTCCGCTGGCGGCACCGCGACGAGGACGCCCGTCAATCCGCCGATGATGAAGGTGACCATGAAGCCGACCGACCACAACATCGGCGTCGCAAAGCGGATGCGGCCGCCATACATCGTGAACAACCAATTGTAGATCTTCACGCCCGTGGGGATCGCGATGATCATGCTGGCGATGCCGAAGATGGCGTTGACGTTCGGCCCCGCCCCCATCGTGAAGAAATGGTGCAGCCAGACCATGAAGGAGATGACGCAGATCGCCATGGTCGCAAGCACCATGGAGCGGTAGCCGAACAGCGCCTTGCCGGAGAAGGTCGAGACCACCTCGGAGAAGATGCCAAAGGCCGGCAGCACCAAAATGTAGACCTCGGGATGGCCCCAGGCCCAGATCAGGTTCATGAACATCATGACGTTGCCGCCGGCCTCGTTGGTGAAGAAGTGGAAGCCGAGATAGCGGTCGAGCAGCAGCATCGCGAGTGTGGCCGTGAGGATCGGAAACGCGGCGACGATCAGCAGGTTCGAGGCCAGCGTGGTCCAGCAGAACATCGGCATGCGCAGATAGTTCATGCCCTTGGTGCGCAGCTTCAGCACCGTCGTGACGAGATTGATCCCGGCGACCAGCGTGCCGACTCCGGAGATCTGCAGCGACCAGGCGTAATAGTCGACGCCGACGCCGGGCGAATAGGACAATTCCGACAGCGGCGGAAAGGCGAGCCAACCGGTGCGCGCGAATTCGCCGACCACGAGGGAAACGTTGACCAATAGCGCGCCGGTCGCGGTCAGCCAGAAGCCGACCGAATTGAGCGTCGGGAAGGCCACGTCGCGCACGCCGAGCTGGAGCGGCACGACGAGGTTCATCAGCCCGATCACGAACGGCATCGCCACGAAGAAGATCATGATGGTGCCGTGCGCGGAGAAGATCTGGTTGTAATGCTCCGGCGGCAGATAGCCCTGCGACTGATAGGCCACCGCCTGCTGGATCCGCATCATGATGGCGTCGCTGCCGCCGCGCAGCAGCATCACGGAGGCGAGCAGGATGTACATGACGCCGATGCGCTTGTGATCGACGCTGGTGATCCATTCGCGCCAAAGATAGGGCAGATGTCCCTTCACGACGACCCAGGCCAGCATGCCGAGGATTGCGACCAGCACCACCGCGCCGGCGACGAGCGGAATCGGCTGGTCGAACGGGATCGCCGACCAATCGAGCTTACCGAGCATCGTGGCCTCCACTGTGCGACCGGCCTGCTTCGGACGCGAGCTCCGGCCCGGGCCCGGGCGGGATGTGCTGTGTCGCGATCAGGTCGAACAGGCGCGGATCTTCGAGACGGTAGGTCGGCCGGCCCCGCTCGACACCCTGCTGCATCAGCTCCTTGTAGCTGTCCTCGTTCAGCACCGCATCCGTCTTCGCCGTATTCGCCACCCAGTCCGGAAAGGCGAGCGGCGAGATCACGTTGACGTCGAACATCATGTCCGGGAAACCGTCGCCGGAGAAATGCGCGGACAGGCCCTGAAGCTTGCCCTCGTTGTCGGCGCGCAGGTTCAGCTTCGTCACCATGCCGTTCATGGTGTAGATCATGCTACCGAGCTGCGGGATGAAGAACGTGTTCATCACGCTCGACGATGTCAGCTGGAAATTCAGCTCGGCGCCAGTCGGCACCGTCAGCGTGTTGACGGTGGCGATGCGCTGGTCCGGATAGATGAAGAGCCACTTCCAGTCGAGCGAGACGGCCTGGATCCGCACCGGGCTGCCGGTGCCGGGCACGGGCGCTGCGGGATCGAGCTGGTGCGAGCCGATCCACGCGACGCCGCCGAGCAGGATCACGGTGAGCGCCGGAATCGACCACACCACCATCTCGACGCGGCCGGAATAGACGAAGTCCGGCTGGTAGCGCGCCCTCGGATTCGAGGCGCGAAACCAGAACGCAAAAGCCAGAATCGCGAAAATGGTGGGCACCACGATCACGAGCATGATGAAGACGGAATCGACCAGGATGGTGCTGTTGGCCGCAGCCACGGGCCCTTGTGGGTCGAGCAGATTCATCGGCAAGCCACTGGCGGTTGGGAAGCCCCGGGACTGAGCCTAGCGTGGGAAAGGCTCCGCGACAAACGCAGCGACGTCGGATCGGTTCCTGGACTGCAACGGGCAGCCATGCGCAACGGGCCGTTGCCGCCGCATGCAATTCCGTGTGATGTCAATGACATGAATGCGGAAGGCGCGCTCTTCTCTCCCAGGAGCGCGATTGCTAGTCTGCACGAAATAATGACGAGGGCGGGAGTGAGCCGAGATGCGCTTGAAGGACAAGGTCGCGATCGTCGTCGGGGCCGGGCAAAGCCCCGGCGAAGGCATGGGCAACGGCCGCGCGACTGCGCTCACCTTCGCACGCGGGGGCGCCAAGGTCTTGTGCGTCGACCACAATCTGGAATCGGCGCAGGAAACGGTCATGATGATCGCCGCGAAAGGCGGCACGGCGGCACCCTTCAAGGCCGACGTGACCAAAGCTGCGGACATCAAGGCGATGGTTGCGGATGCGCAATCGCGCTGGGGGCGGATCGACGTGCTGCACAACAATGTCGGCGTCAGCCTCGCCGGTGGCGACGCCGAGCTGCTGCAATTGACCGAGGAGGCGTTCGATCGCGTCGTTGCCGTCAATCTGAAGAGCTGCATTCTCGCCGCGAAGGAAGTGATCCCGATCATGCGCGCGCAGAGAAGCGGCGCCATCATCAACATCTCGTCGATGGCGGCCATCACGACCTATCCTTACGTCGCCTACAAGGCGACGAAGTCGGCGATGATCGCCTTCACCGAACAGCTCGCCTACCAGAACGCCGAATATGGCATCCGCGCCAACGTCATCCTGCCCGGCCTGATGAACACGCCGATGGCCGTCGACACCCGCGCCCGCGAATGGCACAAGACCCGCGCCGAGGTCGAAGCCGAACGCGACAGCAAGGTGCCGCTGCGCAGGAAGATGGGCACGGGCTGGGACGTCGCCAACGCCGCGCTGTTCCTGGCGAGCGATGAGGCGAATTTCATCACCGGCGTGACACTGCCGGTGGATGGTGGCGCGAGCGTGAGACGGGGATGAGGGCTGCTTCCTTCTCCCCTTGTGGGAGAAGGTGGCGCGAAGCGCCGGATGAGGGGTTTTCTCCAATCGCACAACCGTTCGTGAGGATGGAGACCCCTCACCCGGCTCGCCGCTACGCGGCGAGCCACCCTCTCCCACAAGGGGAGAGGGTGCACTGTCACTGCCGCATGCTTGTCACCCGCCAGATCGTGCCGTTGCCATCTTCCGAAACCAGCAGCGACCCATCCTTCGCCACGGCGACGCCCACCGGCCTCCCCCACACCTCCGTGTCGTTCACGACGAACCCCGTGACGAAATCCTCGTACTCGCCGGTCGACTTGCCGTCCTTCATGCGGATGCGGATCACCTTGTAGCCGGTGCGCTTCGACCTGTTCCAGGAGCCGTGCTCGGCGGCGAAGGCGTCGCCCTGGTATTCGGGCGGAAACTGCGTGCCCTGGTAGAACGTCATGCCGAGCGAGGCCGAGTGCGGCTGGATCAGCACGTCGGGCACGGTAACCTTCTCCTTGAGGTCCGGACGCGCCCCGGCATGGCGCGGGTCTTCATTGTTGCCGATATAGAACCACGGCCAGCCGTAGAACGCGCCCTCCTTCACGGTGGTGACGTAATCGGGCACGAGATCGTCGCCGAGGCCGTCGCGCTCGTTGGTCGAGCACCAGGGCAGCCCGGTCTGCGGCTGGATCGCGAGGCCGACGCAGTTGCGGATACCGGTGGCATAGATCTTTCGCTCCTTGCCGTCGGGATTGAAGGCCAGCACCGCGGCGCGCTCGGTCTCGCTGGCCCATGTGGCGCCGAGCGGCTGCGTCTTCGACCAGGCCTCCAACCCGCCCGGCGGTGTGCCCATGCCCTCGGCTACATTGCTGAGGGAGCCGACGGAGACGAGCATCCGCTTGTTGTCCGGCGTGAACACGATGTCGCGGGTGGAATGCCCGCCGTCATGCGGCAGGCTCGCGACAATCGTCTCCGCCTTGCCGCGCGCCTTGAGATCGCCGGCCTGGTAGGGAAAGCGGACGACGCTGTCGGTGTTGGCGATGTAGACCCATTGCGGATTGTCGCCATTTGGAAAGAAGGCGATGCCGAATGGCTGCCGCAGGCCGCTGGCGAACACCTCGTTGGTCGCGACCTTGCCGCCTTCGCCCGCGCGCAACACGCGGACGGTGCCCGCCCGCGTTTCCGCGACGAACACATCGCCATTCGGCGCCACGCGGATGATGCGCGGCGCGCGCAGGCCTTCGGCGAACAGCTCGATCTTGAAGCCCGCCGGCACCTGCAGCTCGGCCTCCGGCGGACGCGGCACCACGCGCGACGAGCTCGCAACCGATCGCGTGGCGCCGGGCCTGACCAGATCCTGCGGGCGGATCAGCCTGACCTTGCCGGGCTTGTCGGCGCGCCAATCACCATAGGCGTCCTTGCCCTGCAACACCGGTTCGGCGTGTGCGCCGGCCGCAGCCGCCACCAGCAACGCTGCGAGCATCGCCACGAACGTTGTTCTGTTGCTCAATTCGTCGTCCTCCGCCATGCGCGTGTCGTGCGTCAACGCCGATCACCCGCAAAAGATCTGCATCGAGTTTGGCGCTGCCGAATCCCACGTCAGTTCATGCCCGCACGATGTGCATCAGCCGCAGCCCATCATACTGGAAAATGCGGTTGAACGGTGCGACACATTGTGAGGGCGGCGATCGCCGGTTACGGTGATTGAGGCTGCGGCATCCAGGTCGCGCCGATGGGGAGATCATGTGGGGATCCATCATATCGGAATGGGCGAGCCTGCTGCTGCGCTGGCTGCACGTGGTGGCCGCGATCGCCTGGATCGGCAGTTCCTTCTATTTCATCGCCCTCGACCTCAGCCTGAAGCCGAAGGCCGGCCTGCCTGACGGCGTGCAGGGCGAGGCCTGGCAGGTCCATGGCGGCGGCTTCTACAGGATCATGAAATACCTGGTGGCGCCCAGCCAGATGCCGAACGAGCTGACCTGGTTCAAATGGGAAGCCTACACCACCTGGCTGTCCGGCTTCGCGCTGATGGTGGTGGTGTATTATCTCGAGGCCGACCTGTTCCTGGTCGACAAGTCCATCCTCGACCTCACGCCATTCCGGGCCGGACTGTTCAGCTTCTGCAGCCTCGCGCTGGCGTGGCTGCTCTACGAGGCCGCCTGCCGCACCGGGCTCGCCCAGCGCGAGCTGCCCTTCGCCATCGGCGGCTATCTGTTCCTGGTCGCGCTCACTTACGCCTTCACTCATGTGCTGAGCGGACGCGGCGCCTTCAACCAGATCGGCGCGATCATCGGCACCATCATGGTGGCCAATGTCTTCGCGCTGATCATCCCGAACCAGAAGAAGATCGTGGCCAGCCTGATCGCCGGACAGGCGCCCGACCCGAAGCTCGGGAAAGCCAGCAAGGAGCGCTCCGTCCACAACAACTACCTGACGCTTCCCGTGGTCGTGCTGATGATCAGCAACCACTATCCCCTGCTCTATGCCACGCGCTTCAACTGGATCATTGTCGCGATCATCCTGGCGCTGGGGCCGGTGATCCGGCACTTCTTCAACGAGCGCCATGCCGGACGCAAATCGCCGTGGTGGGTATGGGGCGTGGCCGCAGCCGGCGTGATCGCGATCCTCCTCCTCTCCGCCGCCGGCCCGCGCGAGGTGAAGACGGGCGCATTGTCGACGCCGGTCACGGTCGCCAATGTCGAGGAGATCGTGATGTCCCGCTGCAGCATGTGCCATGCAGCCGAGCCGGTCTGGGCCGGCATCGTCACCGCGCCCAAGGGCATTTTGCTCGACACGCCCCAGCACATCCATCGCAACATCCGCCTGATCGGGCGGGTCGCGGCATGGTCGAATGCGATGCCGCCGGGCAACATCACGGAAATGACCGGCGAGGAGCGCGCCGTCCTCGCGGCTTATATCGAGCAGGTGCGCTGAGGCGCGGCGGACAGGGATGCGTTGCTCGGAATGAAATTCCGCATCTCCCGCCGAATTGAACATGACTTTGAAAATGACTTGGCCGCCTATCCGGCGTAGACATGGCCGGCAGCCGCCGGCGCGGCGCAAAGTCAGCTTGCAATCGGGGATTAGAACAGTGGCCCTCAAGAACGTCATCGGTATCGACCACGCCGTCGTCATGGTGAAGGACCTCGACAAGGCCGCCGACAACTACAGGCAACTCGGCTTCACGGTCTCGCCGCGCGGCACCCACAGCGCGCATATGGGTACCGGCAACTACACCATCATGTTCGACCCCGATTACATGGAGCTGCTGGGCGTCCTCGTGGCGACCGAGCACAACGCACCGGCCCGCGCCTTCGTCGAGCGCCATGGCGAGGGCATCGAGCGCATCGCTTTCACCGCAGTCGATAGCGCCGCCGGCGCCGAGGAGATCCGTGCACGGGGACTTGAGCCGATCGGCCCGACTGATTTTGAACGCCCCGTCACGCTGCCTGATGGTACGATCTCGGCAGCGAAATTCCGCACCTTCATGTGGCCGACGGCGGAAGCGCCGGGCGGCGTGCGCATTTTCGCCTGCCAGCACAAGACCCGCGGGACCGTGTGGATTCCGGAATTGATGAGGCACGCCAACGCAGCTAGGCGGATCAAGCAGACGCTGATCGCAACGCCGGAGCCGGCGCAGGACGCCGCGCACCTCGCGCGCCTGATCGATCGCGAGCCGCAGGCTGAGGCCGATGGCGCCGTGACTGTACCTTCCGGCGGCGATCGCGCCGACTTCGTCTATCTGACGCTGGACCAGCTCGCCAAGCGCTATCCCGGCGTGCCGCTGACCGGCCTCTCCGAGCGCGGCGGCGCCGCGCTGGTGCTCGTCAGCGGCGATCTCGCGGCCACCGAGAAGGCGCTGGGATCGGCTGCCGTACGGAGCGGAGCTGCGATCTGCGTGCCGCCGGCCAAGGCCAACGGCACCCTGCTCGCCTTCGTTGCCGGCTGATTTGAACCAATTCTTTAAGGGGTGTTTACCCGGCGGCTGTAGGCTTCCCGGCCATCCAAGCCACCGGGGCCAAACGCATGTTCAAAGAGGGATCGCCGATCGCCTATGACGCGCCGGCCGAGCTGAAGAAATGGCCGTCGCTGAAGGGCGAGCGGCTGAAGGATCGGGGTCCGCCCTATCTCGTCTACAACGGCACGCTCGCCGAATGCGTCCGCGAGCTCATGGGCAAGCCGATCAAGGGCATCTCGCTCTACGACATCATGACGAAGCCGCAGGCCGCCTTCGACCAGACCGTGCTGTCGCCCGGCGATGCCGCCGAGATCGCGATGCGCAAGGATTTTCCCAAAGACTAGTTCGCCGCGCGCTTCGCAGCAGGCGTGCCCTGGCGCCGCGAGGAGGATTCCGTCGGCGCATCAACGAAGACGACCAGTGTGCCGCGCTTCACGTTCTCGCCGAGCACACGCGCGTCCCAATTGGTGAGACGGACGCAGCCATGCGACGCCGACTTGCTGACCTTGTCGGGCTCTGCCGTGCCGTGAATGCCGTAGCCCTGCGCCGACAGGCTGATCCAGTACGCTCCCACGGGATTGTTGGGCCCCGGCTGGATGTCGAACGGCCTGGTGGATTTGACGCTCTTGAACTTGTACTCGGGATTGTAATGGTAGGTCGGCTGCTCGTTCGTGCCGGTGACCTTCAGCGTCCCGGTCGGCGTCGGGCGATCCGGACTGCCGACCGACGCCGGATAGAACGCCAGCAGAGCGCCACTGGCGTCGAATGCTTTCAAGGTCCCGTGCGTCTTGTCGACCTCGAGCCGGGCGATGCGCGGCAGCTCGCGCCGTGCCGGAACGTTGGTAACGACGACCGTCTCTCCGGCCTTGTCGAACGCCTTGCTCGGATTGAGCGCCCTGAGCAGATCCGTGCTCATGTGGAATTTCTCGGCAAGTCCTTCGAGAGGGCTGGTGTAGCTCAGCGCCTTCAGCGATTTCATGGCGTCGAGCTTGCTCGGCAACTTCTCCAGGAAAGGCCCTTTCACATCCGCGTCCGTGATCTTGTAGTCGACGAGAACGGGGCCCTCGCTCGCTGCGGTCAGCTTGTCCCAGAGCTCCGGCGCCAGAACCTTGTCGGATGCGATGCCGTTCTGCTCCGCGAACGCCTTGAGCGCCTTCTGCGCGTTCTCGCCGAACTTTCCGTCGATCTCGCCGGGCGAGAATTGGGCGCGATCGAGCAGCACCTGAAGTTTCACCACGGCTGCATTCAGCTTGTCAGTGGCCGGCGGCTTCGCAGGACGCGCAGCCTCGTTCACCGCAGCCGGATCGAGATTGCCTGCGAAAGCCGGGCCGACGAGCCACAGCGAAATCAACGCGCCAAGCATCCATCGTATCGTCATCGCGCATCCCACTCGCAAGCGGCCCGCAAGACCGCGGAAGGTTTCTCTGCGGGAACACCGTAGTAACACCGAAGGAACCGAGGAGACCGCAGCTTTGCCGCAATCGGACGGTTAAGAACTTCCTATCGCCGGCGCATCGCTGGCCGTTCATCCCACAGTTCGAGGTTGTCCCCGCAAATGCGATTTGTCGTCGCGGCCTGCGCCGCGTTTCTGCTTCTGATGTGCGACCTCGATCCGTCGGCAACCCGGCAAGCATCACGTTTCGACACCACTGTTCTTCAGAACAATCATGCCTCGTCACTTGTTCCGGTGGTCGAACTCTTCGTCGCCAGCGTGCAGGCGATCGAGCTTGCCAACGCGCACGCGGCTTATGAGCAGGTGATCGAGCCACCGCGCGCGGTCGAGCCGGCGGTGCAGACGGAGCCGTCGCCGACCGAACGATTTTGTCACGCGCTGCGCCAGGCCGCCGAATCCAGCGGCATTCCGGTGCCGTTCTTCGCGCGCCTGATCTGGCAGGAGAGCCGCTTCAAGTCCAACGAGGTCAGCCATGCCGGCGCGCAGGGCGTCGCGCAGTTCATGCCGGAAACGGCCGCCGAGGTCGGGCTCGACGATCCCTTCGATCCGATGAAGGCGCTGCCGGCGTCGGCAAAATTCCTGCGCAAGCTGCGCGACGATTTCGGCAATCTCGGCCTTGCTGCCGCCGCCTACAATGCCGGTCCCGGCCGCATCCAGAAATGGCTCGCCAGGGAGAGCGAGCTGCCGCGCGAAACCCGCGACTATGTCCGGATCATCACCGGCACAAAGGCCGAAGACTGGATCGAACGGTCGGAGGCGCTCGCGATCAGGATCGACCTGCCGCGCGAAGCACCATGCGAAGGCATCGGCAGTCTTTCCAAGGCCAAGGACGTCGCCTGGGTACCGGTGAACCTGACGCCTTCGGTTGCGGGCATCATTCGCAAGGCCGAGCAACTCGCGGCGCGGCTGACGACGAACCGCGCGCGCAAGCGATTTGCAATCCTGCTGCGGAAGAATGCCACGGGCCCCGGCAAGGCACGCAGCATGATCGCGGCACGCGCGGCCGGAAAGAGCGCGAAGGCGCGCTCCGTTCGCATCGCATCGCGCGAACGGACGTCAGGCTAAAGCGCGATGCGATTAGGATGAATCGTCATCGCGTTTTAGGTTGTTGTTTGAGCATGATCATTTCGGAAAACCGCTTCACACTTTTCCGGATCATGCTCTAGTGATCGGAGCCGCTCGCTTGCGCGGCTCCGATCTCGATCGACCTAGTCGATCTCCTCGATCACCCGACGTTCGCGCGGCTCGATGACGTAGGTCCTGCTGTCGCGATGGATATAGCGATATTCGCGCAAGCCCGGCGCATCGCGGTAGACCGTGGTCGGGAATTCCTCGACCTCGACGGTCTCCGGGACCCGATCACCGATGCGCATCTCACTGCGTGCCGTGCTGCCGGTGGTCCGCGCCTCGCTACGTCCTTCGGTGCGGGTCTTCGCATGCTTGCGGATCACCTCGCGATCGCGGTCCGAGAACTTGCTGGCGCTGCGCTCGCGTGTGGTCGTCGTCGTTGTCGCCGTGGACTGGCCCGAATACGGCAGCACCGTTACGATCTTGTAGGTCGCCGGATCGACCACGACGATCTGATCTTTCACCAGCGCGAAGCTGTAGCCGCGATATTGCGGCACGATCTCGACCACGTCGGGCGGCAGTGTCGAGAGCTGCACGTCGCGCGGCACCACCGTGCCGACATTCAGCGAGAAATTGACGTTGGTCAGCGGCCGCACGTTGAGGTGCGAGATCGACGCGCTGATCTTGGTCTCCTGCTGCTTGCTGATATTGACGTCGGCCTGGGCGGCCGCCTGCGAGCTGGTGCCGGAACGCTCACCCTGTGCCTGGTTGGTTGGTGCCTGCTGGGCCTGGTTGGTTCCGGATGCGGCGGGTGCCTGCTGGGCCTGATTGTTGGTCGGCGGCGGATTGGACCGATCCTGCGCCTGGTTGGTATTCGCAGGAGGCGGGTTGGCGCTCTGCTGCGTTGCAGGCTGGTTGCCGGCTGCATTGGAATTTGCCGATCCGCTCTGGGACTGCGCGGTCGAGCCCGTATTGCCGGTGCCGGAGCCGGACGATGGTGGATTGGCCTGCGTGGTCTGTGCTGGCGTTCCCGACGTCGGGGATTGCTGCGGTTGCGATGTGGTCTGCTGCTTGTCCGCCGCGCTCGAGGGCGAGGTCGTGGATGGCGCGGTTGAATTCGACTGGGACTGCGGCGTCTGCTGAGACGGCGGATTCGTGCTGGGCGATTGCGCAAACGCGGCGCTCGCCAGCACCACCCCCAATGCGGTGGTTGTCAACAGGCGGATCATGGTTCACTCCCTTTCATCAAATGAACATGGCTACTAACCTGCGCTAAAACGCTCGGTTCCAGTTTTTCCCGAGGGAAGGCCGCGCCTCTTCTGCGGAACCTGCAATGCCATCGAAGAGTGCCGGGATCATCGCCTATCGCAAGCGTGGGAACATCGAGGTGCTCCTCGTCCATCCCGGAGGGCCGTTCTGGCGCAACAAGGATCTCGGCGCCTGGTCGATCCCGAAGGGCGAGTACGCGGACGGAGACGATGCAGAGGCCGCCGCGCGACGGGAGTTCGCCGAGGAGTTGGGACAGGAGCTGTCCGTGCCGCTGACCCCGCTTGGCGAGGTCAGGCAGCGCGGGGGCAAGCTCGTCACCGCCTTCGCGACAGAGCTCGATCTCGACGTGCGCCGCATCCGCAGCAACACGTTCGAAATGGAATGGCCGCCGCGCAGCGGCAAGCGGCAGGCCTTTCCGGAAGTCGACCGCGCCGAATGGTTCACGCTCGACGCGGCGCAGGAGAAGATCAACGCAGGACAACGTCCGCTGCTTGACCGGCTGAAGCAGCTGATCGGCGGATAGCGCGTCGCGCCCTATTCCGCCTTGATGTTCGCAGCCGCGACCACCTCGGCGAGTTCCTTGGTCTCCTTGGCGATCTTCGCGGCGTAGTCGGCCGGGCTGAGTACGCTGACGACGCCCTGCGAGCCGAGCTTCTCCTCGGCCGCCGGATCCTTGGCGGCGGCGACGATCTCCCGGTGCAGGGTTTCCAGGATCGGCGCGGGCGTCGCCTTCGGCATGAAGAAGCCAACCCAGAACGAGATGTCGAATCCGGGGTAGCCGGCTTCCGCCATCGTCGGCACATCAGGCAGCGCCGGCAGCCGCTCGGCCGAGGACACTGCCAGCGCGCGCAGCTTGCCGGCCTTGACCAGCGGCACGGCGGAGAGCGGATCGAACACCGCCAGCACCTCCTGCGCGAGGATGCCGACCTCGGCGGCCGAGCCGCCGCGATAGGGCACGTGGATCAGCTTGATGCCGGCCTTCTGGCTGAGCAGCTCCATGGCGAGATGGGCAAGATTGCCGTTGCCGCCGGAGCCGTAGGCGAGCGCGCCGGGCGCGGCCTTGGCCGCAGCGACGAGATCGGCCACCGACTTGATGTTCGCCGTCTTGGGATTCTCGGGATTGACAACGAGGACGAGCGGCGCGGACACGACGGTGGTGAGCGGCGTAAAGTCCACTTGCGGATCGTAGCGGATATCCCTGAACAGCGTCTTGTTCAGCGTGATCGTCGACGAGTTGCAGGCGAGCATGGTGTAGCCGTCCGCATCCGCGCGCGCGACGCCTTCGGCCGCGATCATGCCGTTGGCGCCGGCGCGGTTCTCGACCACGAAGGGCTGGCCGAGCTTGTTGCTGAGCCGATCGCCGATGATGCGCGCGACGACATCGACCGGCCCGCCCGCGCTGAAGCCGACCATGATCTTGACCGGCCGCGACGGATATTTCTGCGCGGGAGCCTCTGTCGCCAGCGCCGAGGCGCAAAGTCCTGCGATGACTGCCAGCAGGCGGGCCGTTCGTTGCATTCGTTCTCTCCCAGACCTCTTGGCGCCGCTTGTGCATGCTTGTTGGTGCGACGCCTCCGACGATCATGATGAGCGGCTGGACCGGATTTCGCAATCGCGTTTGCGTGCCGGCATTCCGCGGCACGGCACGTACGCGCCGCGTCCAAAACAAAAGTGTGAAAACAACCCCATGCACAGTAGACCGGCCCTGTCAGAACAAGGACTTGCGGGGCACGAACGAAGCTTTTCGGATTTACGAAATAAATCCTGGTGCGTCGGGCAAAACAGTGGCATACTGGCATCATCGCAACAATCGCGAGCGTCACGGCCTGCCAGGCCGAAGCCGTCCCGACCCCGTTGCGCCTAAACCCCTTCATCGACACTTCAAAATTCGCATTCGCGCGCAGCGGCGAACGGGCCGTTCGCGCCTGCGCCGGCAAAAGGACACAGCACATGACGACAGCTCTCGAACGCCACATCACTTCGCCGCTCGCGGCATCCGATCGCAGCGCCTCCGCCGCGAACCCGCGCGTAAAACTCTACAAGAGGCGCATTGCGATCAGCCATCCCGATCCGCACGCCGGCGAGCAGCTGCTGGTCGAGGCGCTCGGCGCCGCCGACCGTGACGCGATGCACGGCATATTGAGGCAATTGGTCAAGGCCAGTGTGGTCGGGCAGAAGCCCGACGAAGCCAACCTCGCCTTCATGATCTCGACGATCAGGAGCATCGCGCCGAAGGATTCCATCGAGGCCTTGCTGGTTTCCCAGATGGTGTCGGTGCACATGGCGGCGATGCGCTGTGCCTGCCGGCTCGCCTGCACCGACGATCTCGCGCAGCAGGAGGGCATCGCCCGCGCGTTGACCCGGCTGTCCCGCACCTTCGCCGCCCAGGTCGAGGCGCTCAATCGCCACCGCAACAGCGACGAGCGCGCGATCACGGTGCAGAACCTGTCGGTGCAGGACGGCGGACGGGCGATCGTGGGCAACGTCACGCAGCATGCGCATCTGATCGGTGCGGAGGCTGGCGCGAGCGGCGCAGGGCAAGAGATGCGCTGATGACCAGCCCCCACGCCCGCAATACCTCCTCGATGCAGGCCAGCCCTCGCTGCGGCGCCAGGACTCGCGATGGCAACCCTTGCCGCGCGCCGGCCGCGCGCGGCAAGGCGCGCTGCCGCATGCACGGCGGCGCACCGGGATGCGGCGCGCCGCCAGGAAACCGGAACGCACGCAAGCATGGGCTGTTCGCCAGAGACGCGATCAGCGAGCGGAGGCAGCTCGATTCGTTGCTGGATGATGCGCTCAAGTTGCTGCGGGAACTGAGATAAGGTCATGCGGCCGGCATGGATCACGGGGCGGATACTTCGACATTGGAAAAGCCCGTTGCATCGGAACTTCTCGCGGTAGCGTCACTTTGAATGAACAACGGAAGCATGCCCGATGAACGCCGAAACGGAACTCAAATTCCGCGTTGCGCCGCGAAAGCTGTCATCCGTCCTGCGCGATGGCGCGTTAAACGGACAGCGCGGCGACCGGTCGGAGCAGAATCTGGTGTCGATCTACTACGACACCAGCAAGCAGAAGCTCAGGCGACATGGCCTCACGCTCCGCGTCCGCAAGATCGGCGACCGCTACGTGCAGACCGTGAAGGCCGGTGGCTCCGGAACCCTGACGCGCGGCGAATGGGAACATGAGGTCGCAGGTACAAGGCCCGACTTCAAGAAGATCAAGAACACGCCTCTGGCGGATCTCGCGTCCAAGAAACTTCCGCGCAAGCTGCGGCCTGTGTTCCAGACCGAGGTCCATCGCACGACTGAGGCAAGGCGGGTGCGACGGAGCCAGATCGAGCTCGCCGTCGACCGTGGCCGTATCGGCGCCGGACGGCGCTCGCGGCCAGTCGCCGAGCTCGAGCTGGAACTGAAGTCCGGACAGGTCACCGACCTGTTCCGGCTGGCGCGCAATCTCGAACGCGGAACGGGTGCCGAGCTCGATCTGCGCTCGAAAGCCGAGCGTGGCTTTCAACTCGTGACGGGAAACGGCGCAGGGGCGCAGCATGCCGAGCCGATCGAGCTGAACTGCGAGCTGTCGCCGCACAATGCCTTCGGCGTCATCGCGCATTCGACGCTGCGTCAGATCACGGCAAATGCCGATCCCGTGCGGGACATGGATTCGCAAGGCGTCCACCAGATGCGCGTCGGCCTGCGGCGCTTACGGGCCGCGATCTCGCTGTTCTCCGACATCCTGCCGCGCGCCAGCACGGAGCGGATCAAGGCCGAGCTCAAATGGCTCACGGGCGAGCTGGCGCCGGCACGCGAGATCGACGTCTTCCTCAATGAAAGCATTCG
Source organism: Bradyrhizobium sp. CB1015 (assembly GCF_025200925.1). Lineage (GTDB taxonomy): Bacteria > Pseudomonadota > Alphaproteobacteria > Rhizobiales > Xanthobacteraceae > Bradyrhizobium. The sequence goes on along the minus strand of NZ_CP104174.1, from coordinate 3,072,865 downwards.
GCCGATCGCCGATCAGGGCGTGCCGAAACGCGGCGCTCGCGCGATCGCCAAGAAGTTTTCCGCGGAGCGGAGGGCCGCCTTCGCGCGCGCCCGCAAGGCCGTCGAATCACCCCGCTACCGCCGCCTGCTGATCGACGTGATCGAGTGGATCGAGACCGGACAGTCCCGTGCCGACGACCACCGGTCGATTGCCGCCTACGCCGCGGCGGTGCTGGACCGCCGGATCAGGAAGGCGCGCAAGCAGGGCAAGCATCTGGACGATCTCGATCCGATGCAACGTCACAAGTTGCGCATCAGGATCAAGAAGATCCGATACGCCGTCGACTTCTTCATGAGCCTCTACAGTGATCGCGACCGCAAGCATCTCGCAAGCCTCTCCGGCCGGCTGAAGGCGATTCAATCCGCGCTGGGATCGCTCAACGACTTCATGACGCATCGTGAGCTGGCGACGGAGACGGCGTTGTCAGCGCCGCCGGCGAACCGGCGCGCCCAGGCCTTCGCATCGGGGTTCATCGTCGGCCGGGAGCGAGAGGCGGCGCGCAGCCTGATGAAAGACGCCGCCGGGGAGCTGCATCGATTGCACCGGCTGCGCGTCGCGCCGGGCAAGTGACCGTGGGAGAACCGGAATGTCATGGGTCGGCAGCTGGCGAAATCAATTCGGCTCCCTCTTGCGGATCACTGGCGACGCGGGCGGCCGTATCGAAGGGACGTTCGAGACGGCGCTCAAGGACAGCGGCTTCCACGGCCAATCGGTCCCGGTGATCGGATATCACAGGGGCAATTGTATCGGCTTTGTCGCCGTAGGCTCGTCTGCGACGGGCGACCGCGTGGTTTCGTACACGGGGCTCTTGCGGCATGGAAAGATGGAGACCGCCTGGTTCGTCGTCGCCGACCAGGCGCTGAGTGCCGCCAGCGAGGGCGAGCCTGCCAGGCTCAAGCCATTGAACTGGTGGCGCGCCGTCACAACCAACGTCGATACTTTCGAACGGATCTAGCGCCGCCCTCGCCTGATGGATCTTTGAGCCAGAAAGCTCGGTGCCGGAGCCATAGAGCTAGGGACGTGTGCTCGCCGGATCCACAGGGACAATCTGCAGCCCAGCTGCGTTCAGTGCTTCAGTGATTTGCTTGGCCAGCAGCTTGGCTTCTTCAGTTCCGATTTGAGCGTCGGGAAGGCCCTTGAAGAACGCGCAAACCGTCGTCGCTATGATGGTATTGACCTGGTGCGGATCAACCATTTGGTGCACGCGAAATTGCGAATGACTTCACCGGCTCGGTGGTGCGTCGGGCTGCAGGACCACGGTGGTCATCGCAAGCCAAAGAACGAAAGAATGGCCGCGATCACAACGATGAGCCCTATGAGGTAGATCAGGCCGTTCATCGCAATTCTCCTTTTCGACGTGATGGCTCGGATTCATTCGAGGGTCGTCGCCGCGTCCCTCGCACTACACTGCTGAACGGCCAGTTTTTCGAGCTCCACTTCCTTCTCGATGGTCGCTAGAGAGTTGCCGATCTTGTCGACGATCCTGACCAGATCGGCATTGGAGATGCGAAGCCGCCTGCGTACCGACTTGACCTGCTCAGCGTTCGCAAGATCGAGCGTCGTGCGAATGGGCCGTGGTGGTCTCGAGGACAGCCTGATCAGGTCTCCTTACCCGAGGTAAGAGAGACGATGATGTTTTGTTCCTACGTCCGCCGGCGGAAGTCCTCGATAACGAAAATGAGTATTCCGAGGCGACCACTGCAACTGTCGCGCGTACGGCGGAGGCACCCACGACACTCTATCACCGCGGCGTACCGCCATGGCTCCCTACCGCGCCCCGAACCGTTTCGAGGGAGGTACGTTGCAATGCGGCTCGCCTCTCGGCAATGGCATTGCTCAAGAGGTCGAGCACCAGTCCGAAGGCCGCGAGCTCCTCTTGCTCGATCGCGCCGTCATCATAGCATTCGAGCGTCTCGGCGATGATGGTATCGGCCTCGCGCTGCAACGCCACAAGCTCCTGACTGGATTCCGCGGTCCTCGCGCTGGAAACCATGGCCAGGATTCTGTTGCGATGGCTGGTGTTGTCGTCCCTTTCGTCGCGGTTCAAATAGCGGCGCAACCACGCGGCGGCGGAGCCGATTCCAGAGAGAAGCAGCAGCCCGAACCAGAAATAGTCGCCATACCGGTCGAGAAACGTGCGTTCGTTGCCGTCGATGACGGCCGCCGCGCCCCGGTGTACCTGCAGCTCGGCGTCCTTCTCGAGGTCGGGTTTGGTGATGTGTGCAGCGCCTGGGACCTGCCTCGCGATCGCCTGACGAACGGCAAAGAGCTGACGGAAGAACGCGGCGACCGTCGCTTCGGGCAAGCTCTTTCTCGCCACGATCAGATGGCTGACGCTGAGAGTTTCAACCTTGTCACCTGGCCAAGCCGGATCCGCATTGAAGATGCTCGGTGGAATCTCCTCCGATTCATACCGGGGATGCTTGATGGCGATCGCTTCCGATGCCTCGATGGCGAGAAACTTCGGCTCGCCGCGCGCCCGCGCCGTTGCGGCAACGGCATCGGATGTGATCTTGCTGTCGAGCGGCCCGACCGCCATGAAGGCATCGAGGGTGAGATCGCGCGCGAGCTCATCGATCTGGTCGGTGCCGAACTGCGCCACGGCGACCTTGTCGGGCTGCACTCCGGAAGCGCTCAGGATGACGCGCAGCAGCGCGGGATTCACCGGCGTCCGCCCGATCACGCCGACACGGCGCCCTGCAAGATCGGCGACCTCCTTGATCTTCGGCGACGGCTTTCTTTTCGAACTCCTGCCCGCAAGCCCGGAAGGTGCCCAGAGCACGACGAAGTTCTTGCGCACGACGGCGACGGTCTGCGCCTCGGCCGGCATGTCCAGGTCGCCGCGGCCGACGGCAAGATCGGCCTTGCCAGACCCAAGCAGGGCGAGAGCTTCCATCGCTCCGTCGGCCTTGATCGGACGCAGCCTGACAGTTCGGCTTTCGCTGCCGAACGCATCGGCCATCGCCTGAATGACTTTGTAATCGTCGCTGCCAGGCGGCCCGACGGCGATCCGGAGAATCTCCGGCCGCAACGCGTAATAGAGTGCCCCCGCTGCGACGCCGAAGACAAGAAAGCCAACGGCGAGAACAAACAGAAGGAAATTGCTCCTTCGCCGCTCTCGGCGGGCCGCGTCACTGGTCGTCTGACTTGGACTCTCGGACGAGGACATTGCCGCTGCCACCGCATGTCATGGCGCTCCTGGTCTGCAGGATACCACGTTTTTCCAGGGTAACGTCTCGGCGCTCGTTCTGGTTCACGACCACCGCGACATGGTCGGGACCAGAGAAGCCCCATTCCGGCATGAGGGGGTCCCGCTGCCGCCATTGGCGCCCGCCCCCGCGATCATGTAACCCCACCCAAAACCTTCTCGGGACGGGACGCTCATGACCACCGCCGCCAACGACGCGGGCACCGCCACCCGCGCGCTGATCTTCGCGCTGGTCGCGCTCGCCTGCGGGCACATGCTCTCCACCTTGCTGCGCACCATTCCGGCGGTGAGCCTCGACCTGATGGCAGCGGATTTCCACATCGAGCCGCAGGCGCTGGCGAGCCTCACGTCGGTCTATCACTTCGCTTTTGCGGCCTCGCAAATCCCGGTCGGTGCGGCGATGGACCGGTTCGGCGTGCGGCCGGTGTCGCTCGGTCTGCTGGCGGGAACCGTGTTCGGCGCGGTGGCCTCGGGGTTTGCGACGGGGCCTGAGAGCTTCGCCGTCGGGCAGCTGCTGCTCGGCGTCGCCACCTCGGGCATGCTGATGTGCCCGATGACGCTCGCAGCCAAGCAATTGTCGGCGGCGCGGTTCGGATTGTGGTCGGGCGCCATCCTCTCGATCGGCAATATCGGCATGCTGCTGTCGGCGAGCCCGCTCGCCTTCGTGATCGACACTTACGGCTGGCGCGCCGGGTTCTGGATCTCCGCCATTGGCGGCATCCTGGTCGCGCTCGCGGTGTTCGTGCTGGTGCCGCACCAGCCGGCCGAGCACAAGGACGATTCCTCGCCGCTGTCGCAGATGATCGATGTGGTCAGGCTCGGCCTGTCGCGGCCGCTGCGCGGCGTGATCGCGCTGGCGATGGTGTCGCTGGCGAGCACGCTGGTGCTGCGCGGCCTCTGGGGCGGGCCCTGGCTGATGGAGATCAAGGGACTGACGCGGGTCGAGGCCGGCAACCAGCTCGGTGCGTTCACGCTGGCGATGATCGCAGGCCCGCTGCTGGTCGGCATGATCGACCGCAGGCTCGGCCGCCGTCGTGAGCTGGTTGCCGGCACGCACGCGATCGCGGCGCTGCTGCTCGCGCTGATGGCGCTGGGAGCGCCGCACCTTGCCGTTGCATGGCTGTTCGGCGTGACCGTCATGCCGCCGTCCTACGATCTGGCATTGTTCGTGCTCATAGGGCTCTTCACCTCCGCGCAGCCGCTGCTGTTCGGCATGTCCAGGCAACTCGTGGACGCGCAGGTCGCGGGGAAAGCACTCGCGGCCGTCAATCTCGCCTTCTTTCTCGGCACCGCGCTGATGCAATCCGTCACCGGCGCGGTGGCCGCACTCGCGGGGCTGCCGGCGGTGCTGCTGTTCATGGCGGCGGCATTGGCGCTCGGCGTCGTGATCTTTTTGACTTACACGAGCGCGAGTTCGTAGGATGGGTAGAGCGAAGCGAAACCCATCGTTCTCGCCGGGAAGTGATGGGTTTCGCGAAGAGCTCTACCCATCCTACGAGTCAAGGAATTCGAGTCCATGCCTGTCGACACCAAAGCCGCCACCGATCGTCTCATGCGCTTCCTCGCCGTCGAGGGCGTCACCGGACAGGAGGCGGCGATCGGGCGGGAGCTCATTGCTGCGCTGAAGGAGGCCGGCGTGCCGGCGAAGACGATCCGGCTCGACGACGCCAATACGCGCATTCCGGTGCCGACCGAGACCGGCAACCTCATCGTCGACCTGCCCGGCCGCGGCGCGCTGCACAACCAGCCGCGCATCATGTTCATGACCCACATGGACACCGTGCCGCTCTGCGCCGGCGCCAAGCCCAAACTGTCCGGGCGCAAGATCGTCAACGAGGCGAAGACCGCGCTCGGCGGCGACAATCGTTGCGGTTGCGGCGTGCTGGTGACGCTGGCCGCCGAGCTCGCAAAGCAGAAGCTCGATCATCCGCCGATCACGCTCTTGTTCTGCGTGCGCGAGGAGAGCGGTCTCTACGGCGCGCGGCACGTCAAGCTCGACGAGCTCGGCTCGCCGGTGATGGCGTTCAACTATGACGGCGGCTCGGCCTCCAACGTCGTGATCGGGGCCGTCGGCGCCGACCGCTGGACCGTCGAGATCTTCGGCCGCGCTTCGCATGCCGGCGTCGCACCCGAGCGCGGCATCTCCTCGACCATGATCATGGCGCTGGCGCTTGCCGACGTGAAGGCCGGCGGCTGGTTCGGCAAGGTGGTGAAGGGCAAGAAGCAGGGCACCAGCAACGTCGGTCCTGTCACCGGCGGCGAAGGCCGCCCCGCGGGCGATGCCACCAACGTCGTCACCGACTACGTGCATGTGCGCGGCGAGAGCCGCAGCCATGACGGAAAATTCTTCAAGGAGATCACCAAGGCCTACAAGGCCGCGTTCGAGAAGGCGGCCAAGAAGGTCACCAACGCGCAAGGCAAGTCCGGCAAGGTCAAGTTCAAGGCCGAGACCGACTATTATCCGTTCCGCATGAAGGAGAATCTCCCGGTGGTCAAACGCGCGATCGAGGCGGTGTCTGCGGTCGGCGGAACGGCGAACGTGCGCGCCGCCAATGGCGGCCTGGACGCCAACTGGATGGTCCGCCACGGCGTTCCGACCGTGACCTTCGGTGCCGGCCAGAACGAGGCGCACACGGTCGACGAATGGATCAATCTCGACGAATACGACCGCGCCTGCGCGCTGGCGGTGCAACTCGCGACGATGGGTAGGGTGGGTTAGCCCCGCGGATCGCGCGTAGCGCAAACCGCTGGGCGTAACCCACCACTGTTCGCAACCGCGGTGACAGAAGAGGTGGGTTACGCCAGCGGCCTGCGCTTCGCGCAGCCGCTAGCTAACCCACCCTACGAAGAACGAAACAACAGGGAGGCGACATGCCGCGCATCGCTAACATCGAGACCGGGCTCTACCGGATCCCCCTCCCCATCACGCTGTCGGACTCCACGCACGGCGACATGTCGGCATTCGAGCTGATCACCTGCCGCGTCCGCGATGCCGACGGCGCCGAGGGCGTCGGCTACACCTATACGGTCGGGCGCAACGGCGGCGCTGTGGCCGACATTCTCAAGCGCGAGATCCCGCCACTCGCTGAAGGGCGCGAGGCCGACGCCACCGAGGCGGTCTGGCATCATGTCTGGTGGGGGCTGCATTATGGCGGCCGCGGCGGGCCGGCGGTGCTGGCGCTCTCGGCGCTCGACATCGCGCTGTGGGATTTGAAGGCGCGGCGCGCCAAGCTGCCGCTGTATCGATTGCTCGGCGGCTTCGATGCGCACGTGCCGTGCTATGCCGGGGGCATCGACCTCGATCTCTCCGTCGATGCGCTGCTCGAGCAGACCGACGGCAACCTCGCCAAGGGATTTCGCGCCATCAAGATGAAGGTCGGCCGGTCCGACCTCAAGTCCGACGTCGCGCGCGTCTCCGCGATGCGGCAACATCTCGGCGACGGCTTTCCGCTGATGGCGGACGCCAACATGAAATGGACGGTCGAGGAGGCGATCCGCGCCGCGCGCGCCTTCGTGCCCTATGACCTGACCTGGCTGGAGGAGCCGATCATTCCCGACGACGTCGCGGGGCACGTGCGCATCATGCAGGCCGGCGGCGTGCCGATCGCGGCTGGGGAGAATCTGCGCTCGCTGTGGGAGTTCAAGAACTACATCGCATCCGGCGCGGTGTCCTATCCTGAGCCCGACGTCACCAATTGCGGCGGCGTCAGTGCGTTCATGAAGATCGCGCGGCTGGCGGAAGCGTTCAACCTGCCGGTCACCAGCCACGGCGCGCACGACATCACCGTGCACCTGCTCGCGGCCTCCCCGAACCGCTCCTATCTGGAGGCGCACGGATTCGGGCTCGACAAGTACATCGAGCATCCGCTGGTGCTGAAGGACGGGCTGGCGCTGGCGCCTGACCGGCCGGGGCATGGGATCGGGTTCGACTGGAAGGGGCTGGCGAAGCTGGCGGCGTAGTGGTCCCTCACCTCTCCCGCTTGCGGGAGAGGTCGCGCCGAAGGCGCGGGTGAGGGTTCTCTCCTCTTGGGGAATCTCACTGCGGAGAGAGCCCCCTCCCCAACCCTCCCCCGCAAGCTGGGGAGGGAGCGCACCTTCTTCCGAGCTTGCACCGAACGACATTGCTGCACGCGAGGCATTCCAAGGCGCGGGGTGCATGGCGGTGATAATCCTTTATGGTGGCGGCAACCGACACCTTGCGAAAGATCCCCTGCCTTGTCCCCCGAACTGCACCAGAAACTGACCGCGTGGCGCCGGCACCTGCATGCGCATCCCGAACTGTCGCTCCAGGAAAAGGCCACCGCCGCCTTCGTGCAGGACAAGCTCACCGAGCTCGGCATTCCCTTCGAGGCCAATATCGGCGGCCCCGGCATCGTCGCGACCTTGACGCGCGGCCACGCGCACAGGCGGGTCGGCCTGCGCGCCGACATGGATGCGCTGCCGATCACCGAGGATACCGGCCTGCCCTACGCTTCGAAGACATCGGGCGTGATGCATGCATGCGGCCATGACGGCCATACCGCCGCGCTGCTGGGCGCCGCAGCGCTGCTCGCCACTGATGCCGATTGGAGCGGCGCGGTCGATTTCATCTTCCAGCCGGCCGAGGAAGGTTTTGGCGGCTCGCGCGCGATGGTCGCGGCCGGGCTGTTCGACCGTTTTCCGATGGAGCGGATATTCGGCTTCCACAACTGGCCGGGCCTTGCCGCCGGCACCATCGCCGTGCACGACGGCGTCGTCATGGCCTCCGGCGGGCGCATCACCATCACGATCGAGGGCCACGCCGGGCACGCCGGCATGCCGCATCTGACGCGCGATCCCGTGGTGGCGGCCGGGCATCTGATCGTCGCGTTGCAATCGGTCACCTCGCGCGGCGTCGATCCGCTCGACACCGCCGTGCTGTCGCTGTGCACGATCGAAGGCGGCACCGCGCCGAACCAGATCGCCGGACGCGTCACCATCCGCGGCACGCTGCGCTACCACCGCGAGGCGGTCAAGGACACCATCCTCGACGGCATCGCGCGCACCTGCGCCGGGATCGCGACCAGCTTCGGCGTCAAGGTCACGCCCGAGATCGTCTGGGGTGTCGGCGTCGTGATCAACACGCCTGATGAGGCCGACCTCGCGCGCATCGCCGCGGAGAAGGTGCAGGCGCCGGTGCGGCGCGATCTCGCGCCCAGCATGGCCGGCGAGGATTTTGCCCATTATCTGCAGCAGCGGCCGGGCGCCTTCGTCTGGATCGGCAATGGCGAGTTGCGCGACGGCGCGGAGCTGCACGGCCCGCGCTACGATTTCAACGACGCGATCCTGCCGGTGGCCTCGCGCTGGATGGCCGAGGTGGCCAAGGCGGCGCTGGCGACGAACTAACTTAGGAGATCTCGCGCGGCAGCTTCCAATCCGCCCGCGGTGCGAATGTCTCGTCGACGCGCTCGACGTGATAGCCGGCGGGCAAGAGGTGGCCGCCCTCCTCGTCCGCGACCGGGACATCGGTCACGAGGCCCTCGATCAAGGCGGCTTCCCACACCTCCTTCTCGGTCGGAAAGGGATTGCCGATCTGCTTGTTGCCTTCGAACAGCGCGTACATCGGTTCCGGTCCTCACGTTGATGCTCACGAGCAACGTATCGGCCGCACGGACGTTCCCCCCGGCAAATGGCAACGGATGGCACGTGAAACATGGCGCGCGTTCTGATCGGAACTTCGGGCTGGCACTACGCCTCCTGGCGCGGCCCGTTCTTCCCCGAGGGCGTGACGCTGAAGCAGCAGCTTCGCTACTATGCCGGGCAGTTCGACACCACGGAGCTGAACGGGGTGTTCTACCGCACGCCGACGCCGGAGGCGGTGACGGGATGGCGGGAGCAGACCGGGCGCGATTTCGTGTTCGCCTGGAAGGCCTCGAAATTCATCACGCACTGGAAGCGCCTGTCCGACCGCTCCGTCAACAGCCTCGAGCTGCTCGAGGACCGCATCTCCAGGCTCGGCGGCAAGGCCGGCCCGATCCTATTCCAGCTGCCGCCGCAATTCGAGGCGAATGCGGACCGGCTCGCCTCGTTCTTCAAGCTATTGTCGCGGAAACGGCGCTACAGTTTCGAATTCCGACATCCGAGCTGGTATCAGCCGCGCATCCTGCGGATGCTGACCGAGGAGAACATCTCGCTGTGCCTGTCCGACCATCACGATGCGCCGGCACCGTGGAAGCGCACGGCGGATTTCGTCTATGTGCGCGGACACGGGCCGAGCGGGCGCTATCACGGGCATTATACCAAGGCCACGCTGGCGCAATGGGCCAAGCGCATCAAGTCGTGGAAGCGGCAGGGCTGCGACGTCTACGTTTATTTCGACAACGACCAGAAGAGCGCAGCGCCGGCCGACGCAAAGGCGTTGAAGCAGCTGTTGTGATGCCTAAGCTGGTGTGATGCCTAGATGACACCGCCTTGCCGCAGCGCCGCGATCGCGGCCGCATCATATCCGAGCTCGGCGAGGACGAGATCGGTGTGCTCGCCGAGCGTCGGCGGGCGGCGCGCGATCTCGCCCGGCGTTTCCGAGAGCCGGACCGCGGCCCGTGTCACCGGTGCCGGTTTCGGAAGTCCCGGATAGTCGACGTCCTGCATGAAGCCGGCGGCGCGGATGTGCGGGTGATCCAGCGCCTGTTGCGGTGAGAGCACGGGGCCGGTCGGGATCATCGCCTGGCCCAAGGTATCGACCGCCTCCTGCGTGGTCCGCTCGGCGCACCAGCGCGCCATCCGCTCGCTGATGATGCGGCCGTTGTTGCCGCGGCTGATGTCGTCGGCAAAGCGCGGATCGTTCAGCCACACCTCCTCCTCGCCCATCAGCCGCGCCCAGCGCTTGAACAGCGGATGGCCGGTGACCTGGCACAGCACCCAGCCGTCCTTGGTGCGGTAGATGTCGGCGGGCGCTGCGGTCTGGCCGAGATTGCCGGTCGGCACGCGGTTGACGTTGATGACGGCCTGCTCGATCAGGGTCGCATTGGTGAAGGACAAAGCGGTTGCGAGCAGCGCGCCCTCGACGATCTGCCCGCGCCCGGATTTGCCGCGCTCGATCAGCGCGGCAAGCGTGCCGAACGCGCAATGCAGCGCGGTGCCGAAATCGACCCAGTTCACCGCCGCGCGATACGGCGGATCGCCGGCGCCGGTCATGTACACCGATCCCGACATGACCTGCCCGACGCCGTCGAAGCCGACGCGGTCGGACCACGGTCCCGGCCCGCCAAACGCGGTAGCCGTGGTCAGGATGATGTCGGGCTTGATCGCCTTCAAGGATTCATAGTCGAGCTTCATGGCGCGCAGGGTCTGCGGCGGCAGATTGGCGACCACGACGTCCGCGGTCGCGATCAGGCGGCGCATCACCTCCTGCCCGTCCGGCTTCATCGGATCGAGCGTGACGCACTTCTTGTTGCGGTTGACCTGGAGGAACAGCGCGCCCTCGCCGCCTTCACCGACCGGTGCCACGAAGCGATCCTCGCTGCCGTCGCGCTTCTCGACGCGAATGACCTCGGCGCCGAATTCGGCCAGCAAGGTCGCGCAATAGGGCCCTGCGATGTAGCGCCCGAAATCGAGCACGCGCACGCCCTCCAAAACTCCTCCCATCGAACCCTTCCCTGTTATTTGTTGCAGATTACAGGGACTGGCCGCCAGGGCAAGTTGGGAAGCGCGATGCGCGTGCGACTTTCATCATCGCATCGCGAACAGCTCCTGATGAAACCGCTGTTCGACGGGGAAGCCGTGCGCGCCGAAGTCGCGCCTGAGCGCTTCGCCGAAAGCCGCCGGACCACAGAACCAGATGCTCGCCTGGCGCCATTGCGGTACGGCTTCGCGAATGCGCTCGCCGGTTAGTCGTCCATCGCGGGCGTCGATGAGGACGTGGAGGCGAACATTCGCCAAGCGCGCATCTGCTGCAAGCTTGCCGAGGGCTTCTTCATCCACATCGGCGGTGGTGTGAAAGAGGTCAACCGTCTGCGCGACCGAGCGGCCAGCAACGTTGCTCATGGCCGCATGCTTCATGCGGGCAACGAAGGGGGTGATGCCGATACCGCCGCCGATCCAAATCTGGTGCGGGCAATCGTCGTCGAACGTGAAGCGGCCATAGGGCCCCTCCACCTTCACGTCCTGCCCGACACGCAGCTTTTCCCGCAGCCGGCTGGTGTGGTCCCCAAGCTCCTTGGTGATGAAGACGATCCTGGGATCCGCCGCGTTCCAGCCCGAGGCGATGGTGTAGGGATGAGCGCCCTCGGAGACATCGGACGTGGCGAAGGCGAACTGGCCTGCCCGATGCCCCGGCCAGCCATGGGGCACCTCGATCTCAGTCTCGATTGCTCTGACGCCGGGATAATATTTCAGCGAGGTGATCCTGCCTTGGACCTGGCGTCGAGCCCCGATGCGCCGCATCATGGTCACAGCTGCCGCCCATATCCCGAACGCCAGCAGAGCCCCCACGATCAAACCCAGCGGCGAGTTCCAGTAGCTGAACTTCATCAGCGTGACCGCATGAAAGACCAGGACCAGATAGGCGACGGCGAGCAGCCGATGCGTCTTATAGAAGAGCCGATAGGGGAACGTTTGAATGAGCGCCAAAGCGATTAGCACGACAGCGCCGTAGAAGGCCCACTCGCCCAGCCCCTCCGCCGCTCCATGCAGGCCGTTAAAGAAGGCCTCGATCGGATTTTCGATGATGGGCCTTGGTCCACGCTGTGGTCGGGTCAGCAAACCCCAACCGACCGCCCATTTCGGACCATTAGCCCAGAGCCAATGGACCACCGCCGTCACAAGGGCCGCGATCCCGAACCATTTGTGCAAGCGATACATCTTGTCGAGACCACCCAGCCACGGCTCCGGCCAGCGCGGGCGCAGCGCTAGGATCATCGCCAGGCTCATGCAGCCGATCGCCAGGACGCCGCTCAATTGCACCATCCTCTCGCGAAGCGGGAAGAAAGAACCTGAGCCGAGTGGCTGGGGTTCCGCGGCCAACCACAGCAGGACGAGAATCACCAGAGCGCCCCAAAATACCCGTTTGAGCTTGTGCATGCTGTCCTTCCCTCACGAGGCTGCCGCGCCAGCTTGAGCCGATTGGACTGCGTTGCATTGAGCTGACTCAAGAGCCGGCTACCTGACGACGTCTGATGGCTCGCTCTCAAGGTATCCTGCGTCGCGCCGCAGCAGCTTATTCCCCTCGCGATTTGCTCCAGCGCAAACTCCTGCCCCTCACGATCTCCCACATGAAAGCAAACCAGCTTTTCGGAGGAAGTCCCGTGATCATCTCAACCAAGTCGCTCATGCTGGCAGCCCTCACGCTCTGTCTTGCCCTTGGACAGCCTGCCCTCGCCGCCGGGCCACACGCGCATGAAGGACCAACCGCGACCGCGCGTCCGCAGCTCGACCACGGCAAGAAGTGGCCGACTGATGATGTCTTGCGCCGCGGCATGGACGACATCGCTCTCGCGATGAGACAATCGCTGGCTCCCATTCACAGCAATGTGTTTACGCCTGCGCAATACGAGGCTCCGGCAGCGCGAATCCAGGGGCGGATCGATGACGTCGTGGCAAACTGCAAGCTGCCCGAGCAGGCCGACCAGCAACTTCACCTCGTCCTCGAGCAGTCATCGACGGCGCGGCGAATATGAAAGCCGGGACCAGCCGCGATCGGGGAGCCGTGAGGATCATACGGGCGCTCGCTCAATACGATCGGTATTTTGACCACGCCGGCTGGCGACCGCTGGAACACTGAGGTCGATTGCGCCGCCTAGGCCGCAACGGCCTCGTAGATATCCTCCTCCTGGGCCGTGTGCATGCGCACCAAAGTTTCGATCGCCTCGATCACGCGCTGAGCGTCGCGAATGAGGTAGCGGTCGATCTTCTCCGACGGCAGATCCTCCGCGATGCGGGCGAGCAGCCGGGCGAGATGGAGTATCTCGCGATGCGCACGGCTCATGGCAGAGAGTCCGTGGCGGTCGCGCAGAACCTCCGTGAGCTTCGGATAGACGCTGTCCTCATCTTCGCGTTCGTGCATCATGACGCTGCCCTGAACCAGTCGATCTGCCTCGCCAATCAACGCAGCGGCGGCTTCGGGGCCTGCATCGTCCAGCGCGTCGACGATCTGGCGCAAGCGGCCGAGATCCCTGAGCAGGGCCTGATGATCGTGATGCAACGTCAGCCCCTGCTCCGCAGTGAGCCGCGGACCACTCCTGGCGAGCGGCGGATTGAGCGCTCGCAGTGCGTTCAGAATGACGGCGACGTCGATCACCTCCTGAACGATCGCGGCGGGTACGGGATCGAGCCAGCCAAGGCTGGCAGCGGACATCGCCGCCAGTGACAACCCCATCCCGACGAAGATGCTTTGCAGGGCAATGCCCCGCGCGCGCTGCGCGATGACGATCGCTTCGCCGACCCGGTCCAGCCGATCGGTGAGAATCACCACATCCGCCGCCTCGGAGGAGGCGCTTGCACCGCGCGCGCCGAGCGCGACCCCCGTGTCAGCCACGGCCAGCGCCGGGGCATCGTTGATACCGTCGCCGACCATGATGGTCGGATGCAGCCGCTGTTCGCTACGTACCGCTTCGACCTTGTCCGAGGGAACGCGATCGGCCAGCACGGCATCGAGATCGAGCGCCGCTCCGATGGCCTGCGCCGCTGCGGCGCGATCGCCCGTGACCATCACCATGCGCGCAATGCCGGCATCGCGCAGCAGCCGGATCGCGCGTGGCGTATCCGCACGCAATTCGTCTGCCAGCAGCAACGCACCGACGGGACGGCCGTCCACCGCGACGAAGACGATCAGCGCCGAGCGCCAGGAGGCACGTCGAATCGCCCGCAACTCCCATGACGAGAGCTCGGCTCGCGCGAGAAGCATCTCTCGCGAGCCCGCCATGACATGGCGTCCGTCGATCTGACCGCTGAGGCCGGCTCCCATGGTCTCCTTGACATGTTCCGGCGGCTTCAGCTTGAGCCCCTGGGCAAGGGCCGCAGCGACGACGGCCTTCGCCAGCACGTGGTGCGACGCTTGCTCGAGCGACGCGCCGAGCGTGAGGACCTCATCCGGATCCTCGCCCGGCGCGACCTCGACGGAGAGCAACCGCGCCCCGCCTACCGTCAGGGTGCCGGTCTTGTCGAACAGCACGGTGTGGGCACGGGCCAAGGCCTCCAGCGCCTTGCCGCCCTTGACCAGGATCCCGCGGCGGGCCGCTTGCGCCACTCCGGCGATGAAGGCGACGGGCGCGGCCAGAATCAAGGGGCACGGTGTCGCCGCTACCAGCACGGCAAGGCTGCGGGTCACGTCGCCGGAGATGTGCCACGCCACGAAGGCGATGACGAGCGTGACCGGCAGAAAGACCAGCGCATAGCGGTCGGCCAGCCGCACGAAGGGAGCTCTCGCCGTCTGCGCCGCAGTCACCATGCGCACGATGCCCGCATAGGTGCTCTCGCTGGCTGGCGCGGTCACGGTCAATTGGAAGGTCTCGCCCGCATTCAGGGAACCGGAAAGAACGGCGCTTCCGCGTGTCTTCTCCACCGGAATCGGTTCGCCGGTAACCGCGGACTCGTCGATCGCAGCGAAGGCCGACGCAACGACACCGTCGACCGGCACGATCTCGCCGGCCTGCACCAGAAGCTCTTCGCCGGCCGCCACCTCCTCGATCGGAACATCCTCGATCCGCTCGCTCGATTTGCGATGGACCTGCCGCGGCGCCCGGTCAACCAGGGATCGCAGATCATGCTCTGCCCGTGCGATCGCGATCTCCTCCAGCACGTTGCCGCCGGAATACATCAGCGCGACCACAGCCCCTGCGAGCGGCTGTCCGAGCGCCAAAGCCGCACTCATCGACAGCAGCGCGATCGCGTCCACTCCAACACGGCCCCTCGTGAGATCCTGGACGATCGAGACCGCCAATCCGGCAATCACGGGCGCGGTGCCGAGCGCCCACGCGACATCGGCCAGATCGGGCTGGCCCGCGGCTCGCGCGAGAGTACCTGCAGTCAATCCTGCGATTGCGATCGCAACCAGGGCCCATCGCAAGACCCGATCAAACGACATGGCTTGGCGCACCCGCCCTTCGGGCTCCAACCGCTATTGTCGCGGGACGGAGCTCTTGCTGCCGTGCATGAACGTCATCATCTCATCGAATGTGAGCTTGCCGTCCTTGTCGCGATCCATTGCCTTGAACAGGCGTTCGTGAGCGGCTTGAAACTCGGGCAGCGAGACGTTCCCGTCACCATCGGCATCCATCAGCGCGAAGACGATGCGGAAGACGACCGGCGGCTCCATGGCGCCCCCGCCCATCGCGCCATGTTCCATCATTCCTTGTCCCATCATTCCGCGCCCCATCATTCCCATCATATTTCCACCGGGCGTCGGGCTCTGTCGCTCGGCAGACGGATTGGCAGGAGCACTCGACTGCGGCGACACCGGCGCCTGCTCCTGTCCGGGATGATGGCCTTGATGATCCGCCGGCGATTGAGCCAAAACTGGCTGGCCCAAGATGGCGAACAGCAACGCTGCAGCAACGGTTCGACCTCGCATGGCACTTCCTCCGGCCTTGGTGTAAGCCCAAGGAGGTTGTCGAACTTCACCGATTTTACCTTGAGCCAAGTCAACAAAGCGGCTTGCGCCCCATGGCTTTTCGACGCGCTTGGCGCCGAATTCAGCCGGCGAGATCGCGCAATAGCACCCCCGCCGACGTTGCCGGCGGCCTAGCCGGCACGAGCGCAGCCGATCGCCTCGGTGAGAACCTTGCGGTCGCCGATGTGATTGGCGAGCAACAGGATCAGCCGGGCGTTCATGCGCAGCGCCTGCTCCTCGTCGAGATCGCGCTGGCTGTTGATCAGCTCGGCGTAGAAATCGTCGGGATCGGCGATGTTCGGTGACAGGTTGAGCATCATGCCGCAAGCTCCGTCCGGTCGGCGGTGTCGTGGCCGGCGGCGCGCAGCGCTGCCTCGGTGATCTTGGCCTCGTCGAAACCGCTCCAGCGCCCGGCGACATATTGATCGGGGCGGAACAGGTACGTGGTCCCGGGCGCGGCGCCGTAGCGCTGCGCGAGCACACCTGTGGGATCCTCGATGTCTCGGCCGACGAGAATGAGCTTGGCCGCGAACGGCCCCACCGCGATCTCGGTCTTGTCGCTGACCTTGCCGAAGGTGACGACCGTGAAGCCATCGCCGAGACAGTGCAGGAACCAGGCCGGCTTGCCATCCACCGCAATCGGTGCATCGGCCGCATTCGTGCCGGGCCGCATGGCGCCCGGCACTGCGTCGTGGTCGGGCGTGTTGAGCGCCGAGGTCACGTAAGGGGTCGGCGTCGAGAGCCGGCCGCTATTGACCAGCGGCCGGGCAAAGCCGTGATGCCGGGCGAGCTCCAGCACGGCGTCGCGGAAATAGCGGCTCGGTCTCGTCTTCGGCGTGATGAAGTCGGTGGCCCGCGTCGAGTTCAGGATGTTGTCGTCCGCGGCATAGGCGCGCTCCTCGTGGTAGCTGTCGAGCAGCGCTTCCGAGGCTTCGCCGCGCAGCACCATCGCCAGCTTCCAGGCGAGATTGTCGATGTCCTGGACACCGGTGTTGGCGCCGCGCGCGCCGAACGGCGAGACCTGATGCGCGGCGTCGCCGGCGAACAGCACCCTCCCTTGCCGGAAATTGTCGATGCGGCGGCAGGCGAACTGATAGATCGAGACCCATTCGAGCGCGAACTCGGTGTGCTCGCCGAGCATGGCCCGGATGCGCGGGATCACCCGCTCGGGCCGCTTTTCCTCCTCGGGATTGGCATCCCAGCCGAGCTGGAAATCGATGCGCCAGATGTTATCGGCCTGCCGGTGCAGCAGCACGGACTGGCCGGGATGGAACGGCGGATCGAAC